>NZ_JBDOQV010000019.1:0-2447 GCF_039839345.1 Roseovarius sp. CAU 1744 | reverse complement strand
AATGAACATACAGAAGCCGATATTTGCGAATGATCGGGTGTATCCGGTGCCGAAGGTTTGTGCGGTTGCGATATGTCTGGACGGGTGTGAGCCGGCGTATCTGGAGGTTGCGATTGCGGAGGGTCTGATGCCGACGCTTGCGCGGATGCGGTCGGAGGGGACGGACCGTCTGGCGCATTCTGTGATCCCGTCGTTTACCAACCCCAACAATCTGAGCATTGCCACCGGCCGGCCGCCGAGCGTTCACGGGATCTGCGGCAATTACCTGTATGACCCGGAGACCGGCGAGGAGGTGATGATGAACGACGTGCGGTTCCTGCGGGCGCCGACGGTGTTCAAGCAGTTCTACGATGCGGGCTGCCGGGTGGCGGTGGTGACCGCCAAGGACAAGCTCAGGGCGCTGCTGGGGGCGGGTCTGCGTTTTGACGATGACCGGGCCAAGTGTTTCTCGGCGGAGAAATCCGACACGTCCACGCAGGCCGAGCACGGCCAGGAGAAGGCCAGCGACTGGCTGGGCATGGCCCAGCCCGAGGTCTATTCGGCGGCGCTGAGCGAGTTTGTCTTTGCCGCCGGGGTGAAGCTTCTGCGCGAGTGGAAACCGGACGTGATGTACCTGACCACGACCGATTACGTGCAGCACAAATACGCGCCGGACGACGCCGAGGCGAAATCGTTCTACGCGATGTTCGACCGCTACCTGGCCGAGCTTGACGCGCTTGGCGCGGCGATCGTGGTCACGGCCGATCACGGCATGAAGCCCAAGCACCATGCCGACGGTTCGCCCAACGTGATCTACGTGCAGGACCTGCTGGACACGTGGCTGGGCAAGGACGCCGCCCGGGTGATCCTGCCGATCACCGATCCCTACGTGGTGCATCACGGTGCGCTTGGCGCCTTTGCCACCGCCTATCTGCCCGCGGGCGCGGATGTGGCGGAGATCATGGCAAGGCTCGATGCGCGCGACGAGATCCTGCTGGTGGTCGACAAGCAAGAGGCGATCCGCCGCTTCGAGCTGCCCGGCGACCGGATCGGCGATATCGTGATGATCTCGGGCGAGAACATCTGCATCGGCACGTCGGAGCACCGTCATGACCTGGCCGCGCTGAAAGAGCCGCTGCGCAGCCATGGCGGGCTGACCGAGCAGGAGGTGCCCTTCATCGTGAACCGGGTGATCGACCTGCCGGGCGCGCCGGAGCTCAGGAATTTCGACGCGTTCTTCTATGCCACCACCGCCGCGGCGCTGTGACGGGGGCCATGACCATGAAAGACACGATTGAAATCCGCAACGAGGGGATGCGCATCGGCGGCGAGGTGGTCTTTACCGACGAGGTGATCGAGGTCAGGTACCCCTATACCGACGAGGTGGTGGGCACCGTGCCCGCGGGCACCGCCGACCATGCGCGCCGCGCCTTCGAGATCGCGGCGAATTACCGGTCCCGGCTGACCCGCTACGAGCGCAGCGAGATCCTCAGGCGCGCGGGCGAGCTGATCGGCGAACGCCGCGACACCCTGGCGAAATGGCTGACGCTGGAACTGGGGATCTGCCACCAGCACGCGATTTACGAGACCAGGCGGGCGCAGGATGTCTATCAGTTCGCCGCCGCCCAGGCGCTGCAGGACGATGGTGAGATCTTCTCCTGCGACCTGACCCATAACGGCAAGGACCGCAAGATCTTCACCCTGCGCGAGCCGGTGCGCGCGATCAGCGCGATCACGCCCTTCAACCACCCGCTCAACATGGTCAGCCACAAGGTCGCGCCGTCGATCGCGACCAACAACTGCATGGTCTGCAAACCGACGGAGCTGACGCCGCTCACGGCGCTGACGCTGGCCGATATCCTCTACGAGGCCGGGTTGCCGCCGGAGATGTTCCAGGTGGTGACCGGGCTGCCCGGCGATATCGGCGACGAGATGATCACCAACCCGAATATCGACATCATCACCTTCACCGGCGGCGTGCCGGTGGGCAAGATGATCGCGTCGAAAGCCGTCTACAAGCGCCAGGCGCTGGAACTGGGCGGCAACGACCCGCTGATCGTGCTGAACGATCTTTCCGATGCCGATCTCGACCGCGCCGCGACCATCGCCGTGGCCGGGGCGACGGGCAATTCCGGCCAGCGCTGTACCGCGATCAAGCGCATCCTGGTGCAGGAGAGCGTGGCCGACGCCTTTGTGCCCAAGGTGCTGGAAAAGGCCAGGGCGATCCGCTTCGGCGACCCGCGCGACCCCGGGACCGAACTGGGCTGCGTGATCCATGCCCAGGCGGCGGAGCTGTTTGAGAACCGTGTCCATGACGCGGAAAAACAGGGCGCCGAGATCCTCTACCACCCCGGCCGCCAGGGCGCGCTGCTGCCGCCGATCGTGGTCGACCGCGTGCCGCATGAGAGCGCGCTGGTGATGGAGGAAACCTTCGGGCCCATCGTGCCGATCGTGCGCGTGCCGGATGA
>NZ_JBDOQV010000018.1:0-2573 GCF_039839345.1 Roseovarius sp. CAU 1744 | reverse complement strand
ATCACGGCGACGACGATTCATACATTCCGCTGCCTACACATCCTAGTGAAGTTGAGGCCTACGTCATTGCAGTAAAGGCCGAAGCGGATCATTCTGCTCATATGGACGACTCGCAAAAGGCCACGGAACATGGCCAGTTGCTGGACCTTGTTCCCCGTTCCGAGGCGACGCATATCGCCATCGGCAATGGCGACTGGTTCGATCCGGACACATGGTACAATGGTGAGATTCCGGATCAGGGCGCCAAGGTACTGATTCCCAAAGGTGTTTCAGTTACCTATGACGGCGAAAGCGACGCGTCGCTGTTTACCGTCCGGGTTGATGGCGAATTGTCCTTTGCCACAGATATGGACACCAAGATGCTGGTGGACACGCTGGTTGTCGCGCCTTCAGGCCGTCTGGAGATTGGCACCGAGGACAACCCGATCCAGGACGATGTCAACGCCGAGATCGTGATAGCCAATAACGGCGACATCGACATCAACTGGGATCCCTCGCTTCTGTCGCGGGGCGTGATTTCGCACGGCCAGGTCGAAATTCACGGCGCTGAGAAGACATCGAACTTGAAGGTGGCGGAAACGCCGATGGCCGGCGATACCGAAATCAAGCTGTCGGACATTCCTGACAACTGGCAGGTCGGCGACACGATCGTTCTGACCGGGACGCACAAGAAGGGCTGGTTCTTCAACCGCGCGACCGGACAGAAGGAATATGCCGAGAGCGAGGATGAAGAGGTCACGATCACCGCGATCAACGGTGATACGATCACCATCGATCGTCCCCTGGCCCACGACCATGACACGCCGCGCGACGATCTTGCGGCGGTGGTGGCGAACACCACCCGCAACATCACCTTCCGCAGCGAAGATGGCGAGGCCTCCGAGGTCCACCACCGCGGCCACGTGATGTTCAAGCACAACCAGGATGTCGATGTCCGCTATGCGGCGTTCGACGATCTGGGCCGTACTGACAAATCGAAGCCCGCGTTCCACCTCAACACGCTGGATCCCGATACGATTGCCGCCGACACCAACTCGCAGGGTCGGTATTCGCTGCACTTCCACCGTACGGGCACCGAGGATCAGGATGATCCAGCGATCGCGATGGGCAATGTCGTGACCGGCAACCCGGGATGGGGTTTCGTGCACCACTCCAGCCATGCAAATTTCATCGACAACGTCGCGTTTGACGTGTTTGGCGCGGCCTTCGTGGCCGAGGATGGCGATGAAACCGGCATCTGGTGGCGCAACGTTGCGATCAAGACCGAGGGCGTCGGATACGGCCATGCCAGGACAAAATCGGGTGAGGATGTCCTGCGCGATGATGTCGGCCGCACCGGCGAGGGGTTCTTCTTCAGCGGCCGGATGGTCGAGGCCAGCGAAAACATCGCCGCGAATACCAACCACGGCTTCGTCTGGATGACCCGCACCGCTGCCAGCAACCCGGTTGCCGAACACACCGATCAGCCTGACGCCTTCTACGGATCGGAAACGGCGCGGAGCAATGACCAGGTGCCGATCCAGGGTTTCAGCGACAACGAAGCCTTTGGCACCCATGTCGGTCTGATCGTGGTCAAGCGTCAGATCCAGCAAAATCACGATGTCCGCACTGTTATGGACGGTTTCGTGAACTGGGAGACGACAGAGGGCGTGCAGTTGACCTACACGTCTCACTATACGCTGAAGAATTTCGACCTGATCGGGACCGACAGCCAGGAGCTGATTTCCATTGCCGGTACCGGGTTCGAGTTCGGACCGCAGGTGTTTGACCTGGCGATCAACGGGCTGAAAGTCACCAACTTCCATACCGGGATCGATCTGGAACAGCGGATCAAGAACGGCTGGACGGGCGATGACATCGACCATGTTCTGATTGATGTCGATGCCAATGGTAACGATATCGACATCGAAGGCTACAACAAGAATTGGCACTCCTTCCTGTCCTCGGACGATCTGGTCGAAGGCCGGCTTCAGTTCACGATGACGGGTGACACCACCATCAGCCTGAACGAAAACCTGTCCTTTGATGGCATCAAGACTGATTCGATCGGATCACGCGACCGGCAGTTTGCATCGGATAACCAGGACATCCTGTTTTCCAAGCATATCCTGACGATCCTTCAGGCCGACGGTTATTACGAAACCGCCGATGGGCGGAACGTCATGCTGTTGCCGGATCTCGTCGCCGACCGTGCGACCGGCGAATTGCTGAAGTTCAACCATGTCATCACACTGGATATCTCCGATACCCGGCTGCAAAATCTTGGCGTCACCTCGAACGGTCTGATCGACCTAGATAGCGATGCCCCTGATGCGCAGGATGATCATGTGTCCGTGGACAACGAATCCAGCATCATCATCGACGTGCTCGCCAATGATTACGACCCCGACGGCGATGTTCTGACGATCGACGGCTTCACCAACCCCTACAAGGGCGACCTGGCGATGCGCGATGACGGCAAACTGGTCTACACGCCTTTCGGCGATTACGAGGGGACCGACACGTTTGATTACTGGACGGCGGATGACAATGGTCAGCTTACCCGTGCCACTGTCACCGTCGATGTATTCGAC
>NZ_JBDOQV010000017.1:0-3047 GCF_039839345.1 Roseovarius sp. CAU 1744 | reverse complement strand
CCCTGGCCTTTTTTTCATTCGGCCTGGGTCAGTTGATCTTGCTGAGCAGGCTGTTGACGCTGTCTTTTGCGTCGCCGTAGAACATGCGGGTGTTTTCCTTGTAGAAGAGCGGGTTTTCGATGCCGGAATAGCCGGTGCCCTGGCCGCGCTTGCTGACGAAGACCTGTTTCGCCTTCCAGCATTCCAGCACCGGCATGCCGGCGATGGGGCTGTTGGGGTCGTCCTGCGCGGCCGGGTTCACGATGTCGTTCGAGCCGATCACGATGGCCACGTCGGTATCCGGGAAATCCGCGTTGATCTCGTCCATTTCCAGCACGATGTCATAGGGCACCTTGGCCTCGGCCAGCAGCACGTTCATGTGCCCGGGCAGACGGCCGGCGACCGGGTGGATGGCAAAGCGCACATTCTTGCCCTTGGCGCGCAGCTTGGTGGTCAGCTCGCTCACCGCCTGCTGCGCCTGCGCCACCGCCATCCCGTAGCCCGGGATGATGATGATGCTGTCGGCCTCGTTCAGCGCAGTGGCCACCCCGTCGGCATCTATCGCCACCTGTTCGCCCTCGACGGCCATCTGCTCGCCGCCGGCGCCGCCGAAGCCGCCCAGGATCACGCTGATGAACGACCGGTTCATCGCCTTGCACATGATGTAGCTGAGGATCGCACCGGAGGATCCCACCAGCGCGCCCACGGTGATCAGCAGGTCATTGCCCAGGCTGAAGCCGATCGCCGCCGCCGCCCAGCCGGAATAGCTGTTGAGCATCGAGACCACCACCGGCATGTCCGCCCCGCCGATCCCCATGATCAGGTGATAGCCGATAAACAGCGCCAGCAGCGTCAGCAGCACCAGCGTCCAGGTGCCCGACCCGGCCAGGTACATGATGACAAAGAGCAGCGACAGCCCCGCCGCCGCCGCGTTCAGCGCGTGACCGCCGGGCAACTGCTTGGCCGCGCTGTCAACCTTGCCCGCCAGCTTGCCATAGGCGATGACCGAGCCGGTGAAGGTCACCGCGCCGATCCAGATCCCCAGCACCAGTTCGATCTGCAGGATGGTGATCTCGACCGGTGTCTTCTTGGCCACGAGCTGCGGGAACACGCCCTCGACGCCGTCGCCCGCGGCCTTTGCCGCCTCGACCATGCCGATGGTGAAATCCGCGTTGAACCCCACGAAGACCGCCGCCAGGCCGACGAGGCTGTGCATGATCGCCACCAGCTCGGGCATCTGCGTCATCTGCACCCGCGTCGCCAGTTGATAGCCGATGACCGCGCCACCGGCGATCAGGATCAGCGACAAGAGCCACAGGCCCGATCCCGGCCCCATCAGGGTTGAAAGCACCGCGATCGCCATGCCGACGATGCCGTACCAGATCGCCCGCTTGGCGCTTTCCTGGCCCGAGAGCCCGCCAAGCGCGAGGATGAAGAGAACCGCCGCGACCACATAGGCCGCTGTCGTAAATCCGAAATCCATAATCCCCACCCTTTCTTAAGACTTCTGGAACATGGCAAGCATGCGCCGGGTGACGAGAAAGCCGCCGAAGATATTGATCGCGGCCATGAAGACGCTGAGCGCCGCCAGCAGCAGGATCAGGAACGACCCCGATCCGATCTGCATCAGCGCGCCCAGGATGATGATCGACGAGATCGCGTTGGTGATCGCCATCAGCGGCGTGTGCAGGCTGTGGCTGACATTCCAGATCACCTGGAAACCCACGAAGACGCTGAGCACGAAGACGATGAAATGCTGCATGAAGGACGCCGGCGTATAAAGCCCCGCCAGCAGGATCAGCCCGCCGCCCACGGCCAGCATCGTCACCTGGTTCTTGGTCTGTGCCTTGAAGGCCGCCAGTTCCTGCGCCTTCTTCTCTTCGGGTGTCAGTTCGCGCGCCGCTTCCTTCTTGGGCTGGGCGGCAATCGCCTGCACCTTGGGCGGTGGCGGCGGGAAGGTGACCTCCTTGGCGTGGGTCACGGTCGCGCCGCGGATGACGTCATCCTCCATGTCATGCACGATCACGCCATCCTTTTCCGGCGTCAGATCCGTCATCATGTGGCGGATGTTGGTGGCATAAAGGCTCGACGATTGCGCGGCCATCCGGCTGGGGAAATCGGTGTAGCCGATGATCGTGACGCCATTCTCGGTCACGATCTTCTCATCCGGCACGGTCAGCTTGCAATTGCCGCCCTTCTCGGCGGCCAGGTCGACAATGACCGAGCCCGGCTTCATCGCCTTGACCATGTCCTCGGTCCACAGCTCCGGCGCTTCGCGGTTCGGGATCAGCGCGGTGGTGATGACGATGTCCATCTCAGGCGCCAGCTCGCGGAACCTTGCCAGCTGCGCCTCGCGGAATTCCGGCGAGGAAACAGAGGCATAGCCGCCCGAGGACGAACCGTCCGCCTGCTCTTCCTCGAAATCCAGGTAAACGAATTCCGCGCCCATGCTCTCGACCTGCTCGGCCACTTCGGGGCGCACGTCGAACGCATAGGTGATCGCCCCCAGCGAGGTCGAGGTGCCGATCGCCGCAAGCCCCGCCACGCCCGCGCCCACCACCAGCACCTTGGCCGGCGGCACCTTGCCGGCGGCGGTGATCTGGCCGGTGAAGAACCGGCCGAAATTGTTGCCCGCCTCGATCACCGCCCGGTAGCCGGCGATATTGGCCATCGAGCTCAGCGCGTCCATCTTCTGGGCCCGGCTGATCCGCGGCACCATCTCCATGGCGATGACCGTCGCGCCCTTCCTGGCGGCCTGGTCCATCAGCTTTTCGTTGCCGCCGGGGTTGAAGAAGGAAATCAGGGTCTGGCCGTCGCGCAACCGCTTCATCTCGGTATCGGTGGGCGGCCGCACCTTGGCCACCACATCGGCCGCCTTCCACAGCGCCGCAGCCGTCTTGACGACCTCGACACCGGCCGCCTCAAAGGCGGCATCGGAAAATCCAGCCGCCACACCGGCCCCCGTCTCGATCACACAGTCATGGCCCAGCTTCCGCAACTGCTCCGCTGAATCCGGCGTCATCGCAACCCGACTCTCGCCCTCAATAACTTCCTTCGGCGTTCCTATC
>NZ_JBDOQV010000016.1:0-4086 GCF_039839345.1 Roseovarius sp. CAU 1744 | reverse complement strand
ACCTGAAGTTCACCGTCGAACTGATCGCACCGATCGCGATGGAAGACGGCCTGCGCTTCGCCATCCGCGAAGGCGGCCGCACCGTCGGCGCCGGCGTCGTCGCCAAAATCATCGAATAATCCCTGACCGGATCGTTCGACACGGGGCGCCCCTCGCGGGCGCCCTTTTTCTTTGTGCCATTCATTGCTATGCTATCCTTGAACGAGATGGAGAGTGTCGTGAACAAGCCTGCCTGACCATTTAGACCTGATGTTTATCTGCCAGAGCGAGGCCTTTCATGCCCGGACCCTTCCCTGACGCGCAGACGCGCTTTCCCCTGAAACTACCAGATGGCAGCCGGCACCCCGGCACCGTGTTCCTGAAACCTGTGCTGGATCACCCGCGGATTACCGTTGGCGAATACAGTTACGCCAGCAGCGCAACCCCGCCGGAAGATTGGGCGGCGCGGCTGGCACCGTATCTTTTCCCCACATCTTCCGAGCGGCTTCAGATCGGCAGGTTCTGCCAGATCGCGGACGGGGCGGTTTTCATCACCGCGTCTGCGAACCACCGATGTGACGGAATCTCGACCTATCCCTTTGCCGTGTTTGATGGGGGTTTCGACGATGATCGCCCCTCGCTGCCCGGGCCGGGAAAGGATACCGTGGTCGGGAACGATGTCTGGATCGGTCGCGATGCCCGCATCCTGCCGGGGGCGCAGTTGGGCGATGGGGTGATCGTGGGGGCAGGGGCGGTCGTTACCGGCTGCGTGGCACCTTACACTGTCGTCGGCGGCAACCCGGCCCGTCCGATCCGGCGGCGGTTCGATGAGGCAGAGGTTGCGCGGTTGCAGGCGGTCGCCTGGTGGAACTGGCCGATCGAACTGATCCTCGCGCACGAGGCTGCGATCTGCGGTGCCGACCTGTCGCGGCTGGAGCAGGTGAGACCGGCCTGAGCCGAAGCGATGCGGCAATCAACCGACAAGCGGCAAAAGTCAGGAATGGACGCTTGATTCCCGGTCCAAGGTGGCGTAATCCGGCGCAGGCCTTAGGGGTATAGCTCAGCTGGTAGAGCGACGGTCTCCAAAACCGTAGGTCGCGGGTTCGAACCCTGCTGCCCCTGCCAAACACTTCCCTGATTTCTGGCGCTGCTGCTTTGCTCTGTTATTGTCGCGCGTTTCCCGCCGCTTGGCGTACCGCGGTGTGGAGTGAGACGCGATCCGTAGGGCTTTCTGGGTCGTTTTCGGGCCGAAGTCTCTGTTTGCGATTCTGGCGGTACGAGTTTGGGGAGAGTCGCTGTCAGAGCGCGGAGAATTGTGCGCGCTGTTCTGACCAGATGGCGGAGAAGCGGGTCTTGATCAGGTAATCGGAGGAGAGACCATCGGGCTGTTCGCCAAGCGTGATGGCATCCAGAATGTCAGGTGCGATCAATGCGAGATTGGCGACATCCTGGACGCGGCGCGTTGATACGTTCTCGACCTCTGCGATTTCTGAGAACGACTTGCCATCAACAACCATCGCCAACCAGCGGCGCCCCTTTACAATGTTCTGCACCAACGTTTTGTCGATCACCTGCGGCGGATCACCAAGATGCAGTTTCAGCTCGACACCCCTCCTGCGCGTCTGGAATGGAGTTTCGATTGTCAGTTCCGATGCGTTGATATGTCCCGGCAGGCAGTCCAGCCATTTTGCAAGAACCAGAGTGTCCAGCTGAATGCGCATTGCGCCCGGACGCAGATGTACCTTTTCGATCAAATTCAGGCAGTCAGTCGAGCTGATGCAAGCGGTCAGTCTCGCGGCGGTCGTCTTGATCTCGGCTGCAGGCAAATCCTGCGTCACTAATGCCGCTGTATCCGGCCTTCCGAGATGGCGTCTGATCATTTCGGTCAGCACCCCCTCGACCTGTTCAGCGGGCAGCCGCCAGGCATCTGGATGTTCTTTGCTGCCACCCGCAATTACTCGTCGGGAGACGTAGTAGCGCAATCTCTTGCCATTCTTCCGACTATGGCTGGGCGTCAGGCGATCACCGGTTTCATCAAAGAGCTTTCCAGCCAGCGGCGAGGTGGCCGCCTTTTTCCTGGAGCCGCGGGAGATTGCGGCGCCGCTTTGCAACAGGTCCTGGACCTTGCCCCACGCCTGTGGGTCGATGATGGCCGGATGCTGCCCATCATGGACCTGCCCCTTGTGCCGGATTCGCCCGGCATAGATCGGATTGCTGAGAATGTGGTGGAGATGACCGCGGTCGAAAGGAATGCCCCCGGACACTCGCCCGCATGATCGTTCGCGACTACGAGACTTGAAGCCAAGGGCTTCGGCGCGGTCTTTCACTTTTCGAACAGAGCCGAGTTTCCGGTAGAGGTCGTAGAGGGTTCGGATCGTGGGCGCTTCGGCCTCATCGATCTTCAACGTCCGTCCATCCGCTCGGTAACCAAAGGGAACATGCCCACCCATCCACATGCCCTTGCGCTTGGATGCGGCGATCTTGTCGCGAATGCGCTCAGAGGTCACTTCGCGCTCGAACTGGGCGAAGCTCAGCAACATGTTCAGCGTCAGGCGCCCCATACTGGTCGCGGTGTTGAAGCTCTGTGTCACCGAGACGAAGGACGTCTCTGCCGCATCCAGCCGGTCGACCAGTTTCGCGAAGTCGGCCAGTGACCGGGTCAGGCGGTCGATCTTATAGACAACAATCTGATCGACACGTTTCTCGTCCACCGCCTGCATCAGGCGGTGCAGCGCAGGGCGATCCAGATGACCGCCCGAGATCCCCCCGTCATTATAATGATCCCGCAACACCTCCCAGCCTTCATGTTTCTGACTGGCGATATAGGCTTCACAGGCCTCACGCTGCGCATCGAGAGAGTTGAAATCCTGTTCCAACCCCTCTTCGGAGCTCTTGCGGGTGTAGATGGCACAACGGATGCGGCGCATCACTGCACCCCGAAAAAACGTGGACCCGACCATCGGGCACCGGTGATGTGTCGGGCGATGGCCGACAAGGACCGCCAGGTCTTGCCATCCATGACGTAGCCACCATCCACCACCTCAACCTGATAGGTTCGCCCGTTCCATTCCCGAACCAGGTGGGACCCCGGTTTTGCTGTTGCGGGCACTGATTGCCCGGCTGCGAATTGCTTCAGACGACGCTCAGTTTTAACCGATACACCGCCCAGCATCTGGTTCTGAAAGCCCCAGATCAGCACCCGTTTCATGAACTGCAGTGAGAGATGCTTTGGCGGAGGCTGGTCGAAGGCCTCCCGCCATCGATCCAAGCATCTGCCGCGGTCCAGCTGGTCTATGGCCGCTATAGCCTGTTCAAGTGCGAGTGTCTGATCCGCATCCATCGTCTCAGGCCTCACTGACGATACGGTAAACTGATCCTTTGTCCGTGTTGGACCGTTCAATAGCAGTTCCGGCCTTACGCAGTGTCGAAAGTGCAGCCCGCGCCGTTTGCGGCTGCCAGCCGAAAGCACTTTGAATCTGTGAAATCGTTGCACCTGACTTGCGCTTCAGAAGCTTTGAGAGTTGTTCCTGCCGCCTGGGCTTTGCCTTGATTGCTATAATGTTTGCGACTTTGGGTTCTTGCTTGATCTCAATCGTCATCGTTTTCTCCACTCTTACAGCGAAGGCCAACCCTTCGCCTTGTACTGAGTGAAGCCCGGCCTGCCGGGCGGATGGGTTTTCTCAGACCTTTTCTAGCGGATGGCTCGCTTCTCCGCTTTGTCCAGCAGTCGATCTAATGATGCGAGAGTGCCTATGCAGCCAGTCATCATTTGCCAAAGGTGGTTGACGTCTTCCTGCAATAAGGCGAGCGAACGCTCCGTAGATTGACCTTCGATGGCCAGAGTCGCAGCGTCTTCCTGCGCTGCCATCAGATCGGCAAACCCCTTTGATATCTCGTCACGCTCAAACTCATTCATAACCCCACACACGCTTGCTGTACGCATGAAGTCCAGTCCTATTATTGGATAGATTGTGAATAGGGGCGGATTTTGTTGAAAAACTCTTCCTTGATTGGTGCATGAACTGCTGATTCAATTCTCTCAACGAGCGGGAGAATGAGCCATGATGGGACCGAAGCAGGAAGCGCAGGCGGCGCTGTTCTATGAGT
>NZ_JBDOQV010000015.1:0-6441 GCF_039839345.1 Roseovarius sp. CAU 1744 | reverse complement strand
GATGACGGCAAACTGGTCTACACGCCTTTCGGCGATTACGAGGGGACCGACACGTTTGATTACTGGACGGCGGATGACAATGGTCAGCTTACCCGTGCCACTGTCACCGTCGATGTATTCGACTTCGCGTAAATGGCATCCAGCCAAGTCTAGATTCGGTGCAACTTACCTGTAGTTGCGCCGAGTTAAATCCTAAATTTGGCCGTCCAATGTGACCACTCTTGTTGAAGGAATTTGCTACAGTATAATGTCCTTTAGAGAAGTGCAAATTCTCGAAACCGAGATGGCCGGGCAGCCCAATCGAAAATGGGTTCGTATTAGCATTCGCCGCGCCTGCGGTGTTCTTCAGGCGCAATGGTCGACGTATCGTTACCGACCGCATGGTGACGAGCAGGCCGAACTTAAGAAACGCATTAACGAAATCGCGGAGACGCGTGTGCGCTATGGGTACAGACGCATCTACGTCCTTCTGCGCCGGGAGGGCTGGAAGGTGAATGCCAAGAAGAACGACCTCCTTTACAACGAGATGGGGCTGCAACTGCGAACAAGACGCCTAAGCCCAGGGTGCAGGCCAGCTGCGCGAGGATCGCACTGAGGCAACCAGAAGCAATGAAACTTAGGCCACGGATTTAGTGCATGACCAGCTGGTGAGGGGTAGATAGTTCAGGGTTCTGACCATTGTGGACACGTTCTCGCGCTTCTCACCGGCAACCGATCCACGGTTCAGCTATCGCCGTGAAGATTTCGCGCAAACCTTTGAACGTATTTGCACCAGAACTGGCTATCCGAAATCCATCCGTGTGGATCAGGGGGCCGAATTTGTGTCTCGTAACCTTGATCTGTGGGCATATCAGAAGGGTGTGGTACTGGACTTCTCTCGGCCTGGCGAGCCGACAGACAACGCGTTCATGGAAAACTTCAACGGTAAGTTCCGTGCGAAATGCCTCAACACGCATTGATTTATGAGCCTTAACGACGCACGAACAAAAATAGAGGCTTGGCGCAGAGACTACAACGTAGCCCGACTCCACGGCGCGATCGGTCACAACCCTCGGATTATGCAAATGAACGGTTCAGGTGAACCCCAATCGCCCTGAGCTCACCACCCTCCAGAAAATTTCCAGCCGGGCGGTCCAAACATGGGTAGCAGGTCAAAACAGAAACGGATTCTATACCTGAGCGGCCCGAATCAGGGGGCAACGTCTAGTTCAAACTGCAGTAATTCCGAGACAAGCTCTTCTGGCTTTGATCGCCTGGTTGTGATTCACGATTATCCGTTCTCTAAACATTGCGGTGGGCCAGTTTTCTTAAGGAGGGTTATTTTCAGTTAGCTCATTATGCCGCTAAATTCCGGAAGCCCTCGGGGAGCAGCATACCGCCAATAGCAAAAAAACGAAGGAACTGATCTCAATCAAAACTAATTTTTCACTTTCGTATGAAAAAACTGGGTCATAAACACACCCGGAGGTATCACCTTGATAAGGTTTGTAAATGGTTCGCAGCTAACTTCTCTCAAAAAGTTAAAGAGAAGCATGCATCTTCATAGAACAGCCCAGTTTTTCACTCGCTTGCAATGGAATGTTGACGTAAATGAATGGGGTGAAGAACACGATGAGTATGATGCCATAAATCCACTTTATATCATACTGGAAGACTTCGACGGTGAACACGAAGGTTCTCTAAGGTTACTCCCAACGACCGGCAAAACGATGGTCAATGATCATTTTCTGCAGCTGACAGATGGAGTCGAGATTAGGAGTCCGTACATTTGGGAGTGTACTAGGTTTTGTGTAGCGCCAACGGCGGAGAGGCTGGTGGCGGCGAAGCTTCTGGCAGCCGGTGCCTTTCTCATGAAGGAATTCTGTATTGACCACTTTGTCGGAGTTTTTGACGAAAAGATGCAACGGATATACCGCGCTCTTGATGCATCACCCACAATATTGGGAAAACAGAAAACTCATAATGGAAACATTGGTGTGGGCCTGTGGCAGTTCGATCAAGAAAGCTACGAAAGAATTTTGACAAGGGCTAGAGTAACTACCCAAGAGTTAACTTGGAGTTTTGAAGCTAGCGAGCCAATGTTAGACCCGCTCCCGGTTACAAGTAACGCGGCGGCATTGCCAGCGGGCCATCGAAGCACAACGTATCGAATGAGATGTTGATACATGAACGTTTCGCAAGAAATAGCGCGCACGTGCGTTGCCAGTGCACCGAGCGATGCCAGCAGGGTAGAAACCTGATCAACCGGCCTCTATACGAGCTCCTCTGACATTGCCCGGGAGGATATTTTCACACTCTTTCGCAACACAGAATAGTATGCTTGAAGCATTTGAATGTCGATGTCGGGCGACTTCATATGCGGCATACTCGATGAGCATCACCACCGTTTTCTTAACACTCTCCAGATCACCGGCAGATGCCTTCTGCATCAACTGATCGCAGAGCTCTGCGGTCAGATCTTCTATCTTTGACATACAAGAACCTTTTGCTTTAGCTTCGAGGTAAACGCGGAATCTGGTATTAGAACTACAGCTGCAATTCCTGCTGACATTCAACATGAAAATTTCAAATAATTTATCCTGATACAGAATTATTTGCCGATGCAATCAAAGGGCAGGAATTGTTTCTGAAACACGTACCCTTTGCCTTCATAAATTTAAGGTGAGCGAAAGGATCAGCGCGATCGGAACTCGGTTAAATGGGCACGAACGGAGAATTTCCAGTTTGGGTACAATCAACCCGAATGCTTCTCAAAACACAGAAACTGCGAAGAAACTCCAAACTGAACAGCTCTCGTGTGAAACAGTAGTCATTGATTCAATTGTTAATCGCTATTTGCGCAACAAACCCAACTTGAGCTTTCTGCCCGACTTAAAATCTCTCAGTGGTACATCTTTCCGAAATCGCGAAAACCGCTTAAGATTCAGCAGTTGGCACGTATGGTTTGACTTCCTAACGCCACTAGTTGTTGTTTTCGGGTGTATAAATACGAGTGGAAACCCTTAATGAGTATACTAACTCTGTCACCAAGCAGATCTGAAAAAAATATAATAAAAACAATATTTGACATTGGAAACTTCCTGAACGTTAGCGGTGATCTGCAGATTTTTTTTGGTCGCTTGGTCAGAGTGCAAAAAAAACGCAGGTTAAGCTTTGAGCAATTAGAATTGCTTGCGTCAAACGGGTTCCGAGTTACAGGGTCGCAGTTTGCCTCGACCCGGCAAGCGCGCGTTGCCTTCGATAAGAAATTATGTGTTCAATCCTTCATTGAAATACCGCTTGCCATTTCTAGTGGGCTGAAGGTTCTGGTGGTTAGATGACGTTGCTTCCCGGAAGCTATTCTTCGCTAATTGAAGAGTTTGTGGCAGAGCGTTCATTATCAATGGAACGTGCGCCTCCGAACGTGGTAATCGGAGAAGCAGTAAGAAAGTTTCCGAATGCCCCAGCGTTGGAAGCTGCGTTTGCTTGTATCTGCGTCGCGTCAGCACTCGAACAACCAGTAACCCTGTCAAAGGAAATAGACGTGGACTTCATAATCGGGCTTTACCGAGCCATTGCTGTATTCTCAGCTGATGTCTACGCGGTTGAAAAGCTATATGGCCCGACACCGACTTGCTCAAGAGTTCTTGAGTTTTGGGTCCAAACAGATGAAAGGTTTTTCACGGTTGGACTCCCAAAAGAGGTTACAAAAGGTTAGCTGATCGCTACTACGCGCGGAGACAATGCCTCTCGGCGAGACTGGTGGAAAGTATTTTGGCATGAAGTGCTCTTACCTTTTCAGACAGATTTGCTTAGATATATCGGGTTTAGGTTTCATGCTGCTTCCCGCTCTTCCAAGCCTGCCCAAGATGCGTCGACTGGCGTGAGCCGACCAAGCGCGGGGTGGGGCCGCTCCTTGTTGTAGAGTGCCATCCAATCATTGAGTATGCGGCGTGCCTGGAAACAGATCATGTGAAATCAGGTGAGAGCAACCAGACTACTCCAACAGACCGGCGGGAAATCCTGGGCAGATCACCAATTTTTCAGAGGCTTAGCGGTTAATTCAAGTTCCTGCCCTCTAGCATAGAGACATACTGAGGATCTGTTGTGGACGAATTCTGAGGTTCTTATGACCAAAATACTCTCGACAGTCTAATCAGGCCTTCGGCTCAATTAAGCTATCTCCCATTACCATCGGTGTATGAATCCGAAAGCGTCGCGACCGTCCTCGGTGTTGCGTAGGCCCGTTGATATTGCCGCCTGCTCAAGACTGACACGATCAGCCTTGCTGTTCTACTTATTGACCGCCGAAACAGCTTTAGCGTTGCCATGAATACCAGCACTAGCATTCCGCAACCCATGTAGGCCAAGATTGCCACCCAAACTGGCCAGCCCACAAGTAGGAGGGTTATTGCCAAAAGTGACCCGGAAAACATTGCGATAATTACACTTCCTATCATTAGTTTTCTGCCTGTCATTCATTCATGCAATCATAGGGTGATATTGAAATGGTTACTCAATCATTAAGGGTTGTAAAATTTTGAACGTTGCTACCGCAAAGCGAACCAATGACACGAAAACATGACGGCTATTGACCTAGAGTCTGCTAAGTAGCCCAATGATACGACGGTTCGCTCAATTGCGCGGCTTGTATGGACGTCGAATAACCAATCTCTGCTGCCAATGACTGTCTTGAACAGTTCCGTCTCCGCCTTTGAGGCGACGTGGGAGCAGATGCTGAAATGATATGCAGCCTCCAATTCTTTCTTGGTCTTGGGCATGACCATTTCTCCGTTATTGGTAACTGAAGATTCATTCTTCTGTGGTTGATTACAGATGTTACTAACAGAACGAGTGTAGTGATTTCGAAGCCCCGCGCTGCCTCCTCTGCGGGGCTTCTCTCATTTGAAAATTCCTTTGATATGAATGCGCTTTCAGCGGCCTGAACATCAAATGCAGCCAAGTTAGTGAAGACGTATGCAGGCGTTGTGCCAAGTGCATTCTCGTCGGCCAAAAAGCTAGACGCTAGGTCGTACGCCTCTAGGAAGCATCTTGAAGCCTGACCGATCATTCACAAAGCCCTTTCGAGTGTCAGTCAGGAACAGCTCTAAGTCTATAAGAAAACGTATGGGAAGTAGATGTCTCGGGCGCAATTCACTACAGTGGGACTACAATTTACCACGGCGACAGGAACTATTATCTAAGATCCTAGCCATTGGTTCGCAAAGGCTGGCTAAGCTGAGTTGCAGACGAAACCGCTGGACCAAAAAGTAGACCCAGGACGGTGCCGGGGCCAGTCTAACAGGGAGGTGCATATGAGGGCCCGCATATGCGACGGGAACTGCTCTGCCGTTGACTATTGCATCGCACGGTTTCCGGAAGTCTTTTGTGGTCTTCGAACTGGACGAAACGAGCTGCCGAAGTCTTTGTCCATCGCCTGTCTGGCTCGGGAGATGAGTTTTTCTGCTTCCGGGAAGTTGTTCTTATCTGCATAGTTTTTTAGGTCGTTCAACAAAACAAGCAGGTCTTTGTAACTCGTCATGATTTGCTTTCCTTAGGTGTAATTTGGGCGAGTTCACCACACAGCACAACCTTAGGGAAAACAGTTAACAAAAGATAAACTTGCTTCGTCGCAGAAGTATAGGTCGGGTTTTCAGTGCATATGATGCAACTCTGACGATGGCTCTACCAAATAATCGCTCTGTGGTTGTGCATGCGACTCCAGAAGACCCAACAGGCGCTCCCCGATTTCGTCGAGTGCTTCCGCCGTATTTAAGAAACCCTTCTTTCGAGCCTCTTTTGCTGCGTTCATAGTTCTGATGAGCATCTCATTAGTGTTCATGTCGCATTCCTGACGTTGCAAAAACTTTAGTTTTAATGAATCAACATTATTAACAGAGTCCTAATGATATCTTAAGGTTAGCATATATTGTGTCACATCGGCGTGAATTCGCCGTTATTATGTGTTCGGCTTGATTGCATCGGATTGTAAGGTACGCGTTTCAGCGAGGCATCTGCTGCTTCACTTATAGCTATTCCTTGAGGGCATCGTAACGCGTTTTCCTGGCATGTGCTTTATGTGATCGCATCATGCCCTAGAAGCGCTTCCGTTCCTCAAGTTCAGGGTCGAGGTCATAATCATACTTATAGTTGAGATGCTGATAGAACTCCTGCTGGTTAGATCGGTGTTAACGATTGACCTTACCGTTCAACTGACGCGAACTGGGTTAGCTGCCGCATACATGAACGTCTGCTGCGTGGCAGGATGAAATTTCATATCGTTGCAGCGAAATGCGCGCTGCGTGCGCACGCAGCAAGATTTTGACACTTCCGGTCAGGGCTGATTCCGTTGAAAAACTCGTTGTATACGGCGCTCGTGCTTTGGCTATCGAATTGATTTGAAGAGGCAATCCACCGCCAGCCCGACTGGTTATCCGGCGACGGGCACCAGTGGCTTGAGCT
>NZ_JBDOQV010000014.1:0-28271 GCF_039839345.1 Roseovarius sp. CAU 1744 | reverse complement strand
AGCTCAAGCCACTGGTGCCCGTCGCCGGATAACCAGTCGGGCTGGCGGTGGATTGCCTCTTCAAATCAATTCGATAGCCAAAGCACGAGCGCCGTATACAACGAGTTTTTCAACGGAATCGGCGGGAAGCTGCCGTTCGCTGCGGTGGCGAAATCGATAGCTATTCCACGATGAAGCAGACATCCGACACGTAAAACGACAGGAGAGTCACGATTACCCACTTGCGAACCGAGAAACTTCTGTCTCCGACCAGGCGACAAGATCACCGTCGCTCTCGGCGCGCCGATACGCCAATTTCGCCATCCAATCCCGTGATCGTTCATTCGGGTGATCATGAGACAAGTCTTTCAGAGCAACATATGTGTCCTCACCAGGGATCTCAGAAAGTAGACTAAAAATTGCATTTCGACCGTCTTGCGCATCGTCACGGAGGCCGGGTGAATAGACACCGGTGTTTGCTCGGTCGATGTCATCCGAAGCGCGAATGTAGCGATGCATCAGAACGTAGAGTCTTTTGAGGATGGAAGCCGACCGGTAGCTACCGATAGCGGGTCCCCTACCGGCGCCGTGGCGTCCACCCATCAGCGCTGTGACAAAGAGTTGAGCTGATTTTGACGCCTCCGCGTCATCTTGACTCTCCAGCCAGGTCTCCAGCGCCCGTATGCCTGCCTCGGCATCTGCGTCTACCCAAAGGGCATAGAGATTTGGATTGTTTTCGGAGTCTATTCCACGCTCAATCCGCGTTCGCGCCAGATCAGCCAAACGATCACCGGACGCACCGCCGCTTCGCAATATGTGAAGCGCATAACGAAGTGTGTCTGAGTGTAGAGGCCCAGAATTCTCAAGCTTGCTGACAACATGCTCAACTAGTGAACTGTGAAGCCAGGGTGCGTGGTACACGATGTCATGCAAGACATGATGGGGCGTGGACTCAGCATTCGAGTTCTCAAATTCCCAACGAATTTCTGGCAACAGGGCATCTACGACAAGATCACCTCGAACTCTCTGAGCTGTCTCTAGCCACGTTGGAAAACCATTTAATTCCCATGTTGTATAGCGCAAAGCGTGTTTGAATTCAGCTTCAGGAAGACTGGCAAAGAATCCTTCTGTTTCACGAGCTTCGATTTCGAGCCCAACAAGCCCAAAAATTAGAGCGTATGGAATGCCATTCGATTCCGAGCCCTCGGACTTCAATTCCGGTTTGTAGATCCTCCAATGCTCAATCGCCGCATCACGGTACGCCCGAGCGACCGCCTCGCCAAACTCTGGGATCAATGCCTTCCAGTTGGCCCCTCCACGGCGATCAGTTCTAAGTCCATCTTTCTCAATCTCCGACATCAACCAAAGATGATCATAGGTGATCTCGCCAGGCTCACGTCCATCTAGGTTTCGAATCCGCTCTGGATTGGATTGAAGTTGTCCTATCCAGCCCGCTCTGTTCTCGGCTTGCTTCTTACGTTTGCGCTCATATTTCTTCTGCCGTTTACGTTCCCTTCGCTCGAATGCTTCTGCGTCTTTTGACTTCTGGGCATTCAGCAGATCCCCCAAACGTGCCGATAGCGACGCATCGTCTCCGATGGCTGATTGAAGGGCATTCAGCGACGAAGCTTTCAAACCATTTGTTCTGTAGATGCGATAGGCCAGCGAAACCGAAATCAATCGATCGTCTTCTTCTGGCCGTCCGGTGATGAATCCCAACACCCGCTCAAAATCGTCGGCTCGGAAACTCCAGAAGTGGCCCAAGTACTGCACGGGCCAGTCATCTGTCAGTTTCTCGCCCTTCTCTGCCAATGGGCGGCGGGCGGCTTCCACGCTCCTCCAAAACAACGCATCGTTAAGCTCTGGCCATCTTGCCAAGCGGTCCGCCAGCCCGTCTTTCCGGTCCCTGAATTCGACGTCCTGCCAAAATCTGGCGGCAGGTACCTTTAACATGATTGCTATTGATGCTGGCGCGAACGCGGCTTCAGAGCGTTGTGAAACGAGGCGTTCGACAGCATGCAACGCTGGCGCCAACAGCCATGCAAACTCCTTTGACACCCGGCATTCTCTGCGTTCAGCGAATGGCGGGCGATCAAGAAAGTTGTTCAACCCCTCCAACAGAATTGCAAGTGGACCATCTGTACCGTCCCTTTCAGCCGGCAGGCGTTCGATTAGATGGTCGATTGCATCGGTCAGGCCGCTCGCTTGAAATCTTTCATATGGCGGAAGGATCTCCATCGACGACAGGAGACGCCGCACGCTTGCTAAATCAGGCTCACAGCTCTGGAGGATTTCTGCGAGCAGTCGTCGATCCAGCTTAGTTGTCTCCATTGGTTGCCTCCAAGAGCGAGTCCCACAAGGTGTCTTGTTGTTCCCTGGAACCAGTTGTGAACACAGCACGAGCGGCCGCGATGCGGGCGTAAACTCCCCGCGATTTGTTTCGAGCGATATCTAAGAGCAAAGGAATGCAGTCGGTCATACTACCCTGCCAAACCAAGCGCCCCAAAAAGAACAAGGCCTCGTCGTTCTCGTCGTGCCGGGCGATCAGTTTCGCAACATCTGATGACAGGTCAGCTTGCGCAATACGAGCGATCGCATCATTGTCGCGCGCTCCACGATCATCCTCCCCTTGTGCAATTTGCTCGACGATGCTGTGGAGAAGACTTCTACGTTCTTCGACTGGAAGGCTGGCGACATCTCCACCCTCGACTGCGATTTCCGGGCGAATGGCGGTTGCCTCCAGACGAAATCGGTCATCAAGCAGCACCAACCACGGCAGTATCGGGCGAAATCGAGGAGTTAGTATTCGTTCCCCGTACTTCTCCCTGATTAGCATCGCCTCGACATCTGCTCTCCGGTCCGGGTTTGCCAATCCCTCTGCAAACCATTCGGCGGCCAAGAGTTCGCGGATGTCTCGATGCCTAAATCTGACCACACCATAAACAGCGTCGGTGAAAAGTGTGCACTGGAGCAACGCCATGACAGCCTCACGGGGCCAATCCGGCAGCACCTTCAATGGGTCAAAACCGCGTTTGGTTCTTTCTGATCCCGGAACGGAGACTTCGGCTTTGCCCGTCAGAATCACTGCAGCTGCGACGCGGCGAATACCTTCGGAAAGTTTGCCTTGATCGACCGGAGCAGTAGAAAAATCGATTTCATCGAGCCGGGCGGAGATACTGTGCTTGAGATAGCCGAGTCGTCCGCCCAACTGACGCTCGGACCGCCATTTTGCGAGAATTCCGAGCAGATCGAACGGCCGGGCCGATAGGTTGGATAAGCCCGATCTTCTGATCTCCTGCATCATTTCCTCGATGTTGGTCGCCCCTAAATGAGCGGCAAACATCCTGATGTCATCGTCATCGAGGTCGTCGAGGAGGACGACCTCTACAGAACTGGGCGGCTTGCTCGGATCAGACGTGTCCGGCGCAACGATGCCCTCAAGCCCCTCTTCTTCAAGCTCTTCGGCTTCGGGAGGGGTGTACGGGAAAAGTTGGTCCAAGAGTTCCCGATCCGTTCGGGCCCGCCACGCGTAGCTTCGGCTCGAAATGATGATGTACGCGCGATCTCCTGCATCCGCTATTCGCGCTGCGAAGGCCTTCATTGCATCTTCGAATGCCAACGGGTCATGAAGTAAGGCTTCGTCTACGGAATCGAGAAAGAACCAAGCGTCTTCGTTTGACTCGAGCCATGCCTCAAAGCGTTGAGCTTTTCCAACGTCGAATGACGACTCGAACGCTGAGCCTATGTTCTCGATCCTGATAAAGAACGCGTATCTACCGCGCTCTTCGGCATATCGGGCGCGCGTGAGCATTTCGTAGGTTTTGCCGGCGCCCGCATCAGCGATGATTACGCAGCGCCGTTTTTCTTCAATCACCTCCCAACCAACACTACTTCTATTGAAAAAGAAGTCTGGGTGAATGGCTTCCGGGTCACCTTCCTCATCCGACGACGGCGAGAATGTCTTTGAAAAGCGTCTCACCAAGGGAACAATTGGTCCGATTCCGTTCATGGCGCGCCTCCCGGTGAGTTGGGATAGAGGAGCGGGAACCAACGCTCGACTGCGTCCGTCGGAAACGCGAGCCGAAGGGGCGCGCGATGGTTGGCAGCAACGAGCATTCCACGTTTCGTGAGCGCCGATGTGACCTTGCGGGCAGCACGCTCTTCATAGTTCGTAAGCATAGGGATCTGTGCGCGTTCCACTTGACCAGCGAGTGCGGCTTCTCGCAGGACCATATAGCTTCCCCGTTCCAACCTCTTCGCCCGAACTTCTTCCTCGATATGGATTTCCATGCGGCGCAGAAGTTCGGAAGGGTCAAGAAGCCCTTCCATGAATGCAACTTGGTCAATCGAGCGCTCGAGAAAGAAGCGACAGAACGAGAGCAATCCAGATTGAGTGAGATTTCCACGTCCGTCGCGGTCACCATGTCGAGGGTGATCCGCGGCCACTAACCGCGACTTATACTCCGCCTCTTCTCTTGCGAGACCGCGGGCAACTGACCATAGACTCGTCCCGATCCCGAGCCGTTTTAGAAGTGCGTGCGACATCAAACGCGCAACACGACCATTCCCATCGAGAAACGGATGAATCCATAGGAAGCGATGGTGAACGGCTCCCACGGACTGGATTTGGCGCAGTCGGCTCAGCGGAGGGGAGCCGTACGCACGGTCGAAACGTACGAGAAAACGCGGCACATCCTCGTTAGGAGGCGGTACGTGCCGGCCAACTTCGACATCGACCCTTCGTAGTTGACCAGGAACGACTTGGTGCCTTTCACCGGTGCTCTCGTTCTCTACCCACAGCATGTCATCAGGTAAGCGTTCGCAGAACTCCTTGTGAAGCCAACGAGCGTACGCCGCAGTCGCCGGCCAGACTGCTGGATCGCGGCCTTCATCAATCATCTTCTGGACGTGGATATGTGCGACGGCCTCTAGTTGCAGATCTCGCTTCTTCGGTTCGCTTGAGAAGTCGTCCGCCAGCGCGCGTTCGATGTCGCGAGGATGCGTATTGTGACCTTCTATCAGGTTCGAATAGTAGCAGTTCATTGAACGCACGAGATCACCGACTGAGTTTTGCAGTATCGGGTGAATGCGCTTCGCGAGTCCGCTGGCGGCCTCCACGAGCTGGAGCGCGCTGTCTTCAAGCGACTGGAGAGCCACCTCTTCGGGCAGCATCGGTTCCATCATCGTAACATCCATGGCGGGAAACATGCCGGTTTTTGTGCCGGATGTCCATTAATTAAAACAACGGGTTAATGTTACGAAATCGGCCGTCTTGTGCCGCTTAAAATGCCGCTACCTTCGACTGGATTTCGAGTCGGGATATAGTTCCGCCAACGCAGTTCGATAAAAATCAGTCTTGACCGAGCATCAGCGCAACTTAAGAGGACACCTTCTTCGTTAGCTCGCTGCTGAGCTCCTCGATCAGGTCGGCAAACTCTCGTACCCCTGAATCTTGGATTAGAATGCGTTGCCCTACCGCATACGTCTTGTCGCCGCTTCGATCGATGTAGTCCTGATCTACGATTCCCTGCTGATGCGCGAGAAGATGGCGCTGCTGGAAGTAAACCTTGAGATGGTCAAGTTTGGTCGGGCCAATCAGATCAACGTAGGCATGCCCAATCTCGGCCCTCCATAAGTCCGACCCTGCATCGAGGTTCTGAAAGGCATTTCGGCGGGCCGTCTTTCCGCTCTGACGTTCATATAGCTGCTCGTTCAACCTCTGGAACGACATTACCGTGTCTTGGACAGCCTTCTCCAGAAGCGTTCGGATCATCACCTCGGCCTCATCAGGACCGAGCGTGTTCCGCAGGGTTTCCCCAAGTCCTGCCGCGGTGCGGATGGAGTTCAAGGTTTGCGCGAATGTATGGCTTGCAGAGTTCGCCCCACAGCTTGGGCAAAAGTATGCAGCGCCAATATAGGAATAGCGGCAACCGCAGCTCTCACAGGCGGTACGAAGCCGCATCGGGTCCGCTGCTGCTACTGGCACAAGCACGGCATCACGTCCACCTTTCACGTCAAGAGTGATGCTCAGGAAGGAATTGCGGTTTTGGCGGCGTTTCGACGCCGCCGCGTCCGCTCTCATCGCCTTGTTCATAGAGTTGGTGATCGTGCCTACCGCGTAGTCTCGAGCAGCCTCAACCTGTGCCCTGGGATACCACGACTTAGCATGAGCTGTATGCCCGCAGGATGGACAGAACACCTCCTCGTCTCGAATAATGCTCGACCAGTCGTCACTATGGATCTTGAAGAGGAAAAGGCATGGCTCGGAAGGGCATTCCTTGTCCAGATATCCTTCGGAATCAGGCTCTATGGGGACGGAAATCTCTTTCATCCGCCCAAGCCTTTCTAGTTCACGCTGTAAATTTTTGAACATCTGATACACAATATGCGGTATTTCGCATTCATCAGCTATAGCAGATGTCGATGTGGGACATCTAGATGGCCCGCGAACCATCCTGGCTGCGGCGCCTTGTGTCCCAATTTTCAGATGCTGGTAGATTTCGCTCGGGCAGCGAATGTCAGCAAAGCCGACGCAAATGCAGCAACCGACCTCAGCGCTCAAAGTCTCCTTTATGGGCCGACAATTTCTCAGCAATGATCCAATTCAAAACCGAAGTAGCAACTAAAGCCGGATTCGTAGCTCAAGCCCGATCAAGAATGCGCGCTGGAGTTCCTACTTCGTGGTGGTGCCACACTTCAATATCAGCGGGCAGTTCGCCCAATGCTGCCGGCAATTCTGGACCAAAGACCAAATATAGAGCTCTTCGATAGCCTATGGTGTCGCAAAATTCCCGCAAGGTTGCCATGTCTTTCTGAACACCCTGGGGCTGTGCCTGCTGGGACTTGATCTCCATAACTGCGAAATTCTGGTCCATGTGACCGGGCGAATGAACGAGAAGATCCGGGATGGCTTGACGAGCCTCGAGCTCTTCAAAAATTGGATGAGCTCGTTTGTCCACTTCACCTGTCAGAATGAGTGGACAGCCTTCAGGCCAGCGAAGCCGCATTTGGTGATATAGCTCGTAGCAGTAAACACGCTCTCGCCATACTGGTGGACCGCCGAAGATCGGCAAATGAAAATAGGGGGCAGATATGGCGGCGGTGGCGTCCTCAAGTATCTGATTTAGCTGATCCATTGCTCTCGTTTTCCTTAGGCGCCTGCAAACATGGCCACACTGCAGGATTGCGCGGAATGGTTTTTGTTTCAATTGAATGTGGCCTGTTTGTTCTAGCCAGCCCTTTTCTGCAACGATGCCGGTTTCCGGCTCGGGTCCAAGGTACTTCCACCTATCTTCATTTTTATGCCGTTTCCGCAGATGCAGCGAACGGCTGGTTTGGTGAAGCTGCACTGCGGCGTAGCCTGACCCGATGAATGACTGGTAAGGGCCGCCCGTGAAAATCGCTACGACGTTGTAGTTGACCCATGCTGCGTCGGCTCTGATGATTGGTAAGAGCCCATTTTACCGGATGCTGCATGATGATCGAATGGCTGCTACAATCTAGCAAGTCAGCAAAGTTGTTTCATCGCGCATGCCGGACTGTACAGGCTCAGTAATCACCGATGCAATGGACAACGTGGAAGGTGTGGCTACATACCCCGCCGGTAACCGTTGCTACGTGTTTCCAGCCGTCAAGAACTAACCCGCCTCGCTGACGCTGACAAACACCGTTCATGAAATGGTCGTTGTCTACGTCAGTTCCGCACGGATTTTTGGAATGGGCATTGAAGGCTGCAGGATTGTCTCCTGTGTAAACGATCCGCATAGCTCGGTTCCCCCATCTGTTACGTAATTGCTGTATTCTCTGGGCTTTTGCACCGATATCGGAATTAGCGGCGTGGAGTTTTTCAACGACTTCTGCGTGAGCAACTTTCGCTTGTGATGCTGTTTGAAATCCAAAGAGTTTGTCGGGCGGCATCAAAACCGTATAGGGACCAAATGACGTACCTATTTGAACCGGCGCCATTGGATAGTAAGTATCCTCTCCGTCATCTTTTGCTTTGCGTACGCACGTGATCGTGAAATTGTGCGTTCCAATCGGGATTTGCACCGATCCATGGATCTTTCGCGAAGTCTGATCTTCAGAGAAACTGGCGCTTGTGCACTCAACACGGTCTTGATCGTACTCTACGGTGTCAAGCGTTCCTTGGCTGTGGCCATCCGCAAATTTGCCTGTGAAGATAACCGATCTCGGGGGTGCTGACTCGTGGGTAATGGTTAGGCCCGTCTTGTTTTCTAGCTCGATACACTGATTGAAGTTTGAAAGCGCGTCGAGCGCTACCACTCGATCGAAATTGTATTCTGCGCCGAAGGCGTAATTCTGTTCTTTTCCGAGTTTGCAAAACTCCTTCAGATCATTTGAACTGAAGTTGCCGTCACCTTTGATTCCAACGGGGATACCCTTGATCGGAAATGAGAGCGCAGCGCTGGATGTCCATTCACGTGTTTCGCCGGATGCGCTGCAATAGAGGTTAAAAAGATAACTGCGTTCAGTGGCGAGTGTTTGCGATTCCGAAACATCCGCGACGGCGTTTCGGTAAACGGCTACGCATGCCGACTCAGCCAGTGCTGGTGTTGAGGAACACGCGATTGCCGACAGAGACAACGATGCTAAGCAGACTGATGTAACCATAAAATTCAAACGCATAGTGAATACCTCCTTTTCAAGAAAGCTCTTATTCGCTTTCAGTGGCAGTCAAAGTGCCGAAAAGGCTAGTAGTCGCGCTCTTCTTGTTCATGATCCAAATGGATCATGACACCTTGATAATGGGAAGCCAGAAAAATCTCTTTACGTCAAGCAACCGGAGGTAAAACACGAAGGATAAGCCGTATCAGCTCGATCCGACTCCCTACACCTGCCTTGGAAAGCACTGCCGAAACCTGGTTTTTGGCAGTTGTCGGACTTGTGCCACGTCTCTCTGCAATCTCAGCAATGCTCGCGCCGTCAGCAATCCAGCGGCACACTTCGGTTTCGGCTTGCGTCAACCCATAGAGTTTCGTGAACCGGTCCAACCTAAGATAAGGAATGCGTTCGGGATCGATTATGGTGATAAGCGCCCCTTCCAGCCCTTGTTCCAACTCGGCTTTGCTGTCACTGACTGGCCCGATATCCAAGAGGAACGGTGCTAGGCCTGATGGCCGAGTTATCGAAATTAGGGACTCATGTCGGTTGGACTGACCCTTCGCCGTGTTGCCCACTTCGAGGATATGGGTGCGAACTTTACTATTTATATCGGGGTCAGAGGTTACGATTGTTCCGTCCCTAGCCAGAGCAATGCCGTCCCTTAGGTCCAGAATTCTTTTCGCTTCAGTGTTCTTGACGATGATTTGTCCATCCGGCAACGCAATACCGATCCCCGCCTGCACTCGATCTAAGGCTGAAAGCGCCGCCTTATATCTCGCTTTCAGAAGAGTGAAAACGCGACCAATTTCTAGCGCTTTTGTAAGATGCGGCAGCAAGACTCGTGATCTTTCACTAGCAGAAGGTGGGACTTCATGCTCCCGCTGATCGAACCCTATGCTCATGGCGTCGAACCAAACGGAATCTGCATTCAGACGCACCCCAAGGCGCCGAGCAACGCCTGTTCGTTTTCTTAGAAATGCGTAGTCTTTGCGGGCGTCAAGGGCCTCTGCAGAAAGTCCAGTTTTCACATCTGGAATTGGTTGGTGTGCAGGTTGATCTCGGAGAAAATTCCAATCCCGGTTCTGCATCCTCGAAAGCAAAGCGCCATAGTACCATCCTGCTGGTGTGCGAGAAAAGTCCAGATAAACACTGGACATCATCGTTAAGTCTTTTGCTCCAGCATTTTTGCCGCGAATAACTAAAGCAACTGCCTTTGCTTCTACCGCAGAAGCAGTTGCATCCAACGCTCTGCGCCAGTTGCCTGGGTTGACCGCAGTGTCATATATCAGTTCGAGCGCCTGATATCCCCTAGCATCCAGTTCCATGCCGTACCTCTAAAACTAGAGTTGCCTTAGCAAATACAGCTTAAACCAGTGCTCGCTTTTGTGCACCGATAGATTCCTGAACAGTTCTTCGAAGGTGCTGTTACCACGGATGGAGAAGTTATGCTTCCGGACGCGCCGTAGTTGAAGCAGTCGTTGGTGCAACAGCAGTGAACTCACCCTTTGTCCCGCAAGTGTTGAATTGGCATTCCTCAAATGCTGCGCTACGCACGAACGGCAGCAATGCGGGCTGCGGACGCAGCATCAAGACTCCTAGCTGAGTGACCGGTTTGGGCCGTCTACACCGCTCTGTAAACGAATGTGAGGGGCGCATATCGTGGCGCAGGGAACATCTGGTCTAAACCCTTGGTTGAAACTGTTGTAATCTAGACCAACATCAGCCCGTTGCGCGGGTCAGGGTCGCGCCAGGGGATCATTTTTGGCCCAACATAGTCACCAACTGGAGGTCGCAATGTTCAAACTTTTCGCTTCTGCTATCGCTACCACGGTTCTGACCGGTTCCGCGCACGCCGAATTCAATCTGCACATTCTGCATACCAACGACATTCACAGCCGAATTGAAGCGATTAACAAGTACGACAGTACATGCGACGCCGAAGGGGAAGCCGCCGGCGAGTGTTTTGGAGGTGTTGCCCGCCTCAAGGCCGCGATAGACGCCAAGCGCTCCGAGTTGGGAGAGACCGTGGTTGTGCTGGATACCGGTGACCCGTTCCAGGGCTCCCTTTTCTACACCACGTACAAGGGTGCAGCAGAGGCCGAATTCATGGAAGCGATCGGTTATGACGCGATGGCCGTTGGCAACCACGAATTCGATGACGGCCCAGAAGGTCTGGCTGGCTTTATCGATGGCGTGAGTTTTCCAGTCGTGTCGGGGAATATTGATGTATCGCAATCCAATGTTCTGGCTGGCAAGGTGATGGATCACATCGTTGTCGAGGTGGCAGGCGAAAAGATCGGCATCGTCTCCGCTCTTGCGGTAGATACGGTCGAGACTTCCAGCCCCGGCCCCTCAGTGGTTTTTCATGACGAGATCGAGAGCCTAAAGGCGGATGTCGCTGCCTTGGAGGCCGCGGGCATAACAAAGATCATCGCCTTGACTCATGTCGGGCTGCCCAAGGATCTGGATATTGCCGCCCAGGTGCCTGGCATCGACGTCATTATTGGCGGCCACAGCCACACCTTGATGAGCAATGATGATGACACTACCCCGGCCTATCCCACGATGGTTGACGGCACGCCGGTGGCGCAAGCCTATGCCTATTCAAAATACCTCGGTCACCTGACGGTCACCTTCGACGATGCCGGCAATGTCACCGCCGTAACCGGCGACCCAATCTTGCTTGACGCTTCGGTCGCGCCTGACACAGCCGTTCTGGCTCGGGTGACCGAGATGGGTGCGCCGATCGAAAAACTGAAGGCCCGGGTTGTGTCGGACAGCGCTGCGGTGATCGACGGATCGCGTGAGATGTGTCGGGCGATGGAATGCCCGATGGGCAACCTGGTCGCCGAAGCCATGCTGGACCGCGTGAAGGATCAGGGCATACAGATCGCAATTCAGAATGGGGGCGGCCTACGCGCATCTATAGATGCCGGCAAAGTGACAATGGGAGAAGTGCTGACGGTTCTGCCGTTTCAAAACACGGTGGCCACATTCCAGTTGACAGGTTCCGACATCATCGCGGCCCTTGAGAATGGGGTTAGCAAGATTGATGAGGGTGCGGGTCGGTTCCCGCAAGTTGCGGGCCTCAAATACAGCTTCGATGCGACAGCAGAGACTGGCAAGCGGATTTCAGACGTTTTGGTAAAAGAGGGTGACGCATTCGTGCCGCTCGACGAGGCAAAAGTGTATGGCGTGGTGTCGAACAATTACATGCGCAGCGGCGGGGACGGCTACGACGTGTTCGAAACAAAAGCGATGAATGCCTACGATTTCGGTCCTGGGCTTGAAACGGTCGTCGCGGATTACCTGGCGGCCAACCAGCCCTACCAACCCTTCACAGACGGGCGTATCACCGCAAAATAGTGACCCTTTGGAAGATGGTTAAAACTCTGACAGCATGTAGCGAACGGCAAGAATGATGGGCCGCTCCGCAGCATGGCGACCATGTCATGGATGTCTCCTTTGGGTCGGGCTTCTCAACAACAGATTAAACTACGGTTCGTTAATGAATTGCCTTTAGAAAGTAGACAGAATTGGAATTTTGGAAAGTTTATGTATGTCTGCCGAAGCGCCAAATTTACCGTTTCCTACTAGGGTGAGTCGCTTTGCCGTTTCTTTGGCATGCCAAATTGGTGTCGACGATGTGAATCTCGAAGGTACAGTGGTCAACGTTAGCTGTGCCGGGCTCGGAATCGAATTTAAAACTGGCATAGACAAAATCGATCTGACGGCGCCTTACTTTGTAGTCGTCGATGGGTTGGGGGAATTTGATGTCGAAATTCGTTGGAACCGAGGTGATCGAATTGGTGTGAGGTTTTCTGATAGTGACAACTCAAAGGTTCGTGTCCAAGAGTTCCTCGATTCGAATGAGCTAGCCCTAACCTGAGTCTTAGAAATCAAATGACCGCTTCCGAGCCATCTCTCGTCCCTCCTGTGACACACAAATAGTGGCACACTTCTAAGGGGCTACGCATTTCAAACTCCACTTTCTGATACCTCATGAAAAACAAATGCGCCATGCATACCAGTGATAGGCGCGCGGATTGACCGCTCGTTAGTAGGATTGCTAAGCGATCGAATGTCCGCTCGCGCTCGATGCGCTGCCAAGATAGCCGAATTCGTCCGACGTACGCTCTTGGGCTTCAATGATGCGATGTTATTATGAATTACTGCGTCTTTGTCGGTTCGAAAATCACGAGCTGTTTGCAAGTTCCTTGCTGATCTTCATCGCGCAGAAGGCTGCTACGAAATTAGAAAAACATATCGCGGAGGCGGCATATGCGAATTCCGCATCTGAGAGAATGGCAACCGTCATAATACCGCCAAGCCTTGCGAAAGTGATGTCCAGACTTGTCGAAATAGCACTCATACCATTCGGTGCGAACTTTAGAACCAATTGCGTGGACGGTGCGTTGCTACAAGCCAAAGCCGAGCCGACGAGAACCGAAGACAAGATCAGGAGCGGGAAGCTCTGACTACTGTATGAAAGCAAAAAACCAGCGACGATGAGGAGCGGCGTGGCAAGCATAATCATTCGGAGGTGTGGTCTATCCACCATGTTTCGCAACAGAGTACTCAAACCGGAGAAAGTTAGCCACAATATTGACAGCATCAGGCCGACGCCAACAGTCTCGACGTTTTGATCTGACATCCAGACAGGTAGCCGGAACAGGTAATAGGTAATGGATCCGTAGGTGCAGAAAACAAAGATAAATGTCAGCCAGAGGTTGCGGGATATAAACAGCTCGGAATATTTCGCTTTAGCGCTGGCGGTAGGTGCTAGATTATCAATAGTTTGCAACCCGTTCAAAATCACCAAAGCGATCCCTGCTAAGATTGCGATGAATATGAACGCGAAGTTCCAACTTTGCGCACCGAGGAGGCTGCCATAGAAAAGCGGAACAAGGGCGGTGACGTAACCCGCAATGCTGCCCCATGCGATGAGCGTCCTTCCCGGATTCAGCGGTGATGCGCGTGTCAGAAGAAGGGGTACAAGTGGCGAAAAGATTCCACCGCCAACGCCCTGGATCGCGCGTCCGATGAGGAGAGATTCAAATCCGTCCGCTGCGGCCACCAAGAGCGAGCCGACTGCGAAGAAGGCAACCCCATAACCAAAAACCTTTCTCGTGCTGAAGGCGTCGCCGCACCAGCCGCCGAGCAGAACTCCAAGTGCAACCGCGATGCCGTATGAGTTGAAGACCCAGGCCAGTTCGCTGATTGACAGGTCGAACTGCAACTGGATCGACGGCAATAGCAGTGGTACCAGCGTTAGCTCCATCACGAACGCAATGTTTGCCGCGACTGGTCCGATGATCGCACTGCGTGGTGACACGGTCACTCGGCCAGCTCTATCGATATCTGACGTAGGGTGTGTCATTTACGTTTACTGCCATTCAGACGTTTGCTTTTGCGTTCAAGCGGCCCTTCGCATCTACGGAAGCGGTCGTAGATTGAACCGCCGAAACGCCGCTCGCGCGTTGGAGGCTTTGGGGCGCTTGAGCAAGCGCATTCGCCATATCGTTGGCCCCCATCCAAATCAGATAATCTTCCTCGGTCACCTGTTGGTTAGGGCCAAGCCAACGGCCGGGTTCACAGTGACAGTATCCGTAGCGAAGGTGTGCACCTTTCGCGCCCAACTGTTTGGGTACGAGCGCAAAAACAAATGACGGATTCCAAGTCCCGACCATGATCTCGAACAGGACGCGTGACAATAGCGAAGTAGCACCTTGGCTACGCGGTCCGCCAAGGCCGAGGGCACGAAGCCAGAACTCCCCCTGATAGCAGACTTGACCCGTGATCGTGTCAAGCGCCTCCGGACCCGAATAATATGTAAGATCCGGGTCGGGCGTGGTATCTGGGGTTATGTATTTGTGGCGGTGGATATTCAGATGCCTTGCCAGCGAAATGCCCGACAAATCGAGAAGACGAACCGCTTGAGTGTGGATTAACTCACCGCTTGAGTTGAACCCGCAAATCCAGAAGCCGTTAGTACGGTCGATGTACGAACTTGCCACGTCAAACATCGGATAAATCGGGCCGCGATCAATCTGCTTGCGCCGATAGGAGCGATACTTTGCAAAGTCGTCGCCAACCTCAATATGAATGCCACCTTCCTCGAGATCGCGTAAGATACCGGAAAGGTGTGTTGTCAATTTAAACATTCTAATTGGAGACATCCCCATCCTACGTGCCCCTTCTTCCGACTTGGCGTGCAACCTCCCATCAAATGGTTAACGATGTGTTATTTACTTTTTGCGAATTGAAGGATCTCTAATCGAACTTCTGGTTTAGTTTACGCCCTCAAACGGTCGGATGGGCTGGCTTCTGCGAGATTGCCGTGATCAGTTCTCTTTACAAATCTGTCCATTTTCCGTCCCTAGCAGGTAAGAACTGCGGATAGGTCTGCACATGGCTTGGCGTATTGAGGCGAACACTACATTGATTCGATACAATGCGATTCCGAAGCGCTGCTCGTACAGTGATTGATGTCCACAAGGACCACTCTGGCGAAAGTGACCAAATTAAGGAAAACACCTAGAATTGAGGTAATTTCACCCTTTGCCCATCTCTTCGCCAACTATTTGATTTCAAAATCTTTTGTCGAGACTCCTCGTAGAGGAAAGGATGCGCGGGCTTTGTATCATGATCCAGCGTGGCCTCCGACTGGCTGAGAATGAGGCGATGCGTGGGCAGACACTCCAGTACAGCCACATTTTGGTCAAATCCGGCCTGAATTATCGGCGAGCGAAAGGGGTTTTTCATGATTCTTACTAAGCTGTTTGACAAGTCGGTTCAGGTGTCCTGCACACCGCCAGGTTCCGTGAACGTGCGCATCGGAAACGCCGTTGAGGGCCCGGGCGGAAGATGGGTCCCGTGCGCGTCCGAAACTGCGGAAGGTGATTTTGTGTCGTGTGTTTATGAGGTTGGACCTGGCCGTAATCAGGTTTGCGCGGCCAACAGTCAAACTTATTGTCCGGACGAAGCGCTTGCGCATGCGATTGAACTCGCTGCGATGGCTGCCGCCTAGGGCAGTTGATTTAAGGATTGCGATATGCCGCAACGCGCCGAAAGGCACACACCCATTTAATTGGTTAAACCACCCCGACGCGACGGTCCCCAAATCGGCGGCCACAGTCGTAGATCTCACCAGGCGTTTATGCTACGCAACACTGTCAATTCGCTTTTACTGTGCCACTCACCACGCTTTTTTCGATGTCCGATTGTGAACCGAACCAAAACACCCCACCCGTCTTCGTCAACCTATCGCGCAGGTCGTCCACGCTCATCGGCCGGCCGAAATGGAAGCCCTGCAGATAATCGCAGCCCATCTCAATCACAAGCCGCGCATGCTCTTCGGATTCGACGCCTTCCGCGACCACACGCATGCCAAGGCTCTTGCCGATGCCGATGATGGCTGCAGCCAACGGCCTTGCGTTCGGGTCCGCCGCAATTGGCTGAATGAAGTGGCGGTCGACCTTTAGGATCGCTGGCCTGATTTCCAGCAACCCCCGCACCGACGCGTGTCCTGTTCCGAAGTCGTCCAGGGCTACCGTTACCCCTAACTCATCAAGCTCATCTATTGTCCATCGAACTACGTCACCCATGCGATCGAGGTAAACCGATTCAAGAATTTCTACCGTCAGTCTTTCTGGCTCAATGCCCGAGCTCTTGATGTCATGTATGAAGGTTGGGTCTGCCAACCGGGCTGCGGAAACGTTCACCGCAACACGGGGTAGTTGAACACGCGCTTCGTCAAGACGGGACAGGGCCCCGTGCAGGCTTTCAAAGATGATTTCATCAATCCGCTTGAGAATCCCAATCTGCGCAGCGGTGTCGAGAAATGCGGCTGGTGCAAGAATGCCCCTGGTTGGATGGGACCACCTCACCAGCATTTCGGCGCAAGCAATTCTACCGGTCTGCGCGTCAATCAAGGGTTGGAAATACGGAATGAACTCCTGTCGTTCGCATGCTAAGAGGAGGTCCGATGCCAGTTGCATGGTTGCAACGGATTTCGCATGCATCTCGTCAGTAAAAAATGACCACCGACCTTTACCTTGCTCCTTCGCGTGGTAGAGCGCCATATCGGCATCTGCGACGACTTGTCCCGGGTTTTCCATATTCTCTTTGGCGATTGCCATGCCGACACTCGCGCTACAGGAGGTAGATTTGCCATCAAACGTGAATGGTGCCTGCATAGTTTGAACAATTTCGTCGGCCAGGCTGCTGACCTTGAGAGCGCTGTTCCCTAGCGGCTTCAGAATTACAAACTCGTCGCCGCCAAGGCGTGCGACCAAATCAGATTTATCGGTCATCTGTCGCAACATGTTGGCAACGGAAACTAACAGCCGATCTCCGGCATCATGGCCAAGCGTGTCATTCACGAATTTGAAGCGGTCCAAATCAATGTAGAGTACAGCAAATTCCGTCCCGTAATTCCTTAGGTTCTCAATCCAGGTCTTAAGCTCGACCTCGAAATGCCGACGGTTTGAAAGGCCGGTCAAAGCGTCTTCGTTCGCGTCCTTGGCCACCGACTGTGCGAGTTTGTGAAGTCGCGTGTTTTCTTTCGTTAGGCGGTGAACTTCTTCGGTGACCTTGGCATAGCTTTCCCTGTCCAACTTCGAGGTATCTTTCGTCACAGGTTCAACAGGTGCCGTACGTTCCTCTTCCAGTTCGAGTATCGAGCACAGCCACCAGTGATTTCCCGTTTCGGGATCGGAAAGGTGTGTCCAGCTCATGCGCTGCAAATAGACTTCGCCGTTCTTGCGATTGTTGAGCGCCTTGGTTGAAAAGTTCTCCCAGTTCATCAGTTTTTCAATGATGTAGAGGTGAACGCCCTGTTCCAAATCCGGACCGATCAAAATGGTTCCTCGTTGGCCCAGTGCCTCTTCGGCTTCGTACCCAGTGATCGTGGTGAAGGCTTTGTTACACCACTGAAATTCCATGATCGCTCCATCGTCATTCGACGCTAAAGCGAGTGCCAAGCCTTCGGTGCACCTATCATTGATTTGATTGAAAATTTGAACAGGTATCACGAACAGCGCCTAAATGTTTCCACACTCCTATGGCATCAAAGAGATTAGGAACGGTTTAGACCAAGAAAACACACTGACTTTTTTAGGAAAAATTTGAACGATTGAAGATTAAAGGAACTTACTCTGACTTCGATAAGAGTGTCGCACAGATCTTGGTAGCAAAATCCGTTGCAGTCGTTCTGCTGATTGCCGTGGTTAATCTGATTTATAAGATTAGTTGTGTTTTCTGCGCATGCGTCGTCAGCCCTTCCACCATGCCGCATTTTGGTCGAATGTCCGTTTCCGGGTAGTTCGCGGTTAGAATTGAGCAGAGGAGAATGTCCGATGTGGGCCGAATTGCCAGTCCCGTTGATATTGCATTGTCGTTAGACAGGAATGTGGGCCACCTTTCTTACCAATGTCGACGCAAAAGGAGCAGAAGCCACTGAACTGGGGCAGACCCTAGGCATCAGGCAAACTCGCTCACGACCAGCAAAATCAAACCGTGAGCTTGAACGCCGATAAACAGCATTCCCATGCGTAGAATTCCCCGGCGTTCCAGCCGTCGAAGTAGTGATGGAGGCCAGTTGTCGTTTGCCACGAGCATGTGAAATTCAGAGATTACGGTCTGCTTGATTGCGTTGCGTGCGCAGAAACTTGCCAAGTATGATTTGAGTAAGAATATCTTAGTAGGTTGTTAACAGTATGCTTTCATTGGTTGTCAAAATTTTTACATAACGGAGGCCTGATATGGTGGAAATCGAACTGCTGATCCGTACGATGAACGCGGCCAAGAAAGCGCGTGAAAAAGATTTCGTGAATACCGCTGAAGCACTTGATGAAATCGTCGCGTACATGTTGGCGCACGCCAACGCAAAGATGCGTTCATCAGGAGAAAACTGCGCTTACTTTGGAACTGATTTGCCACAACTACACTGAGCGCCACGCCGGTAGCAGATTATTGCGAGCGAAATTCACCTCTAGTTAACCAATATCCACGTAGCTATTCAAGTTGGGAATTCACTGGTTACGTACTGAGGATTATATATATGATGATGTTCAAAGATATGCTTGCGCTTTTGAAAGACATTGAGGATTTTAACGAGGCGCAAGACTTTCCCGAAGCGGAGAATCTCATCCAAGAAGCCAAAATGGCGATCGAAAAGGATCGGCGGTTGGGTCTAGAGGCGTTTACTGGTGACAAACATCGCACTGCGGTTGATCCCCTCTAGCAAAGACAGACACGCCAGCGATAAATCAATATGTCACCAGCCTCAATCATCGTGAAGACGGTGAACCCTCGGTGCGAACGAGCAGCAGCAAACGAAACAGGTTTCCCATCCTGCTGCATCGGGAAGAATTACCTGTCCGCAAAGGAATGTGGTTGTCGAGACTTGCGCTCTTTTTGCAGGACCGCCCCCAAGAGTGAACGCGCGACAGCGTCCTAACCGTGCAGCGCCACAAGCCGATCCATCTCTCTAACGACGTGTAGGCCTGACAGTGGTGTGTCCACAACCGCGGTCAAGCGTTCCTGGTTGAATTCATCGAGTGCGCACATAATGAAGGACCGTATTCGTTTATGATGCGAAGTCGAGTGGCGACAGTTGGTCCGGCTTCTGTAGGGTTGTCATGGGTTGAGGTGCCCTGTTGCCGATGTCTCGCTCGCAACCATTGCGCTTGTGCGCCGTTAGCTACTCTTTGTAGCAGACGCTATGGAGTTTGTTCCAGTTCATTCCCTAACGCTTCCGGTTCCGCTAGATGTACGGCCGCTGATAGTCGCGTCTGCACAAAATGTAATACCGTATTCGCGGTGAATCTTGATTGTCTCAAATGCCTCCAACCGGACAGGCGATGGCGCATTCGACAAAGCCAAGCCTGATCGAAATCTTAGGAATTTTTTCATTAACCAAAGGTAAATATTGGATGAATGTTGCGTAAGACCAACAAAGATTTCAGTAAAGTAAATCGCTTTAATAATGATGTTCGAATTAACCGAGGTTTAACCGTGGGACATAATAGTTTGTCACTGGTATCGGACAAAGGCTTGCGGGCTTATGACGTAGGTTATGCAGCGGTTCGTAGCGATTTCTGATCAACAACGCGAGGAAATATGGTTACTGAAATCTCCAAAAACTTCGAACATGCGTTCACATCTGAGCTCGGAATGGATGCGCGGTTCGGAAAAGTTCTTACAGCTACCAAGTCAAAGCCTCTCGAGGCAAATAGTGACCGAATGCCCTCCGAAGCAAGAACTTTCTTGAAGAATAGCCTTCCAATACAACGAGAAAACAGAGTTAGCGCCAGCCATTACCTTGACAGTTCCAAATCGGGCAAGAGTGCTAATGCCAACCGCCAATGTGAGTTTGAGTCTACGATTGAAGCTAATTCAAGAATCCTCATGGGCGGTTCAAGCGCGATGCTAGACAGTGAACTTCTCGAACTCGTGCTCAAAGACATTCCGAGCGTGATAAATGCACCAATGCTTGCGAAGCGCCTTTTAAGGGAATTTGGTGAACTCAATGGTGTATTGGCCGCTTCAAAATACAGAATAAAAAAAGTGCCCGGAGCAAACATTGAGGTATATGTTCGGTTAAATGTCTTGAAGGCGATTTCGTTGAGGCTGGCGCATAGCAAGATACAAAACCGCAAAGTTATTTCTTGCTGGCGCGATTTGATCAATTACTGCCGAATTTCAATGTCGCATCAAGAGCGAGAGAAATTCCGAGTGTTTTATCTGGACAAAAAGAACGTATTAATTGCCGACGAGGAACAGTCTGAGGGTACTGTTGATCATGTGCCCGTATACCCAAGAGAGCTAGCAAAGCGAGCACTAGAGCTTAACGCCAGCGCGTTGATACTTGTACACAATCATCCGTCTGGCGACCCGAAACCCAGCTCAGAAGACATACAGGTGACTCAGCAAGTAGTAAATGCTTGTCAGACAATCGGTGTTACAGTTCACGACCACGTCATAATAGGTAATGGAACTGAAACGTCGTTTAAAGCGAGCGGATATCTGTGACTGTGGCGCCGCTAGTTTCCTAATCCCTGCCTTGTTCAGTTCCTGCTATCAGATTCGATGTCAACGGGCGACAGCATGTCGTTGTACATGTGCTTGCCGATCGGGTTGTAGAAGAGCCCGATGTATTCGAGCACGTCCTGCCTGCAGCGTCTCGGTTTGGATACCCACCAGAAGGGCCTGGAGCGTGAAGTCCGTGGTCATGCAGGATTGGGCATGCCATTCCCTACCGCACGGAGCGAGAACAGGTCTGTGATGACGCACGGATGTAGCCAGCCCACATGGGCCTTCATATAGCTAATTTCGATGACCCAAAAGGTTGATCGGGGTGAGACGCCTCAAACCACTGCTCCAGCTTGTTCTCAGCTACGATGGTTGGCTTGCCACCGTATCGGCCAGTTCGGCGCCTGTATCGAGCTGCGCGGCGATCTCGGACAGCGACGCCAGTCGCGCCATGCGGTTCTCAGAGATGCGCTAGCCTTGGCCGCGCGGGTCTACCCTCAGCTTGTGGTAGCCATAGAAATCGCAACTGTCCGTCCGAGCCTTCCGGATCAGCTTGGTCTGGCGCGCATCCTCCTGCGCTCGGCGGCTTAGCGGTTCTTTGAGCCATGCGTAGAGGTCAGAGTAATGGACCGGCAGCACCCGGCACATGCCGCGGATTCCTGACTCCTCATCACGCGTTAGGTATGCGACCGCCAGTACCTGAAAGCTTATTAGAGAATCCCAAAATCACTGGCACAAATTGGTGGCTAGACAATGAGGACCTAGCTCGGCGTCCGTCCGCTGCGTCCCATTTTTAAGGGTATTGTTGCGGCGAGCGCAATCGTCGAAATGAATATTTCACAGTAACCGGGTTCACTTTCATCGAGAGACTTCTAAATCAGATTACATTTGGCGGATTGATGAATGGCTACGCACGACCATCCAGGGTAAGCGAAATTGCGCCGAGATAACTTCGCTTAGGAAGCACTTATCATTTTGTTAAGAAACTGAACCAATAAACGATTTAGTAACTTCCGCAGCCCAGGGGGCAAAAATGATCACTAACGAACTCTTGATTCGCACTGTCAGCGCAGCAAAGCACGCACGAGAGAACGGCTTCAAAAATACAGCGGACGCGTTTGACGAGATTGCTGAAAATCTATTGGAATTGATGAATTCAGGTTCAGCAACTTCATTTGATGGCACACGGGCTAGGCCTTCGGAAATTGAACACATAGGCTGAGAAATCATTTTGGTGTAATGACAGCTGTTTGGCGGATTGCGAAATCTTAATCGAAATCCCCGCGTGCTGATATCGCCAACGCAACTCAAACTTGACCTTACAACGGTCGAAACGAAACTGACCAACAAAGCCAGAAGGTTTTGCGTTCGGCGAAGGACGGACGGCTACACAGCTAGAACATAGAAGGACACTGTCTTATTGTTTCCTGGTTTACCGTTAGGTTTACTGACTACGACAGCGTCCGCGTTGATTACATTGTTGCCGCGGCCTTCGATCCAATCGCCAGCACTTGATTTAGGTGCAGTAGTCAGCAGCAACGGGTTTCCAAACAACTTGGGCCTCGTTCGTTTCTAAGTGAATGGCCGCGTCCACCAGCGATCTTGTAGTTGCCTAAAATTTAGATGCCATGGGATTCTGAAACCGTGCGAATCTCTTCGGCGCTGCTGTATCGGAGTACATCTTTCTTGTAGTCGTTGCGACTAACATTCCAATCGATTTCTTTACAGATTCGGATGTGGTTCTCGACGCACTATTCTGATTCCAATGTCACTTTGTCGATCAGTAATTGTTTCCTGCGCCCAATATTCCGCACGATAGATTCTCTTCATCCAGCGCTTGCCCATTTGTGGTGCTCTCAAATTAGTTTCAGTGACGCTCTGCTTCACAATTGGATGAAGGTGAAGAACTGAGTAGAAATTAGGAACAACTTTACTTTTTGCTTCTAACTATTGAATTGGCTTAGGACATAGCCCACTAAACTTATCAAGCCACTACTTCTACTGAAAAATTCTCCCCCAAGGCCCATAAGCCTTGGGGTTTCAAAACATAGGTTTTATAGTCGGATGGGATCACAGCTAGTTCTGATTATTATCCGATTCTAGACTGCGATGATGAATGGAAACGGCATTGCTGGTCTGTAAATCAATGGCCGATTGATAGAGGGTCGTTCGGAGAATTCAAACCACTAGTCCGCCAAAGTGAGCGCGCCAAGACCAGCCTTCGTAGTACGCCTTCTCTGAGAAAGAATTTCGTCGCCGTTCGTTCTTCTGTAGAAGCTACTTGAGTTCCATTGACAGATCTAAGCCATTTCACCGTATTGTTTGGCTACCGGTAATTAGTCTGGCGAACAAAACTTACCTGACTGATCGCATCTAGACGGGGCATCCTACGCGCGATCAGACCATAACCTGCCGCACTTTGGTGTCTATCTCTTCGGACTTCGATCGCTAACTATACATCCTTATTCTTCCGTTTCCGAAACTAAACGGTAGATCAATTCACTTGGGATGGCTCTGTGCGCTCAGCTGATCTCGCAATATTTATCGATAAGGCTGTTTAGATCACCTGGCGAAATAGGTTTGGGTAAGTATCCGTTCATCCCATGCGATTGGACTGCAAGCGGGTGATGGAATCCTGTGTCGGCGGTAACAGCAATTACAGGTATGTCGCGAGGAGGATCAACACTGTTCGAGCGTAATCTCTTGGTTGCCTCAATGCCTGAAAGATTCGGCATGTGAACGTCCATCAGAATGAGTGCATAGGAATCTGGGTTGAGCTCTATTTTTTCACAGGCAGATACGCCATCATTCGCAACGTCAACTTCCAATCCAACCCCAAGTGTTTCAATAATTTGCTTAATCATGAAACGCATGAAGGTGTCGTCTTCTACGATTAGTATTCTCTTCCGGTTTGCCACGGTAAACACCCCTTGCCTGTGTAACTCGACATTAGTCAAGAACTCATCTATTGCAACCTTAAGTTTAGTGTATTGAGATTGATACCAGTATCTGGGGTGCGAGGCGAAGGGATAAGAAATCTCTAAGAGTAAAGGCGCCAATCAGAACAAATTTACCTCTTGTTAACCTAGGTTCTCAATAACTGGATAATATGAATTTCGGGAACAACTTTATGCGTATTTTGCTATTGGAAGACGATGGGGCAACTCGCGCGATTTTTGGACAAAGAATCTCGGACGAGGGCCACATTGTGGTCGAATGTGGAACTACACAACATGCAATCAAGATACTTCAAACAACCCAGATAGACCTTCTAATCGTTGATCTGTTAGTTGATGAAACGAACAGTTTAGGTGTCGTTCAGTTTGCTGGTTATGCCGCACCCAGAGCGGAAGTAATTTTGGTAACAGGGTCGACTCTGTTCAAGAATGGCGAGCTCTTGTCGCAATTTCCCGGAGTGAGTTGGGTCTTGCGCAAACCAATTTCTGCGGACGACCTGATGGCTTTCATCGAGTACGCGGACCAACGCAGATCCCATGAACACATAAGACAGAATATTTTGCGAGTGCACTCAAGCTGTGGTTCCGTTCAAAGTCTTTAAGGATAGAAAATATTAGAGTGTGCAGAAAATCTTGTCCTACTGCAGGGGAGTTTTGATGAAAGTTGAATCGACCTCGCCGCTGAATATTGGGCAGATTTCACAAATCAAGCCCAGTGTAATTGAACTCGAGAAGCGGTCACTCGAGCGCAACAGTAGTCTAAGCATTGTTCACTGGCTGGTAGTACTATTGTCGTTGATTTTGACAATCGCGGCTTGGCAGTTTTCTCGGGCACAAATTGCTCTAAGAACTGAAGCACGGTTTGAACATATGTCAAATCAGATAGCCGAGTTAATTGAAGAGCGATTGCAGAAATATGAACTTGCCTTATGGTCAGGTGTCGCTGCACTGAAATCGCATAAAGACGACGTTGGACACTTGACTTGGCGCGCTTTCGCAAAAAGCTTGGATATCGAACATAGATATCCTGGCGTAAACGGAATCGGCGTGATCCATCAGGTTAAGTCTGCTGATCTAGAAAGCTATTTGCAAAAACAACGTCGTTTTCGACCTGAGTTTAATATTCACCCACCTCACGATGGTGAAATCTACCAACCCATTACCTTCATAGAGCCAATTGAAAAGAATTCCCCCGCTCTCGGTCTCGATATGGTTCATGAGGTAAACCGCCATTCTAGCATAAATAGGTCCAGAGACACGAATTCTGCGCAGATGTCAGGGCCCATAATTCTGGTACAAGGCCATAGACAAGGATTCTTGTTTTTTGCCCCCTACTATACAGGTGAAAACCACGTAACTTTACAAGCCCGTCGCGAAAACTTTGCTGGGGCGGTCTATGCCCCTATTATCGTCGAGGAGTTAATCCAAGGCGTTCTTCACAGAGATCGCAGGTCGATCGCAATCCGCATCAGCGACAAAAACGAAACTATCTATGACGAGATTGAATCAACTGATTCAGACTACGATACTGCTGCGCTTGGGGAGATGCGCATAGCTATGCAACTCTATGGTCGCGAGTGGAATCTCGAGCTTCGTTCAGGTTTAGAATTCCGCGCGGAGAATTCTAGTCGAGAGCCCTTAGTAATCCTGATGGTTGGCATCTTGATTGATTTGGCGCTGCTCAGTTTATTCTATATATTGTCGCGTGCGAACCGACGTGGACTGCAATTTGTCAGTATGGCCACAAACGCACTTGAGGCGGAAACTCAAGCCCGTCGCGCGCTCAACGCCAAATCGCAAGCACTGATGAAATCAAACCAACAATTGAATGTCGCTCGGCTTGAAGCTGAAAGCGCAAGCAAAGTTAAGTCTGCATTTCTCTCTACGATGAGCCACGAAGTTCGTACTCCATTGACCGCAATCAGTGGAATATTGGTTCTCTTAGAGCGTGCAGATTTGTCTGAGCAGCAGAACAAACTCGTTCACGCTGGCAAACTGGCTTCCGAGAAACTAATTAAACTTCTTACAGATATTCTAGAATCCTCGCGTCTCGAAGCAGGTGCGGTTGAATTGTTTGAGCGCGAAGTCGCAGTGAAACCACTTGTTGAAGAATGGCGAGTGTTGGCTGAGGGGGCAATCCAGAATTATCAAAAGGCCATTGAAGTTGTTGTACAAATTTCTAGCGACACACCCTCGAAAATTGTTGTCGATGACGTTCGGCTGTCACAAGTTATGAATAACTTGCTAGATAACGCTGTCCGTTTCACAGAAAATGGACAGATTACTATCAAAGTAATTGTCCGTAAGAACAATACTGATCTAGACTCTACGGTTATCATAACTTTGCAAGATACTGGTATTGGGATTGCAGATAGTGATCTCGAAGTCATATTCGACCGATTTCGACAGGTCGATAACTCCATGACGCGCTCAAAAGGGGGAAGCGGCCTCGGCCTGGCAATTTGCGAGGACGTAATTAATCTAATGGGTGGAAAGCTCAACGTTTCTAGTAAATTGGGAGAGGGTACGATTTTTGAGATCTGCTTACCGGTAAAGGGCGCCGGTGATAACAAACTGAATTGCAATGGCGATACTTTGATCTGAATGGGAGTAAAGTGTTTGTGTTTTCAGTGAATCGAATTGGAGTTCTCTGAACTGGTTTTTTCTGATCCAATTTGAATTAGAGTGGCATCATGGCAAACCTTATTGTCTGGATTTTCGGGAGCGGATTGGCGCATATGGCGGGCAAGGCCGGTAGGACAGTTTTTAGGCGACAGCGCAGTTTCAGCAACGCAACTAGAGCCTCAGGGATGCGATGTGTCCAAACTCAATTGAAAGCTCTATAATTTGATTCTGAGAGTGCGAAAGAATTCAGGTATTTCCGTTTTCTTTGCCCTGTCTCGATTACCAAAACCACTTTATACCATAGTGTGGAGACTACACTGGCATCCGCTATGTAATCCCGCTTTATTCGCAGATTGTTGATTCCGTATCTAACTAACTGCAAGTTTTTCTTGTTCTCTTCTGCAGAACGAATTTCAGCATAGTCAACCCTAAACCACTGAAGAGCAAGTTCAACTTCAGATGGGAAGTAGTAACGATCGTCATTTTATCGAATTTATCCTGAATAGCTTAACTCTGCATAAATGCAGTCAACTTTAGATTGCGCTCTTGCAAGTGATTCCAATCAAGAAACGGAACGCTTGAAGATTGAAACCAGGCGAGCAGCAGGAGCAACATCCATGACCATCTTTCACGGCGGCGCAAACGAAATTCTCGGATTAAGAGCTGAATATTTTGCGCTTCCCAAAGAGACGATATCGTTAGGTGCGGTTGACTTTGATAAAGAGCCGGACATCATCGGGAAAGTTGATGAGTTGGGTTTCTATCAGACAAATGCGCCCTTTGACGAAGGTGGCGAAAGTGACTACTTCGCGGCACACTTTAGTGGAAATCTGAATGTGGAGGAGGGTGGTAGATACAAGCTATTCCTATCTTCCGACGACGTGGCGAAACTCTACATCAATGGTCAACAGGTCGTCTATAATAGGCATTCAGATTCTGATGACCCGCGAACCAACTCAAAATGGGTGACACTCGATGCCGGTTCGCACGACATCCAAATTTACTATATCGAAAACCGCGGCTCGCAGACCCTGCAGCTTGAGTGGCAAGGGCCCGATTCAGACGGTCAGAGAGAGCTGATCAGTTCGGGCAACCTGAGCCATATCCTCAAAAACGACAGTTTTGACCAAAACCATAGCGGTCAAAAAGATATATCCGGATTAAGAGCTGAATATTTTGCGCTTCCCAAGGAGACGATATCGCTAGGTGCGGTTGACTTTGATGAAGAGCCGGACATCGTCGGGAAAGTTGATGAGTTGGGTTTCTATCAGACAAATGCGCCCTTTGACGAAGGTGGCGAAAGTGACTACTTCGCGGCACACTTTAGTGGAAATCTGAATGTGGAGGAGGGTGGTAGATACAAGCTATTCCTATCTTCCGACGACGTGGCGAAACTCTACATCAATGGTCAACAGGTCGTCTATAATAGGCATTCAGATTCTGATGACCCGCGAACCAACTCAAAATGGGTGACACTCGATGCCGGTTCGCACGACATCCAAATTTACTATATCGAAAACCGCGGCACGCAGACCCTCAAGCTTGAGTGGCAAGGGCCCGATTCAAACGGTCAACGAGAGCTGATCGGCTCTGACAACCTGTCGCATATCGGTTCCAATGACAATCACGACGGCCACGACGATGGGCACGGCCACGGCGACGATGACGACCACGCAGGCCATGACGACGGGCATGACCATGGCGATGATGACGACCATGCAGGCCACGACGACGGGCACGACCACGGCGATGATGACGACCATGCAGGCCACGACGACGGGCATGACCATGGCGACGATGACGACCATGCAGGCCATGATGACGGGCATGACCATGGCGATGATGACGACCATGCAGGCCATGACGACGGGCACGACCACGGCGACGATGACGACCATGCAGGCCACGACGATGGACACGGCGGCCATGATCACGGCGACGACGATTCATACATTCCGCTGCCTACACATCCTAGTGAAGTTGAGGCCTACGTCATTGCAGTAAAGGCCGAAGCGGATCATTCTGCTCATATGGACGACTCGCAAAAGGCCA
>NZ_JBDOQV010000013.1:0-134195 GCF_039839345.1 Roseovarius sp. CAU 1744 | reverse complement strand
ACCGCATCGAGACCTCCCCCTTCGGCGGCATCAAGGACTCAGGCAACGCCGTCAAGGAAGGCGTCACAGAAGCCATGAAGTTCTTCACAAACCTCAAAACATACTCCCTACCATGGCCACGGTGAAAACAAAGCAATTCCCCGGAGGAAGCACATGGACAGAAATATCATCCATACCGAAGGGGAATCCAATACCTCGGACGCGCGCGCCGACTGGTTGAAGAAATCAATTGGTCCGGGTTCCGGGCCGCTGCTGGAGCGCGATGCACGGGCCTTCCTGCATCAGAGCCTGTCGAGCCCCTGCGTCAGCACGATTGCCAAGGCCGAGGGTATCTGGATCGAGGATATGGATGGCCGCCGTTACATGGATTTCCATGGGAATTCCGTGCATCACATCGGCTATGGCCACCCGCGGCTGGTGGCGGCGATCAAGGCCCAGCTTGACGATCTGCCCTTCGCGCCGCGACGGTTTACCAATGACCCGGCGGTCGCGCTGGCCGAAAAGCTGGGCAAGGTTGCGCCGGGCGATTTGGGCAAGGTTCTGTTCACCACCGGCGGTTCGGACGCCAATGAGGTGGCGCTGAAAATCGCCCGCGCCGCCACGGGCCGGTTCAAGACCGTGAGTTTCTGGGATGCGTTCCATGGTGCCGGGTTCGGGGCGGCCAGTGTCGGCGGCGAAGCGACGTTTCGAAGTCACATTGCCGGCCCTTTGGTGCCGGGAACCGAGCATGTTGCCCCTTTTGCCTGCTACCGCTGTCCCTATAACCATGCGGGGCCTGATGTCTGCGGCCTGGCTTGCGCGCAGATGGTCGATTACGTGCTGGGGCGCGAGGGGGACGTGGCCGCGGTCATCGCCGAGCCGATGCGCGCGGTGCCCTATGTGCCGCCGCCCGGATTCTGGAAGGCCGTGCGCGCGGCCTGCGATCGTCATGGCGCGCTGCTCATCCTCGACGAAATTCCGACGGGCCTGGGCAAGACCGGGCGCATGTTCGCCTTTGAGCATGACGAGGTGATCCCCGATATCGTCACGCTCGGCAAGGCGTTGGGCGGGGGCATCCTGCCGATTGCGGCCTGCGTCGCCCGCCCCGATCTGGATGTGTGCGGCGATTTCGCCATTGGTCATTACACTCATGAGAAAAACCCCGTCACCGCGCGCGCCGCGCTGACCACGCTGGAAATCATCGAAGACGAGGGGTTGGTCGCGCGCGCGGCAACGCTTGGCGATTTCGCGATGGCGTATCTGCGGGATGCGCTTGGCGATGTGCATGTTGTCGGCGACATCCGGGGCAGGGGGCTGATGTTCGGGGTCGAGATCGTGACCGACCGTGCCGACAAGACGCCCGGCAACGCGCTGGCCGAACGGATCTATTACGCCTGTCTCGAGGCCGGGTTGAGTTTCAAGATATCGCAGGGCTGCGTGCTGACCTTGTCACCGCCGCTGACCATTGCCAGGGATGACCTGATCCGCGCACTGGATATCGTCGTGACCGCCATCACCGACGCGGCGACATGAAGATCGTCCGTACCGATTGCGAGCTTGAGGTGCCCATCGTCGATGCCGCCCTGCGCGACGCGGGCCACGAGGTGGTGCTGCTGGCGGACGGGATTGCCGAGGACAGGCTTTGTGCCGAGGTGGCCGATGCGGATCTGATCCTCATGTGCTACACGCCCATCACCCGCCGGGTGATCGCGGCCGCGCCCAGGCTGCGCGGGATCGTCAAATACGGTGTCGGGATCGACGCCATCGACATTCCCGCCGCGACGGGCCATGGCGTCGTGGTTGTGAACGTCCCGGAATATGCCGAGGAAACCGTGGCCGAGGGCGCCTTTGCGCATCTGATCTCTTTGGCCAAGCGCCTGCCGGAAATCGGCGTGGAAATGAACCGCGCAGGATGGACCTGGCCCAATTCCCGCTGGCTGGCGCGGGATATTGCCGACAGCACGGTCGGCATCGTCGGGTTCGGCAGGATCGGGCGGTCGATGGCGCGGATGGCCGGGGCAGGGTTCAGGGCACGGGTGATCGCCTATAGCCCGCACACCCCGCCCGATGAGATACGCGCACAAGGCGTGGAGCCGGTAACGGACCTTCACGATCTGCTGAGACAGAGCGATTTCGTGTCGATCCACAGCGTTCTGAACGACGAAACCCGCCACCTGATCGGCGCGGCGGAGTTGCGGGCGATGAAACCGACGGCCTGCCTGATCAATGTCGCGCGCGGGGCGATCGTGGATGAAACCGCCCTGATCCGCGCGTTGGACGAGGGCTGGATTGCCGCCGCCGGGCTGGATGTGTTCAGCCAGGAACCGCTGGCGCTGTCGGGGCATCCGCTGAGCCCGCTTTTCGGGCGGCCCAACGTGATCCTGACCCCGCATCTGACATTTTATACGCACGAAGCCATGCGGCGGCTGGAGCAGGACACGCTGGAGCGGTGTTTCGAGCTGTTGAACGGTGCGCCCGTGCTGGTCAAGTCCCGCGATCCGCGCCTGAGGCGGCAATCAAAGGGTGTCAGGTTTCCGGCCTAGAAGGCCCGCGACCGCCCAATTCACCGCAGCGCCGCGCGGTGCGACACCATGCTATTGAAACGAAAACAGAAAATCCGTGCGCCCAAGAGGTGAACGACACTGAATTGTCGCAATCTTTTCGCGAAATATGCTTAAACTCGGGCCAAAACCGCATATATTGGCGCCAAGCCGATAAATTGAGAACAAGGGGAAGTGTATGGCCGATCTTGATGCGCAGGTGCGGGAATCACAGGCTCAGGTAAGCGAAGCGCAGGCGAAGATCGCCGAGCTGACCAGCAAAATCGAAACGGCGCGGTCCAAGATCAAGGGTGGCGAGGACGCCATGCTGGATATCGAGAACGCCTCGCTGGAGGATGTTCATGCCCATACCGAGGTGATGAACGCCAATATCGCCGAGCTGATCATGGGGCTGGATGACATCACCGCCGCCTTCTCGAAGGATTTCGACGAGATGCGCAACAAGACCGGCTGGGAAAGCTTTGTCGGCATGTTCAGCCGCGCCAAATCCGACAGCATGCGGCAGGAGCGGGTGCGTTCGGCGTCGATCGACGACAAGCTGCAGGACCTGATCTCGAAATCCGACGTGATCGTGAAACTGCTCGAAGGGCAGTTGGCGATGCTGGAAGAGCAGAAAACCAAGGTCGAGGCCAACCTGACCGAAACGCTGGACGAGCGTGAGGCGACGGTGGGCGAGCTGGAAACCCTGCGCAGCGACATTCAGGCGATGGACCCGAAGATCATCGAGCTGGAAAACAAGATCGCCAACGAGACCGACGCCGCGGCGCGGACCAAGCTGGAGACCGAACTGGCGGACCTGAACACCAAGTATAACGCGATGGTGCAGGACGAGCAGGTGAAGCTGGCCAAGTCGCAGACGCTGGAGCGCTATATCGAAAAGGGCAAGACCTGGGTGGATTCGCTCCAGAACCAGGCCGCGACGCAGATGGTGCTGATCAACAAGCTGCAGACCGACACCAAGCAGCGCGTGGTGCTCTACGATGCGCTGACCAAGTCGCTGAAAACCGCGCAACAGCAGGATGTGGCCCACCGGATCAACGAGATCGGCGTCGAGACCGATCAGGAGGCGCAGACCGCCATGGCCGGAATCGGGGCTGCGACCAACAAGAAGATGGCCGACATGCTGGAGGCGCATGAGGACCACATGGTCTTTGCCCGCGACGTGCTGGAAGCCAAGGCCAAGGCCGACGAACGCTTTGCCCGCCGCTTTGCCCAGATCATCGAGAAACACGACAAGAACCTGTATGGGGCGTAATTGAACAAACGCGCCAAAACAACGTCAGTTGCCTTGTGCGTTCTTGCCGTCCTCTTCGGTCTGAAGCGCATTGCAATCGAAGAATGGGGCCGCGATGCGTATAATGAGGTCTTTCTGGTTGTTTGCGTCTTCTTATTGATCCCACTCGTGGCCTACGGTGTTTGTGTGACGTGGCGTGATTGGCGAGGCAAATAATATGCGCAGCTCCAGATATACGCGCGACCAAACCGGACTGACCAATCTTTTCGACAACTGCCTGAGGCGTTTATCTGGCCTACGAATGGTTTCCCTCAGTAGCGAGGCGCAATATGGATAAGCGCTGGTTGAAGAGATTTCTTGGGTTTGCAACCGGTCTGTGCCTGTTGGCGGCGGTTTTGAGCACAAAAATGGATCTGCATTGGGTCTGGCGGGCGCTGCTCTGGGGCTGTGGCCTCGCTGGATTGGTCTGGGCAACGTGGGACAAGGTGCTGCCCGAGATTCGCGATGAGACCGCGCGCGCGGCACAGCCGGGGCTTTACGAAGGCAGCCATCATAATGGTGGGGGAGGCGACAGCAGTGGCAGCTGAGCAGATTGACCTGAAAAAGGACCATGCCGGCCTGTCCGATCTTTTCGCAAGCCGCCGCTATTTCAAAAAATTCGAACGGATCACCGGCTATCTGACTCGTGTCGCCGCGGTGATGCAGGGGGCGGGGGATCTGAGCAGGGACGAGGTGGAAATCCTCACCACCTATGTGCAGGGGCTTAGCTACACCTTCCGCGCGCTCAGCATGAAATACCTGTTGTCAGGCCGCGATGCGGGTCATGCAACCAGCGCCATGGCGATGGATCGGGTCGAAAGCGGTTTTCCGGTATTCAACGAATTGCTGGTCATGGCCAATGACGCACAGCAGGCCGACAGGCACCTGTCGAACATGCCGGGCGCCGGGGCGCTGAAGAAGCAGATGGTCGAACAGATCATCTCGGAACGCGAAATCCCCACCCGTCTGCAATTTGCCCTGTCGCAGCGGCTCTATTACGAGGAATTGCAGCGCGGCTTCCTCTTCTGGGCACAGAACGATCCGCAAATCCTGTGGCTTCAGGGGCTGGATGACCGCCGCCGCTATCTGGTCCACTGGGCGGTCTATGACAGCCAGGTCAACCTGCCTACCGTGTATCTGATGGAGGTCGAAGATGATGGGCGCACGCCGCTTGCCCGCGATCAGCGCCGCTGGCCCGAGGTCCAGGCGCATCTGATGGGGCAGGCCCTGGGCGGGCTCAAGCTGTTGACCATCGCTAGGGGGTTTGACGAGGCGTTCGACCATCTCCACCCAAAGCGACTGCGGCGCCTGCATCTGGGCCCGATGTACAGCCATGCCTACACGCGGCAATCCGGCCCCCTTCACGACGTGCTGGCCGAGGCCCGCGCGCCCGAAGGGCAGGACTGGGCGCTGGCCTGGACGGATGAGGTGCTGGAAAGCGAACGCGTCACCGAGGAACGCTCGGGCTGGTTCGGCTCGGTCGAACGCGAGGTCTTTGCGCTCGATCCGTTTTCCGGCCGGGGCGTCGATACCGGCGCCAGCAGGACCGAGCGGAGCATCATCCTGCCAGAGCGCCCCTATCAGGTGCTGGCCGAACGCAATCCGCCGGGGTTTGCCAGCGTCACCAAATACGTGGTTAGCCCGGGTGGCCGGGTGCTGCGGTATTGACGCCTCCGGCGGGAGTATTTGAAGCAAGATGAAGCAAAGGTTTGAGCGATGAGTTTGACGGCGGACACGATGGAACTGCGCGAGGGCGACATCGCCAAGCACTACGATGCGGCGGTGGCGATGCTGGACGGGTTCGACCATACGCCGCGTATCGCCAGGCCGGTGGACGCGCCCGCCGAAGAACGCTCCTCGGGGCTGGGAACACGGCGGCGGTTCCGCACCACCACGCCTGGGCTAGTCACCCGTTCGACCGCGCGGCCTGAGGGGGTGCACCTGATCGAGCGGATCGGCGCGGCGGATGGGGATGATCCGCTGATCTCGCCCTTGCAGGCGACGGTGATGCATGTCCTGCGGCGGGCACTGGCCATTGCCCTGGCGGTGGGCGAGAATTACGCCGAGGCGACGGGCCTCGCCGACCTGCGCCGTGCCAACCTGGCAGGGTCGCTGCCTGCGGAGTGCAAGACCGAGTTTTCCGAGTCGATGGCGGCCGAGGCGCTGGCCGTTTCCCATGTCTTTGCCAATGCCACCGCGTTCCTCCTGGGGCCGCATGGCAGCGAGGTGACAGTCGAAGTGGGCGAGGTCGAGGAGGTGCTGACCGACAATGCGCAGCTGGCCCTGCACGGATGCCTGTGGGAGATTGACCAGGACATTGCCAGCCACGGCACGGATGACGCCCGCCTGGTGGCCACCGTGACCGCCTTTGCCGAGCAGCTGATGGAAAAGATCGCGCTGCGCGCCCAGAACACGGCCCGGCTGGAGCCCTTTGTGCAGGCCAGCTGGCGGGTGGCGGCGGATGACCTGACGATCCGCGGGTTCGAGGCCACGGCACGGGGCAAATCCACCACCCTCAGCATGACGTTCAAGCAACCGCATGAGGTCGTGGGCAACCATATCGCCAAATACCAGGCGCTGAAGCTGTCCAAGATGCTGATGGCCTATGATTTCGACCGCCGCCTGAACCCGTTCGCCGAACTGGGCGGGTTCATCTTTACCTTCATGGGGGATGGCAAGCCGGGGACGGGCAAGACCACGCTGATCCAGATGATGGCGGGGCTGATCCAGGGCTATTGCCAGAACGCGGGCTACCCTTTCCGCTATCAGAACCTGAGCACCGAAAGCATCGACAGCTATCAGGGCAAATCGGCGCAGAACGCCAAGGCCTTCATCAACACCGTGATCGACCCCACGGTGATCGGATTCGGCACGATCGACGATATCGACCAGCTGGCCGGCAAACGCGGCGACCGGCAGTCGAGCGCGGGCCAGCTGGAGATCACCGCGGTGCTGATGGAAAGCTTTGCCGGCGCCAACACGGTCGTGCGCGGCAACTGCACGTTTGGCATGTTCTCGAACTATCCCGAGAACGTGGACGATGCCCTGCGCCAGCGGGCCGGCGCCCGGTTCCTCGTCGACGGGCCGATCACCCGCGAGGATTACATCGACATCCTCGCGCTGCTCATGGGCAAGAACCACGACATTCCCCTGGGCGAACACGAGCTTTACGCCGCGCAGGAGATCAAGAAAGCGGTGGCGGCCTCGTTCGAAAGCCATTCCCGCCCGCATGAGGACGGGTTGATTGCCGTGTTCGAGAGGGTCGACAAGGAGCTGGGCAAGCTCGACACCATCGCCAAGCTCGGCACCTACCTGAAGGGCATTCAGGAGGCCGATGCGCGTTTTACCGGCCGGGCGATCAAGAACATCACCGACGCGGTCAAGGTCCGCGCGATGGATTTCGAACTGCCCGATGAATGGATGGAAAAGCCTGACCTCTTCCTGTTCAAATCCTATGACGAGAAAAAGGCGATGATCGAAGACCTGCGTCAGCCGATTACGGTGGAAATGGTTCTGCAGGAAATCAACCGCTACGCCGACTCCGAGTTCCGCTATGCCGACAAATCCGACGAGGTCGCGATTGAAAACGCCGTGCGCGAAATGGGCCGGATGGAAGAGGCAAAGCGGCGGTATCTGGAGGGGAAGGGGTGAATATCTATTTCTTCTTTTTTGTTTTGTTGGTGACCTTTTTTGGGGTTTCCTTCTTGGTTGGTGTTCAAGGTGGACTAAAACATGGCGAACCAATGTGGGGGACGGTGCTCGGCGGATTTATTGTGAGCATTTTCGGATCCTTTTTCGTTTACGGTGGCTTATATTGGTTTTTGGGAGGCCCGGAAGTATCGGCCTTGCCGGCTGGAGAATACGTAGGAGCGGCGATCTTCTTTGTCGGGCTGTGGCTGGGTGTGACGGGACCCTTGAACTTGGTGTTGCTGTTAGCTTCCATAATGGCATCCGTTTGGGGGTTTAAACTCGGGCGCGCGCGCTTGTCACGTCAAAGGCGAGCCGAATGAACAACCACAGCTTTTCTGACCTGATTCACGAAGTGCTTCGAAGTGGTGCGAAAAAACTTGTAGCTTCAGCGGCGCAACCGCGACGAGCTCGACCCGTCCTCGTTTCGCCGAAGGCGAACCATTGGTTCGAAAGCGGTCGCGTTCCGCCCCCTCCCTCGCGCCGGGCTCATCGTTTGGTTTGTCCCCCTGCCTGTCGCAAATACCTGTGCGGGGTGTGGATCGCACTACTGTCTACGATTCTCTTGTTGGCCCCGCTCCAGACAAGCGCAGCTGAGTCCGTTACAATCCTCCCGCAAACCCCCATCCACGGCTGCCGGGGCGGGAAGGCGAAGCTTTATGATGAATGCCACGCGCAGGCGCCGATCTTCGAAAAGGCACTGCGCGCGGCGCGGGGGCAGGGGAAGACTCTTCTGGTCTCCTACGGGGCCGAGTGGTGCATCTGGTGCCATGTGTTCCACGCCTATGTGACCGGCGAACATGGCACCTTCATCCATCCCTATTCCGACGAGGCGGACGAGGAACGCTACAGCGCCACGATCTTTGAACGCGCCGAGAGCGATCCCGCAGGCCCGGCCGCCGAACTGGCCGGGTTCGTGGCTGAGAATTTCGTGCTGGTTCATATCGACAGCCGCTACGCCACGGACGGATGGGACGTGCTCGAGGCCGCAGGGGCGACCGAGGGCTATGGCAACTGGCTGCCCTATATCTTCACCACCGACGGCAACGGCAAATTCGCCGCTGCATTGAACCACGAGCGTGTCGAGACCCGCCGCGACACCGCCGACTGGTTCCGCGGTTATGATCGCGCAGCGCTGATGGCGGAGCTCACGCGCATGAAGGAGGCCGCGCAATGAAACGCCTCATCAAGTCCGGCCTGATGTTTGGCAATCTGGTGCATGTGGCCTCGCCCGCGCTGGTGGCGCGGTATAATCGGGCGCTGACGCATCTGACGGGCAAGACGACCTCGCTGACGGATTTCTACATTGATATCTCAGGGTTTTCGCCGGAAGTTGGGCACGAGCTGGGCGATCCGCTCTACCTCAACCATGCGGGGGTCAACCGGCAGTTCATCCTGCTGACGACCGAGCAGAAACACGCGCCGCTGTTGGATATGAAATTTTCGACCGCGCATGGCATCCTGCGGCAGTTCATCGAGGAAAACGAACCGGCGCTTTTTGCCCTGACCGCCCGCGACGCGGTGGCGGGCGAATTGGTGAATTCGGTCTATGACATGTCCACGCCCGCGCGGCTTTTCGATATCCGCCGGATCACCATCGAGGCGGACACGGTGGGCGGCGCGCTGAAACAGGCGGATCAGTTGGACGAGAAAGTCAGCCGCTTCCTGAACGAGGACGATGCCTGGTTCGACGATGTGCTGATTGCCGAGATGATCGCGCTGGCCGGTGAGACCGGCGATCTGGTGCGCAACCCGATCGACCTCAAGCAGATGAGTTTCGAGCAGCGCAATTACTGGACGGCGCATTTCGGTGGCACGTATCTTTTTCAGGAGGTCGATCACCCGGCGCTGATGACCAACGGGGCCGGGGCGGATTTCGGCGATTTGCCGATCAGGTATGTCTTTGGGATGCAGCAGCGCAACCAGATTGCCAAGTTCCTGGATTACAACGATCTTGTCGAACCCATCGCCAAGGCGCGCGGCATCGACGCGGGCGCGATCCTGCGGCAAAAGATGGATTTCATCCTGGTCGATGCGCTGGCCGGGCAGGGCATCGTGCTGCAGGGCCGGTCGCGCACCGACATGCGGCGGCTGGCGCGCCAGCACGCGCAGGATCTGCCCGAGGAATTTCACGTGCTGGCGGCACTTCTGAACTGGGCCGAAAATGGCGGGCCCTGGCCGCGCATCGCCTCGGACAGCCCGGCCTATTTCTACACGTTGCGCGCCGCCAACCACCCGGATGCCGACCTTGTCAACATGCTGTTGAGCGAGCTGGCGCCCAAGGATATCCGCCAGCTGTTCATCTGCCACAAACCGCTTTTCTATGACCGATACGCCACGTGGAGCGAAGAAAAAAAGGCGTTCGTGGTCGAATTTCTGGTGAGTGAATACCAGATGGATAAGGTGGGTACCCGCAAGGCGCTGTTCGGGCACGAGGATCCGATGCAGGCCGATGACGTGATCGCGCGCGTTGGCCCCTGGGGCGCGGTAAGGAGGTAAGCGATGGTGGCTCTGGCCCGTCTGATGGTGATCGGTTTCGTCGTTCTGACGGTGATCTACGTGTCGCTGTCGCTCTATTCCCGTTCCGTGCGCCGCAGCAAGCTGAAAACCTGGTGGGAGGAGGAGGGCCGCCCGGGCGACCTGGAGAGCTATGTCGAGAAGGGGCTGGCGGAATATGACGGATCGCTCCGCCGCAAGCTGATCCTGGGGGTCTATGTGGTGCCGATCTGTGTCGTGGCGCTGATCATCTACCTAACGAATTTCCACTGAAAGGGCGGCAATGACATATCTGAAATGGGCCTTCTGGACCGTCTTCTGGGTCTTCGTGGCGGCATTCTTTCACTACACGCTGCCGCAGAACGACGTGGCGCGGATCACCGACACCTATGAGAAACGGATCGACTTTGGCGAGAACTCGATCTTCTGGGCCAGCCCGGATGTGGGGGCTGACCAGACCACGGTCAACCGCGATGTCTTTTTCATCCAGACCCGGCGCGCCAATGGCCGCATCATGGTCTACCGCAACGAGGATACCGGGTGGAGCTGGCCGCCCTATTTCAAGTTCGACACCTCGAACCTGCAGGCCGAGGCGGCGGATCTGAAATCCTCCGCCGAAGCGCCGAAATGGGTGGCGATCAAGCATTACGGCTGGCGCAACGAATTCCTGTCGATCTTTCCCAACGCGGTGGGCGTGCGGCAGGTATCGGGGCCGGATGCCGGCACCGGCGTCCCGTGGCTGAACATCATCATCCTGGTCGCGTTCCTGGCGCTTTGCCTTGCGGTCTGGCGCCGCTGGCGGCGTTTCCGCGCCGCGCGGATCGACCCGGTGATGGATGATATCCAACAGGGGCTGGATAATGCCGGTGACAGCATTTCCGAGCGCCAGTCGCGATTCAAACGCTGGCTGGGAACATGGCGGGCCAAGTAGGTACAAGCTGTTTGACGCGGGCCCGCCACTGCGTCTCTATGAGCAGGTGGAATACACTGACAAACGGACCGGATGCCCATGACCCCTCTTGAAACCGTTTTCGCCGCGATTGACGCAGCCAATGCGCAGGATCCTGTCGCCACCGAGGGTGCGCCCGATGCGCTGCTCTACGGGCAGCGCATGAGCGCCGAGCAGGAGCGGCTGTTTCCCGATGCGGAAGAACCGCTGCGGATTGCCGCGCGAGGGCAGCATATCGAACGCTGGATCCTCCGGCGGACGGTCTATCCCGAGGGCCGGCAGGGCTATCTGGAATGGCGCCGTGACCTGGCCAAACACCATGCCGAACGCGTGGGCGGGATCATGCGGGACGCGGGTTATGCCGAAGATCAGATCGCGGCCGCCGGACGGATGCTGCGCAAGGAAGGCATCAAGCGCGACCCCGAGGTGCAGGCGCTTGAAGACATCATCTGTTTCACTTTTCTCAAGTGGTATTTCGAGCCCTTCGCGGCCAAGCACAGCCCCGAGAAAATTCTGCGGATCGTGCAAAAAACGGCGCGGAAAATGTCTGCTGAGGGCCGCGCGAGAGTGCTGGAGGAATTCACCCTTCCGGCCGAATACGCAGCGGCATTTTCGGCCTGATGTTCGCCACCGGACCTTCCGTCATCATCGTCAGCCACGGGCAGCCGTCCGATCCGCAACCGGCCGAGGACGACCTGGCGGCGCTTGCCGGCCGGGTGGCCGGGCTGTTGCCGGACTGGCAAGTGGACAGCGCGACATTGGCCGCCGACGGCGCATTGGAGGCCGCGTTGGCGCGGGCGGGCGATACGCCATTTATCTACCCGCTTTTCATGACCGACGGCTGGTTCGTCCGCTCTGCGCTGCCGAAGCGGCTTGGCGGTGCCGCGGCCCACATCCTGCCACCGCTGGGGGCTGAGCCTGCGCTGCCGGATCTTGTCGCCGACATTCTGCTGGACGAACTGCAGGAGCGCGGCTGGCACGCCGCCCAGACCAACCTTCTGGTGGCGTCGCACGGGTCGGGCCGCAGCCCGAAATCGAAACAGGCGACCGAGGCCTTCGTTGACCGGTTGCGGCAACGGATCAGCTTTGCGCATGTAACAACCGGCTATGTCGAAGAGGCACCGTTCTTTGCCGATGTGGCGATGGCCGCCCCCAGTCAGGCGATATGTCTGCCGTTCTTTGCGGCCTATGGCGGCCATGTGAAGGAAGACATTACCGAGGCATTGGCCGCGGCAAGATTTGCAGGCCCGTTTCTGGATCCGATCGGCACGTTTGATGCGGTCCCGGCCCTGATCGCAGACAGCCTGCACCGGGCCGCAGAGGGTGCCAATCAGGCCCGGGGCGCATCGGCCGAACGCGACAGCGGTTGACAGGCCGGTAGTCTGGGGATTGATGTGTCGGGCAGGGGATGCCCCTATTCAGCAACCTTGGTCCAAGGAACGAAAATGACACCGGGATTTGCCACATGCTCCAGCCGAGACTCCTATGATGTGGTGATAATCGGCGGGGCGATCATGGGTGCCTCGACCGCCTGGTTCCTGGCGGATAATCCCGATTTCGACGGGCGGGTTCTGGTGGTCGAACGCGATGCCAGCTACCGCGATACCTCGACCATGACGACGACCTCCTGCATGCGGCAGCAGTTCTCGACCGAGCTGAATGTGCGGATCGCCCAGTTTGCCGCCGATTTCGTCAAGAACCTGCGCCGGCACCTGGGGGGCGATGACCGCATCCCGCAGCTGGCAATCCGGTCCTTCGGCTACATGTATCTGGCCGATACCCAGGCCTTTGCCGACCGGCTGCGTGCTGATTGTGACATGCAGCGCGCCGCCGGGGCCGCAACGCGCCTGCTGTCACCGGACCAGATCGCCCGGGAATACCCGTTCTACGCGGTGGATGATATCGTTCTGGGTTCGATCAACACGAAGGATGAGGGCTATTTCGACGCAACCGCGATGTTCGATGCGCTGCGCCGGGCCTCGCGCGACCGCGGCGTTGAATATGTCGAGGACGAGGTTGTGGCCATGACCCGCAACAAGGGGGGCAACCGCGTTGAAAAGGTGACGCTGAAATCGGGCAGAGAGATCGCCTGTGGTCAGGTTGTCAACGCCTCGGGCCCGCGTGCGGACCGGACCGCACGGATGGCCGGGATTGACCTGCCGGTCGAGCCGCGCAAGCGGTATTCATGGATATTCAAGGCTGAAAAACCGTTGGACCGTGACCTGCCGCTGACCATCGACCCGTCCGGCCTGCACGTGCGCGAGAACGGCGGCGGGACCTATCAGGTGGGGGCGCATTTCGGGCCTGATCCGGCGGTGGATTACGATGATTTCGCAGTGGATCACAGCCTGTGGGAAAACGAGGCGTGGCCGATTGTCGCCACCCGCATCCCCCAGTTCGAGGCGATCAGGCTACAGAACACCTGGGTGGGCCATTACGCGATGAATACGGTGGATCACAACGCCATCATGGGGCCGCATGACGAGGTCGGGAACTTCATCTTTCTCAACGGTTTTTCGGGCCATGGGCTGCAACAGGCACCGGCGATGGGACGGGGCACCGCCGAGTGGCTGACCTATGGCGGCTACCGGGCGCTGGACCTGACGCCGTTCAACTATGACCGGTTCGCCCAGAACAGGCCGATTGTCGAACATGCGGTGATCTGACCGAACCGCTCAGCCCGTTTTGCGCAGAAACGCTTCGAAAGCGCGCAGGGTGGCGCTGCTGACATGGTGCTCGATGCCTTCGGCGTCACGCGCCGCCACCTCTTCGTCGATACCAAGAGCCATCAGGAAAGACAGCACCGTCTGGTGTCGTGCGCGGCACGCCTGTGCCAGTTCTTCACCCGCTTCGGTCAGAAAGATCGACCGGTAGCGTTCGCGCCGGACCAGACCTTCCCGGGTAAGGCGGGTCAGGTTCTTGGTCACGGTGGGTGGCTTGACCCCCAGCCGCTCGGCCATATCCACGGGCCGCGCCTCGCCGGTGGCCTCGATCAGCTCGGCGATCAACTCAACGTAATCTTCGGCCATCTCGCTTTCATGGGCCTGGCGCACGCGTGCGAACCCATCGGCCTGCGCGTCGACGGTGCGGTCCTCGGGCGGGGTTTGCCCACGCAGATGTGACGCGTTTTCGGTCATGTTTGTACCATAGTAACATTCATGAGTGATTGACAACTCATTATCCGATGCTAGATAATTTAGCCAAGGCTAACTTTACAAGAGACATCTCCATGAAAACCCTTTCGCGGTTGAGGAAAACCTACCTGTTCTGTCTGACGCTGATTCTGGTTCCGGTGGCTCTTGCCGGTCAGATGGCGCATGCAACGGCGGCGAAAGAGGCGCCGTGGCTGCCCGAAGCGGCGGCCTACCGGCTGACATTGTTCCTGGGAAACCTGGTTCCGGTACCGTGGGATGAGATGGCGAAAGCCTGGGATGAACCCTATCGCGGATCGCAGTTCGGCACCGGTGCGCTGGAACGTCTGGCGGACAAGAGCGCGGTGGACGCCGCCGCCTTGGAAAATGCCCTGGCCGCCAAGGATCGCGACGCCGTTTTCGCCGCGGCGACCCGGCTGATCGCGGCGCGGATCGACGAGGAACTGAACCGTGCGCTTGCCGCCGACAGCCCCGCTACCGCGCAGGCGGCCATCACCGAAGGGCAGGAGCTTTACCGCGCTTTCGCCGATCACCTGCAAGCTGCCGACCCGGAAGCAGCGCTCATGATCGGTCGCGCCTGGCTGGAGCTTAGCAGCGCGACGGGGTCGTCCGGCGTATTGGGCGCGGGGACGATTGACAGTGACCGCGATACGATGTCTGCCGCGCGCGCGGTAATCTCGAACTACCTGGCGGCCAACTACCTTGTTGATGCCTTCGCCCCGCGTACCAAATTGACCGCAATTCCCGAAACCGTTCTTCGCAGCGGCCGGACTGTGGCGCTGACGCCCGCATTGCCGCCGGGCAGCGACATCTTCGACCAGGATCCGCTGCCGCGCCTGGTGCTGAAATTCGAGGAACAGGGGATTGACGAGAAAGACCTGCCGCTGATCGCCTATGGCGACATGCTGTTCGACAGTGCCGAAATCTTTGGCAGCCCCGCCAGCGATCTTGGTATCGCCTGCTCGACCTGCCACAACCGCTCGGACATCAATAACCGTCTGTTTATCCCCGGTGCCAGCCATCAACCCGGTGCGATCGACGTGGACGGTGCGTTCTTCAACCCGATATTCAACGACCGCCGCGACGATCCGCTGGACGTGCCTTCGCTGCGCGGACTGCGCTTCACCGGGCCCTACGGGCGTGACGGCCGCTTTGCCAGCCTGCGTGACTTCACCCGCAACGTGATCGTCAATGAATTCGGCGGGGCCGAGCCCACGCCCTTCATGCTCGATGCGCTGGTGGCCTATATGCAGGAGTTTGACTTCCTGCCCAACTCGATGCTGACCGCCCAGGGAGAGCTGACCGATCTGGCGCCCGAGGCGGCGCGGCGCGGTGAAGAGATCTTCAATCGCCCCTTCGCCCAGATGGACGGGCAATCCTGCGCGTCCTGCCACATCCCCTCGGCCAATTTCCTGGACCGCAAGGCGCATGATATCGGTTCGGCCGACCCGGCCTACGATGGCGCGCGGGCCGGGGCCTTCGACACGCCGACATTGCTCAGCATCGCCTATAACGCGCCCTATTTCCACGACGGTTCTCTGCCCACGCTGGCGTCGGTCGTTGACTGGTTCGACAGCACCAGGGGGCTGGGGCTAAGCGAGGCCGAGCGCGCCGACCTGACGGCTTATCTGGAAACCGTGGGGGCCGCGGATGAACCCTATGAGGCGTTCGATGACCGCAAGACGCCGTTCCGGCTGGCCTTTGACGAGCTGACCACATTCGCCTCCACCCTCGACACGCTGCTGCCCGCGCGCGACAGCCACCATATCCTGGTCCTGACCGATACGGTTGCTGCCGATCTGGCGGCGGATGCCAGCACGATGTCGAACCTGGCCGAGCGCCCCGGCATCTATCGCATGGCAGAACTGCTGGAAGCCGTGGGCGAGGCCGTGCGGGCCGATGACTGGGAAGCTGCCGATGTCCATTGGGCAGATTTCAAAGCCACCGCCACCGAGATCGACGAAAGGGTCTATTGATGATGCGCCGCCGCCACTTTCTAAGCCTTGCTGCCTGCGCGCTTGCCACGCCCGCTCTGGCGCAGGATCAATCCCTGAAGCTCGCCTTCATCCCCCAGGAAAATCCCGAGAAGCTACTGGGCGATATCGAGGTGATCACCACCTGGCTGTCCGGCGAAATCGGCATCCCGGTCGAGGGTTTCGTAACCTTCGATCACGCCGCCGCGGTCGAGGCGTTGCGCAATGGCGATGCCGATATATCCTTCATGGGCGGGTTGCCCTTCGTGCTGGCCGAAAAGGAAATCGGCGCCGTGCCGCTGCTGTCCGAGGTCTATCGCGGTGCGCCCAGCTATACGGGCCGCATCTTCGTTCGCAAGGACAGCGGAATCGAGACCCTTGCAGACCTCAAGGGCCGCGACATCGCCTTTGCCGATCCGATATCGGAATCGGGCTACATGTTCCCGCTGGCCGAATTCGAAAAGGCCGGGCTGATCGCGGGGCCGGCTCAGGCCGAGGAGTTCTTCTCGCGCGTTTTCTTTGCCGGCGGCTATCAGCAGGCGATGCAGGCAATGGCGCAGGGGCTGGTGGATGCCGCGGGCGCCAGCCAGTATGCCGATTTGCTGCTGACGCCCGAACAGCAGGCCGAGGTCACATGGATCGCCGAAAGCCCCGCCATCCCAAGCCATGTGGTGATCGCCCGGCCCGGTCTGGATCCGGCGCTGACCGAGAAATTCGTTGCGACGATGATGACGTTGAACCAGCCGGAACACCGGGGCAAGCTGGCCTATCTCTATGGTCCCGATGGGTATGTCCGCGCCGACAGCGCCGCCTATGACGGCGTGCGCGACATGGCGCAAAGCTTTGGCCTGTTGAATTGACGGCTGCCATTGACATATCCGACCTGACGCTGCGCCATAGCGGATCTGACGCGGGCCAACCGGCGCTGTCGGGGCTTTCGCTGACCATCAGCCCGGGCGAGTCCGTCGCCCTTCTGGGCGCGTCGGGTGCCGGCAAGACCACGCTGCTGACGCTTTGCGATGGCCGGTTGCGTGGCTGGCGCGGGCAGGCCAGCGTGCTGGGGCGTTCACTGTCCCCGGACCAGGCACCAGCCCTGTCTGCCCGCGTTGACACCGGCTTCATTTTTCAGGAATTCGCCCTGGTTGAACGCAGCAGCGTCGAGCGCAACGTGCTCAACGGCCGTCTGGGCCGGATGCCGGTGCTTGCCGGCCTCTTCGGCCGCCATTCGGCCGAGGACCGCGCCGCCGCCTATCGCGCGATGAGCGAAGCCGGGATCGCCGATCTGGCGCATCGCCGCGTCGACAGCCTGAGCGGCGGCCAGCGGCAGCGTGTCGCCATCGCCCGGTGCCTGGCGCAGGAACCGCAGCTGATCCTTGCCGATGAACCGGTGAGCAACCTTGACCCGGCCCGCGCCGATGACATCCTGGGCCTGATCACCAGCGCCGCGCGCGCCCGCGGTGCAACCACCGTGTTCTCCTCGCACCAGCCCGACCTGGCGATGCGCCATGCGGACCGGGTGATCGGGCTGCGCGACGGCAAGGTGCAGTTTGACCGCCCCTCGGCGAATGTCACGCAGCAGGACATTGCCCGGATCTATCACGAGGGTTCGTCGGGCGATGCGCCGCCGCCCAAGCCCGGCCTCAGGGTGGTCTGCTGATGCGCCCGCGCGAAGCCGGGGGATTTACCCTGACCCTGCTGATTGCCGGTGCGGTGCTGTGGGCGATGCTGTCGACCCAGGTCGACCCGGCGCGCCTGTTGAGTTCCGGACCGCGCATCGCCGAGTTTCTGGGCCGGATGTGGCCGCCATCGCCCGAGGTCATGGATGAGATCATCAAGGGTAGCGCCGAAACCTTGCGGATCGCCATTCTGGGCACCCTGGGGGCGGTGATCCTGTCGGTTCCCCTGGGTGTGCTGGCGGCGGAAACCCTGATGCCGGGTTTCATTCATCGCCCCATCCGCACGTTGCTGGCGCTGGTGCGGGCAATTCCGCTGATCCTGGTGGCCATGCTGATGGTGGGCGCGGTGGGCCTTGGCCCGCTCCCGGGCATCATCGCGGTGGCCTTCCACGCGACGGGCATGTTGGCCAAGTTCTATGCCGAGGCGATCGACGGCGTGGCCCGCGCGCCTGTCGACGCGCTGGAAAGCGCCGGTGCCGGGCTGCTCTTGCGTCTGCGTCACGCGATCTGGCCGCAAATGGCCCCGGTCGTGGCCCGCGACACGATCTTCCGGTTCGAGCTGAACCTGCGCGAGTCACTCGTCCTGGGCGTTGTCGGGGCAGGGGGGATCGGGTTTTATATCCAGACCTACGTGCGCAGTTTCCAATATGACAAGGCCGCCAGCGTCACCCTGGCCATTATCGTGATGGTGGTGGTGATCGAAGCGCTGAACGTCGCCTTGCGCAGGCGCTTCTCCTGACTGGCATCGCGGTTTCGCGGTGGCCGCGCAGGCCGCATCGGGCAGAAGGACGAAAAAGGGCGCGGCAAGGAATTTGCCACGCCCCGGAGTTTCAAGTCGGATCAGGTCAGCTGCGACGGCGACGGCGCGACAGCACGCCCAGCCCCGCAACGCCCGATAGCAGCATCCATGCCGCCGCCGGAAGCGGAATGACGCCGCCACCGCCCGGATCACGCTTGGCGGTGAACAGGAAGTCGTTCGCGCCGCCCAATCCCGGTTTGGGATCGACCCAACCGCGACCGACAAGGCCGGTACCTGGGTTGCCCGGCAGCCGGTGCCCGTCATTCTTGAAGACGAAATAGTGCGTGCCGTTCGACTTTGCGCCCAAGGCCAGCGAGGTCATCCCGCTGCTGATCGAGCCCGAGCCGTTTCCGACTGTGTCGACGAAGGTGCCGCCGCCCATGTCGGTCAGGCCGGTCATGGTGTAAACGACGTTCCAAAGTGCGCCGAACACACCGTTGCCCAGACTTTCGCGCATCGTCCCGGAGATCGTGGCGGTTCCGGCAACATCGTCATAGGTCAGCTGCGACGAAGCGCCGTTTTCGAACGAGAAGAAACGCTGATAGTAGTCAAGACGCAGACCATATTCGTAGGTCGGTGTTTTCGCCCCGTCCGGATGGTCTCCGAGACTGTAGGTGAAGGTGGCCGCATGGGCCGATACTGCGCACAGGCCAAGGGCCATCGCCGCGGCGAGTTTGAGTGATCTGAATAACACGAGTATTACCCCCCTTTATCACTGGTTATAAAAAAACTTGCGAACACTATATTTTTAGGAAACTGGCGCCTTCTCAGGCAAGCTTTAAACAGTAAGAGGTGGTCAACCCCCGCGTGCAATTAACGTGTAAAACGGAAACAATCGCCGCGACCGCCCTCGATTGTTCACGTTTCCGCTCCAATCGGTAAATGAAGAACCAGCCTGCCGGTCCCGTCACGCAAAAAGCGTGCCAGCCAAGATTGGCTCTCCTCCGATGCACCGGGGCGGCGCTTTGGCAAGGTTCGTGCCTCAGTCAGCGCGAGGATGTGTTTGGTGGGATAAACTGCCCCGAACGAATATAGTAAGCGCCACCCCGCGGGTCGGCGCTGGCCCGGGTATGACGGGCAGATGCGTGTGAATACGAACCCTACGATTGCTATCATCCGACCTCGACGAGATCGAAGAGGTGCTCCTCGCCGTTGAGCGCGGCTCTTAGCATCTTCCCATCCGCGCTAAACGCAATTTTCCAGTTTTCGAACTCGTCACCAGGGAGTTGAAATACCATCATCCGCTCACCTGTTTCAATGTGGTAAATTTGAATTGTCGATCGGTAGATTTCCCGATCATCCAGTGATCCTTTTCTTTCGAATTCGGAGATCGCCACCGCAACAAGGGGCGCTTTGGGAGACAGCGCTCGACCTGTATCGTAGATACTGTAGGGGCCGAACCTGACATTGGAATAAAATTCATTCCTTATCGTGTTGAAAAGAAAGAACCCTCCACCATTCATGCAAAAGAGGTCATGATTGTGATGTCCACGGAAGCTGAAGTGCGTAATCTCTCCATCAGAAACTTCGAAAGCGAGAGAATGGCGATCCGCAACGCCGAACTTCGCTGCGCCTAGTTTGGTCCAGACCCATCCTGTCCGCCTCAGAATCGAGAGCGTAGACTCGGTCGCTCGAAAACGATGGTTTAGCACGAAAATACAGTTATCGTTCTTGGGGCTGACAAATCCGTAAGTGTAAGCGACTTGCGAAAAACCCTCAGTAAAATAACCATAGGTGCTGCCGTCCTGACGGATGATTTCGTGGTACGTGTCATATCGACCATTGTTGACGGCCCTCATGCGCAGATACCCGACCGCGTTTTTGCTATCCGTGTTCGAGGTGAGAACCCGTTTTTCCCGCGGAACGGGTGGCGCTGGCACAAACTCCCGTGAGCTTGGCCTAAGCCAGAGCTTCTGCCCATCGGGAATTGAGACGGTTTGAGCCCTCTTTGTGCCTAACGGCTGAAATTCAGACGATGCCCCGTCCACAAGGTTCCTTAGAGTATCATAGACCCGTTCCAACGCCTCATCACGCCGGTCCATCCAGTCAATCCACTGACTTAGATTCACGAAGTAAGAGAGCTTATCCGGCTGGACGTCCTCGATCCGGAGGGTTAGCAAGAATTTCTTGGCATTGTCTGCTAAGTGCACCTCTCTCCGCACATGCCGGCTGCCGTCGGCCTTACCGCTGAAAAGCAGAAGCATTGCAGAACACCCTTCGATGGCCTCAAGGATCGCTTGATCCCAATCTTTTGCAGGATCCACATCTCTGGGCGTAAACCAGCATCCAATTCCGCGACGCTCAAGATAGCCTGCAAGATGTACCGCAAGCGCCGCGTCTTCGGACGAATGGCTGATAAAAATCCTTCGCATTTTCAATAACCTCTACCCCTGTTCGATCCCATTACTAGCAGCATCGCTTATCGAGGCAACAGAGCTTAGCTTTCCAGCCAGGTACGCACGCACCTATGAAGTTAAACCCGGTGTTTTCACGCTGTAGATGGAATTGAGGTCTGCTTAAATTCGTCTTGAGACGCCCATGCTCTTGATTTTGGATGGTGCTTCCCAGAATTCCCTCGGTGACGGCTCGTATACAATTGGACCGACTCTCTCCCGTCAGCGATGGTTATCACTTCTTTCTTCGTTTTACATTCCCGCCCCGCTGCCCTGGCCGTCCCGCCGTTGAGCGGCCCTTGCCGGACGGGCCGGAGGCCGCTTCGATGGCGGATTGGCGGGCCAGGGGGTCGTCGGCGACGGCAAGGTCGACCGCCTCCAGGCGTTTGATCTCGTCGCGCAGGCGGGCGGCCTCTTCGAATTCCAGGTTCTCGGCCGCCTTGCGCATGTCGCCGCGCAGCCCGTCCAGGTGGGCCTGCAGGTTGGCGCCGTGCATCGGCTTGTCGATTTTGGCGGTGACGCGGTTCATGTCCACGTCGCCCTTGTAGAGCCCGGCCAGGATATCCTCGACATTCTTCTTGACGGTCTCGGGTGTGATGTTGTTTGCCTCGTTATAGGCGATCTGCTTGGCGCGGCGGCGATCGGTTTCCGACAGCGCGCGTTCCATCGAACCGGTGATCCGGTCGGCATACATGATCACCCGGCCCTCGGCATTGCGCGCGGCGCGGCCGATGGTCTGGATCAGCGAGGTCTCGGAGCGCAGGAAGCCCTCCTTGTCCGCATCGAGGATCGCCACCAGCCCGCATTCGGGGATGTCGAGCCCTTCGCGCAGCAGGTTGATGCCCACCAGCACATCAAAGGCGCCCAACCGCAGGTCACGAAGAATCTCAATTCTTTCAATGGTATCGATGTCGGAATGCATGTAGCGCACGCGGATGCCCTGTTCGTGCATGTATTCGGTCAGATCCTCGGCCATGCGCTTGGTGAGCGTGGTGACCAGGGTGCGATAACCCTTGTCGGCGACCTGCCGCACCTCATCGAGCAGATCGTCGACCTGCATGTCCACGGGCCGGATTTCCACCTGCGGATCCAAGAGCCCGGTGGGGCGGATCACCTGTTCGGTGAAGACGCCGCCGGTCTGTTCGATCTCCCACTTGGCGGGGGTGGCCGAGACAAAGACCGATTGCGGGCGCATGGCGTCCCATTCCTCGAACTTCAAAGGACGGTTATCCATGCAAGACGGCAGGCGGAACCCGTGTTCGGCCAGGGTGAACTTGCGGCGATAGTCGCCCCGGTACATGCCGCCGATCTGGGGTACCGAGACATGGGATTCGTCGGCAAAGACGATGGCGTTGTCGGGGATAAACTCGAACAGGGTCGGGGGCGGCTCACCGGGGGCGCGGCCGGTCAGGTAACGCGAATAGTTCTCGATCCCGTTGCAGACGCCGGTGGCTTCGAGCATCTCGAGATCGAAATTCGTGCGTTGTTCCAGCCGCTGCGCTTCGAGCAGTTTACCGTCGGAAACAAGCTGATCCAGCCGGACCCTCAACTCTTTCTTGATGCCGATGATCGCCTGCTGCATGGTCGGTTTCGGCGTCACGTAGTGGGAATTGGCATAGACGCGGATCTGGTCGAACGTGTCGGTCTTTTCACCGGTTAACGGGTCGAATTCGGTAATCGATTCAAGCTCTTCTCCGAAGAAGCTCAACTTCCACGCGCGATCCTCGAGGTGGGCGGGAAAAATTTCCAGACTGTCGCCGCGCACGCGGAACGACCCGCGCTGAAACGCCTGATCGTTGCGCCGGTACTGTTGCGCCACCAGATCGGCCATCACCTTGCGCTGGTCATAGTCGTGCCCGACCTTCAGATCCTGCGTCATCGCGCCGTAGGTTTCGACCGACCCGATACCGTAGATGCAGGAGACCGAGGCCACGATGATAACGTCGTCACGCTCCAGTAGCGCGCGGGTGGCCGAGTGGCGCATCCGGTCGATCTGTTCGTTGATCTGGGATTCCTTCTCGATATAGGTGTCCGAGCGCGGCACATAGGCCTCGGGCTGGTAATAGTCGTAGTAGCTGACGAAATATTCGACCGCGTTATGGGGAAAAAACCCCTTGAATTCCCCGTAAAGCTGAGCGGCGAGAGTCTTGTTGGGGGCCAAGATGATTGCTGGCCGCTGGGTTTGCTCGATCACCTTGGCCATGGTGTAGGTCTTGCCGGTGCCGGTCGCGCCCAGCAGAACCTGATCCTGTTCGCCCTCGTTCACGCCGTGGGACAGTTCTGCAATCGCCGTGGGCTGATCGCCTGCCGGCTCGAACTCGGTGACCATTTCGAACCGCTTGCCGCCCTCCAGCTTGTCGCGCATGCGCACATCCGGCGCGGCGGCGTGCATCTGGACGTCGGTCTTGTCGGAGTGGGCATAGGGCATGGGTGACTCCTTTGCGCCACATTTGATTGTTCCGCGCGCCACTTCAAGCCCGGTCACCGGATTTACCGGAGATGCTGACAGGGAGTGTCATTAGCAAAGGGGTGTTGAACGGTGTTCGCTGCCGCTCACGCCGGGCAGTTTGCGTTCAGGGCACGCAGCCCCTGGGGGACGCCCCCAGACCCCCGGAGCCGCCGGGCGGGAGGCACCAGCCGGGCCGCGGGGACTGTCGGCAATTCGCGGCAATTGGACCCTTGCCGCGGCAAACGGATTTTGGGATAACATTTCTGATTTCAGGAGATTTGCCCATGCCCGCCCGCATCTACAAGCCCGCCCGCAACGCCATGCAGTCGGGCACCGCCAAGACGAAACACTGGGTGCTGGAATACGTTGCCGATGCCGCGCGCCGCGTCGATCCGCTGATGGGCTGGACCTCGTCCTCGGACACGCAGGCGCAGGTCAAGTTGCGTTTCTCGTCGAAAGAGGCGGCGCTGGAATATGCAGAGGAACACGGAATCGACGCCGTGGTGCAGGAGCCCAAGACCCGCAAGCCCAATATCCGGCCGGGTGGATATGGCGAGAATTTTGCCACCAACCGCCGCGGTGCCTGGACGCATTAGCGCACTGTGCGCGTGCCCCGGTCAGACGGGCCGGGCCATGTGATACCATTCCAGATAGGGTTCGCTGACGCCCAGCTGGAACGCATCGGTCACGATTTGCGTGAGTTCGGTGCGGTCGATCTCGGCGAAATCGGGCCGGCGCCGGGCTGCCGTGCAGAGGTCCGGCAGGATGGCGGCGCCATCCTCCAGCCCAAGCGTTGTCAATTGGCCGATGCGGTAGGGGGATTCGAACAACAGCGTCCTGGCATCGCGAAACGGGGCGGCCGAAAGGCGCCAGCGTTCGAAACCCAGCACGTTCCAGGCCAGTTCCGTGCTTGAATAGAAATCTTCCAGCGCCATCGTGCCGCGCAGGGTCAGCCCCAGTTTCTGCACGATCCTGATCGAGGCGGCATTGAGCCGGTGGAAGATGATGGCCGACACGCCGGCGGCCCCGGTTCTTGCAAACAGCCAGTCAATCGCGCCGGCGGCGGCCTCGGTTGCAACGCCATTGCCCCAACAGCCGGGGGCCAGGCCATACACGATCTCGGGATCCTCGCCGATATCGGGTTCGGCAAATCCACACCAGCCGATCAGCGTGCCGGGCGGTGCGATGTCGCGATCGGCCAACCGGACAGCCCAGGCACCGTATCCGTGCGTGTGCCATGCGGAATTGTGCCAGTCGATCCGCTTGGCGGCGCTGGCCAGGCAGCGTTCGGGCGATGAGCCGTCGGCGTTGATGTTCTTGCAGACCTCCGGTTCAGCCAGAATCGCCGCCAGGTCAGGGGCGTCAGACGGCTGGAAACCATCGAAGCGAAGCCGTTTCGTGGCCAGATCGGGTATGCGGGTCATGGGTCGGATCTGTGCCTCCGGTGTGGACTCTAGACGCCCTGCGCTGTGGCCTGCACCTTACACCGCCGGGAAATCTTTACAAAAGGACCAGGCCGGCTGATCGCAGCGCGGGACCGGGCCGCCTGTGGCCCGATTGCCGCCCCGTTGGCGTGGCGCCGCCGGATCAGGGCGGCGCTGTCTTGCCTTTGCCACATCGCGGGCGTAGTGCGATCTGATGCAACAGCGCCACGGATACCGCCACCACGCCAAGCGTGTTCTGACCCTTGGTCTGCCGTTGATCGGCAGCCACCTGGCGCAGTTTGCCGTGACCCTGTCGGACGCGGTCATGCTGGGGTGGTATTCGGTCGAGGCGCTGGCGGCAGAGGTGCTGGGCGGCACGCTCTGGTTTGTGCTGTTCATCATGGGGTCGGGGTTCGCCTTTGCGGTGATGCCGATGGTGGCGGCGGCCTATGAGGCGGGCAACGAAACCCAGGTGCGGCGGGTGACGCGCATGGGGCTCTGGGCCTCGACACTGTTTGGCGTCGTGGTGCTGCCGCTGGCAATCTGGTCCGAGGCCTTGTTCATCGGGCTGGGGCAGGATGGCGATACGTCGGCCCTGGCGGCGGACTATCTGACGATCGTTGGCTGGTCGATCGTGCCGGCGCTGCTGGTGATGGTGCTCAAATCCTTTCTTGCCGCATTGGAGCGCACCCAGATCGTGCTTTGGGTCACGGTCGGTTCGGTCTTTCTGAATATCCTGGTCAACTACCTGCTGATTTTCGGGAATTGGGGCTTTCCTGAACTGGGAATTCGCGGGGCGGCGATTGCATCGCTGAGTGTCAGCACCGGTTCCCTGGTAGTGCTAGTGATCTATATCTCGCGGGTGACGCCCGAGTTTTCGCTGTTCCAGCGGTTCTGGCGGCCCGACTGGGAGGCGCTGGCACAGGTCTTTCGCGTTGGCTGGCCGATTGGTCTGACGAACCTGTGCGAGGTGGGGCTGTTCGCGGCCTCCTCGGTGATGATGGGCTGGCTGGGAACGCTGCCATTGGCGGCGCATGGCGCGGCCCTTCAGGTGACATCGGCGGTTTTCATGGTGCATATGGGGCTCAGTAACGCGGCAACGGTGCGGGCGGCCCAGGCCTATGAGCGCGGCGACAATTGCGGGTTGCGTGACGGCGCCAAGGTCGTGACGGTCATGTCGATTTTCACGGCGCTGCTGACCGTGCTGGCCTTCCTGCTTGTCCCGGAATTTCTGATCGGCCTCTTCATGCATCCCGGAGAGCCCGAGCGCGCCGCGGTGATTGCCATCGGCGTGGCCCTCCTGGCGGCGGCGGCGCTGTTCCAGTTGGTCGATGCCGCGCAGGTAATGGCGTTGGGGCTGCTGCGGGGGCTGCAGGACACCAAGATACCGATGCTCATCGCCGCGGTCAGCTATTGGCTCATTGGCGTGCCGGCCAGCTACCTGCTGGGCTTTCCGCTGGGGCTGGGCGGTGTCGGCATCTGGCTGGGGCTGGCCATTGGCCTGGCGCTGGCCGGCGTGCTGATGATGGCGCGGTTCTGGGGGTGGTCCGTGCGCGCCCCGTCGGCATGACCCTGTTGAGACTGGCAGGCTTTGCCCGGCGCCCGGCCCCGCATTTCTGCCGTTCAGCCCAACAGAACCCGCGCGCCGCCTGATTTCACGCTTCGTGCCGGTTGGCCCATAATTCCCACTGGAAACGCGTCCGCACACCCAGGTCAAGGAAGGGCCGGGGCGGCAGCTGTTCCGGCTCGCCGAGGCTTTTCATATCGGCGATCAGCGGGTTGTCGTGGCCCGTGGCCATGTCTGCCGCCAGGATACCGCCGAAAGTGCCCTTGGTCACGCCCACGGCGTTCTGGCACACCGCCGACCAGATATTCGGCGCCAGTTGTCCGAACCCCGGCGCGCCATTGCGCGACAGGCAGACGATACCGCTCCAGGTGTGTTCCATCTCGACCTCGGGCAGCATCGGGAAACGCTGATCGAACAGCTTCTTGTGGCGGCGTTTCACGGCGGCCTGTTCGGCGGCGGACACTCGTTGGGACGGGCAATAGCTGAGCCCCTGGCGGATCAGGATGCGGTTGTCGTTGGTGTAGCGCATGGTGATGCCCGCAAAGGCATTGACCGGCGTCAGGCCCCAGGGCGCGGCAACGCCATAGGCGCGCTGCTCGGTCTCGGTCAGGCGGCGCGACAGGCTGGCATGGGCCACCAGATGCAGGAACCGGCGTGGAAAGAACCCGAACTGTTCGGAAAACCCGTTCGCGGCCATGATGAGTTTTGGCGTCCGTACCGTTCCGCCGGGCGTCGTGAAGGTCACGCCGTTTTCGAACTGTGCCTCGGTGACGGGGGAGTTTTCGAATAGCGTCACGTTCTCGGGCAGGGTGTCCGCCAGCCCGCGGGTCAGCGCGGCGGGGTTCATCAGCACGCATCCGGGCGTGTAAACCGCCGCGGTGAAATGATCCGACCCCAGCTTCGCCTTCAGGTCGGCACCGTCGATCCAGGTGAACGGCTCGTTGAGCGCCTCCAGTTCCTTCACGAACGGCTCCAGCACATCCCGTGTTCCGCGCGGCGACACGGCAGTGTGGTACTTGCCGTCGCGCGACCAGTCACAGGCGATGTCATGGGTCTTGACGGCCTCTTCCAGGTGGTCGATGGCCATGCGGGCCAGCCGCATGAACCGGTGGGATCCTTCCAGCTCGTCCAGGGACGAGCCAACGTTATGCGGCAGGTCGATGGCGAAACCCGAATTGCGCCCCGAGGCGTTTTCGCCTGCCTGCCCCGCGTCCAGCAAGACGATGTGCTGATCGGGGCAATTCTGTGCCAGCCGCCGCGCCGCCGCCAGGCCCGCATAGCCCGCGCCCAGTACGATCCAGTCGGCGGTCACGTCGCCGGCCAGCGGCGGCCTGGCGGTCCGGCCTGGCAGGATCGCGCTCCAGCCGTTGGTCTTGTCATCCTTGGGAAGGCGGTTGATCTTCATGGCTCACCCCTCGGCCCAGTTGGCCGGTTCGATGGCATAGAACAACAGCGCATCCTCGGCGATATAGGTCAGTTCGGTACCGTCGGGCAGCCAGATGCACTCCATCGGGCCGGCAACCAGATCGCCGTCCGCTGTCCGGACGGTCAATTGCCCGTCGAGCACCAGGATCACCTCGTCATATTTGATGGTCCAGGGGATCTCGGCCTTCTTCATCCGCACGAAGCCGCTGCCCAGACGGGTGCCGTCGCCACCCTTGCCGGTGATGACCGAAGACTGGGCCATGTGGCCATATTCGAAGCGCGGCGAAAATTCCGCCGTTGCCAATGATGCGACCCGCGCGGGGATTTTGCCCATCATCCCGGTACCTCCCAAAGTTATTGACGCGAACCATACAGGTATGTATTGATCCATGCAACCCTGTACGGAAATACCGATGACCCTGCAATCCAGCACCCGAACACCCGATCGCCAGCCCCGCCTGACCGGCGATGACTGGATCGAGGCCGCGCTTGAACTGTTGGTCTCAGACGGGGTCGACGCGGTGCAGATCACCGTTCTGGCCCGCAACCTGGGGGTCACGCGCGGCAGCTTCTACTGGCATTTCGACAGCCGCGAGGCGCTTCTTGATGCGCTGCTGGCCGAATGGCGCGCGCGCAATACCGGCGTGATGGTCGAAGCGATTGCCGAGACACGCACGCTGGATGACGGTATCCTCGCCCTTTTTGCCGTCTGGACGGATCACACCCGTTTTGATCCGCAGCTGGACCAGGCGATCCGTGACTGGGCGCGCTATGCCGACGACCTGCGCAAGACCGTGCAGGCCGAAGACGATGCCCGCGTCGCCGCGATCTCCGATTTCTTCAAACGTCACGGCTATGCGCCTACCGAGGCGTTCATCCGCGCGCGGGTGATCTATTTCACCCAGCTCAGCTATTACGCGCTGAATGTGCAGGAACCGATGGCGGACCGGATCAGCTATCTCGCGGCCTATTTCCTCAGCTTTACGGGGCGGGAGATTGATGCCGAAGCCGCCGCACGGCAATCCGCGAAATTCCTGGAAGGGGACGCACAGAAATGAACAGCCAGCGATCGGGGGGGCGCCGTGGCCGCGCGGCAAAACGGCAGAGCGTCGCCGTCAAGCATTTCGACGCCGCCTGGCGCCACTGGGTCAACCCGTACCCGCCCATCGAACAGTTCAGCGCCGATCAGATCGAGGCGATTCACCTGACCTCGCTCAGGGTACTTTCCGAGACCGGCATCAAGGTACTGAGCGCCCCCGCGCGCGATCACTATGTCAGCGCCGGCATGACGCTGGCCGATGATCACGTCATCCGCTTCGACCCGGACCTGGTGATGGAGCTGATCGGCAAGGCACCGGCCACCGTCACGCTGCACAGCCGCGCCCCGGACCGCAACGTGATCATCGGCGGGCGCAATGTCGGTATCACAACCTCGGCCGGATCCCCCAATTGTTCCGACCTGCAGGGCGGCAGACGTCCCGGCACGCAGGCTGATTACGACGCTTTCTGCAAGGTGGCCCAGGCCTTTGACGTGATCCACATGTTCGGGCCGGTGGTCGAGCCGCAGGACGTGCCGATGAACCTGCGCCACCTGGGCATGGCGCGATCGGTGCTGACTTTGACGGAAAAGGTGCCGTTTGTCTATTTTCGCGGCCGTCAGGCGATTGCCGACAGCTATGAGATCCTGCGCATCGCCAACGGGCTGACCGATGACGAATTCCGGACCACGCCGACCTGTTATTCCGTGGCCAATTCCAACTCTCCGCTGCAGTTGGACGAGCTGATGTGCCGGGGGATCATCGACAGTGCCCGCGCGGGGCAGCTGATGGTGCTGACCCCGTTCACGCTGGCGGGTGCGATGGCCCCGGTGACAATTGCCGGTGCGCTGGTGATGCAGAATGCCGAGGCGCTGGCGGGCCTCTGCCTCAGCCAGATCGTGCGGCCCGGCGCGCCCGTCTGCTACGGCAGCTTTACCAGCAATGTCGACATGAAAACCGGCGCCCCCGCGTTCGGCACGCCGGAATATGTCCGCGCGGCCTTTGCCTCGGGGCAGCTGGCGCGGCGCTACAACTTGCCGCTTAGATCGTCGGGGCCGACCGCCTCGAACGCGCCGGATGCACAGGCGGCGTACGAGACTCAGATGTCGCTCTGGGGGGCGCTGATGGGTGGCACCAACCTGCTGTTGCACGGGGCAGGGTGGCTGGAAGGCGGGCTGACCATCTCGGCCGAGAAATTCATCATCGATGTCGAAGTCCTGCAGATGTTCGCCGAACTGTTCAAGCCGATCGAGGTCAGCGACGCGACCCTGGGTCTTGAGGCGATCAACGATGTCGGGCATGGCGGCCATTTCTTCGGCACGCAGCACACCTTGGACCGGTTCGAGACCGCGTTCTATTCGCCGCTGCTGTCCGACTGGAACAATTTCGAGAACTGGTCTGAACGTGGCGCGCTGGATGCGACCACCCGCGCCAACGCGATTTTCCACGAGACGCTAAAGGCATACCAGCCGCCCGCGTTTGACCCCGCGCGGCTGGAGGAAATGGATGATTTCATCGCCCGGCGCACCGCCGAGGGCGGGGCCGATATTTCGCAATAGGGTCTGTACGGGGCAGGGCGCCGCTGGTTTCACGGCGCCTGGCCTGGTCAGCTTTTCACCACTTTCTCGGGCGAAATCACGTCGATACCCAGTGCCTTGCCGACCGCGTAATAGGTCAGCTGTCCGGCATGAACGTTCAGCCCGTTCAGCAGGTGCCTGTCCTCGGCACAGGCCTGTTTCCAGCCCTTGTCCGCCAGCGCCAGCATGAATGGCATGGTGGCGTTGCCAAGCGCCAGCGTCGAGGTGCGCGCCACCGCGCCCGGCATGTTGGCGACGCAGTAATGCATGATGCCGTCAACCTCGTAGATCGGATCGGCGTGGGTCGTGGCCTTGGAGGTTTCAAAGCAGCCGCCCTGGTCGATTGCCACATCCACCAGCACGGCGCCGGGTTTCATCGCCGGGAACTGGTCGCGGCGCACCAGCTTGGGCGCTTCGGCACCGGGGATCAGGACCGCGCCGATCACCATGTCGGCGCCGGTCAGATGCTCGGCCAGCAGACCGGCCGAGGAATAGCCGGTGCGGAAGGTCGCGCCAAAGACATCGTCCAGGTAACGCAGACGCGGCAGAGATCTGTCCAGCACGGTCACCTCGGCCCCCATGCCGGCGGCGATCTTGGCGGCATGCGTTCCCACGACACCGCCACCGATCACCAGCACACGCGCAGGGCCCACGCCCGGCACGCCGCCCATCAGCACGCCGCGCCCGCCATTGGCCTTTTGCAGCGTCCAGGCACCTACCTGCGGCGCCAGGCGGCCGGCAACCTCGGACATCGGCGCCAGCAGCGGCAGGCCGCCGCGGTCATCGGTTACGGTTTCATAAGCGATGGCGGTGCAGCCGCTTGCCAGCAGATCCTTGGTCTGTGCCGGGTCCGGCGCCAGATGCAGATAGGTGAACAGCAATTGCCCCTCGCGCAGCATCTTGCGCTCGACCGCCTGCGGTTCCTTGACTTTCACGATCATGTCGGCGGTGGCGAAGATCTCTTCGGCGGTGTCGATGATGGCGGCGCCGGCCAGTTCGTAATCGGCATCCTCGAACCCGGCCCCTTTACCGGCGCCGCGCTGGATGATGACCTCGTGACCATGCGCCACCGCCTCCTGCGCGGCGTTGGGCGTCATGCCGACGCGGAATTCCTGTGGCTTGATCTCGGTCGGGCATCCGATTTTCATGGGAAGTCTCCTCTTCATCCCTGATTTTTTGATCATACTGCCTTAACGGGCACGCAATCGGGTTGAAATTATCCTCGCAAGAACGGTGGTTTTTCGAATAGTGTTCGAAAACTGCTGGAGTCATGCGAAAGGTTTTGCGCAAATGTCCCTGGACCCGATTGATCGTCGCCTGCTCAGCGAATTGCAGCGCAGGGGCCGGATATCGAACGCCGATCTGGCGGACAAGGTGAACCTGTCGGCCAGCGCCTGCCACCGGCGCGTGCAGCGGCTGGAGGCCGAGGGCTATATCAGCGACTATGTCGCGCTGCTTGATGCCCGCAAGATGGGGGTGCCTGCAACCGTCTTCGTCGAAATCACCCTGTCGACCCAGGCCGATGACGTTCTGGAAGCCTTCGAGAAGGCCGTTCAGCGCATCCCCGACGTGCTTGAATGCCACCTGACCGCCGGGGCGGCGGATTACATCCTCAAGGTCGTGGCCGAAGATACCGAGGATTTCGCCCGGATTCACCGTCAATACCTGACCCGCCTGCCGGGCGTGGCCAAGATGCAATCCAGCTTTGCGCTGCGGACGGTCTTCAAGACAACCGCGCTGCCGGTCTGACGGAATCTGGCGGGCCCCGGTGTTTCCACCGAGGCCCTGGGCGCATCCTGCTCCGTGAGTAGTGGACTGCACCCGTGACTGTTGACCCCCAGAGGCGTGTTCGCCCCAACTTGTTACGGGCTGATTATGGCGGCTGCGGGGGCAGGGTTCATGGGGAAAAAACCGCCATTGCGCCCCGTATGGAAAACCTTACCCATGGCCCCTTGAAACGAGAAAGCCCCGGCCGGAACCGGGGTTCTTCAACCGCGTTTCGGCGGGCCTAGGCGCTGCGGCGCCGCGCCACCAAGCCAAAGGTCGCAACGACCGACAGGATCAATGGCAAACCGGCTGGCACGGGCACCGTCGACAGCTTCCGCCCGACAGCCTCGGCGAACAGCTGGTGCGCCGTGGCATTGGGATGCACGCCATCGACAAACAGAAGCGTGTTGGGGTCGATACCCAGGTCAAGGCAACTGCCGGGGTTGGTGGTATTGGGGTCCAGCGGTGCGCCGACGCTCAGCGTGCAGGGGGTCTGCGTGTCGAAGATGCCAAAGCTGAAAGTTCCGCTCGCCACATCCTCAAAAATCGCGTCGAGAATGCGGTTGGGCTGGAACCCGATGATGTTGATGCCCTCGCTTTCCAGCTGCAGGGCATTCATCGCCAGTTGCCAGTTAAAGAGGTTCGTGGCCTTCGTCGCCGCGGCGGCACCGGAGCTGGCGAATGCCGGTGAGGCGCCGATATCCGGCAGGCTCACCAACAGGAAATCGTCGAAAACACCGGGGTTTATGCTGTTGAGCGCCCGGATCCCGTCAGCCACCGAATTTGCGGCATCAATCGGGTTGAAGCCCTGAAAGATGTCATTTGCGCCGAACCAGACCGACAACAGGGGGTTTGCGCCGGGTGCCGGCGCGGAGGGCTTGAACTCGGGGCTGGGCAGCACCCGCGTGGGCAATCCGAAACCGCCCACGAGGGCCCCGGTAAAGGTGGCGACCTGTCCCGCGAATGTCGATAGCGGGCCGGCCGGGTTGAGGTTGACGCTTCCCGCCGTTGCGCCGCCAAGCGCCAGGTTGCCGGTGTCCCGGCCCGCGGCGATGAACTGATCCTCGATCCGTTCTGCCCAGACCGGGCCATTGGTAAATCGTCCGCCAAAACTGGGCGGATCGAGCTGGGTGAACTTGCCATCATCGCTCAGGCTGTCGCCGAAGCTGTAGAAACTGGAATAGACATCAGTGAAACTGGCCGCCTGCGCGGCCCCGGACATCCCGATTGCCAGGGCCAGCGAATACAAGATCTTCATCATCTCCCTCCTCCCACGAGATAGAATCGCGGAATGTTACCGCGCGAATGCCGAATCTTGCGAAGGTTTCGGAAGGCGACGTCGCGTCAACCAAAAGAAAAAGGCCCCGGCGTTTCCGCCGGAGCCCCGTTGTCAGACAAACCTGAAATCAGGCGTCGTCTTTTTCTTTTTTCTCGGCCTTGATCTCTTCGCCGGTCTCCTGGTCGACAACCTTCATCGACAGGCGCACCTTGCCGCGATCGTCAAAGCCCAGCAGCTTGACCTTCACTTCCTGACCTTCCTTCAGAACATCCGACGGATGGTTCAGGCGGCGGTTTTCGATCTGGCTGACATGGACCAGCCCGTCGCGCTTGCCGAAGAAGTTCACGAAGGCGCCGAAATCGACGATCTTGACCACGGTGCCGGTATAGACCTGACCCTCTTCGGGCTCGGCCACGATGGCGTGGATCATGTCATAGGCTTTCTGGATCGAATCGCCGTTGGGCGAGGCGATCTTGATCGTGCCCTCGTCGTTGATATCGACCTTGGCGCCCGACACCTCGACGATCTCGCGGATCACCTTGCCGCCCGATCCGATGACTTCGCGGATCTTGTCGGTGGGGATCTGCATGGTCTCGATCCGCGGTGCATGAACCGAGAAGTCGCCCGCCTCGGTCAGTGCCTTGGCCATCTCGCCCAGGATGTGCATCCGGCCGTCTTTGGCCTGCGCCAGCGCGGTCTTCATGATCTCGGGCGTGATGCCCGCAACCTTGATGTCCATCTGCAGGCTGGTGATGCCTTTTTCAGTCCCGGCAACCTTGAAGTCCATGTCGCCCAGGTGATCCTCGTCACCAAGGATATCGGTCAGAACGGCATAGTCACCGTCGTCTTCCAGGATCAGGCCCATCGCCACACCGGCAACCGGCGCCTTGAGCGGCACGCCGGCGTCCATCATCGACAGAGAGCCACCGCAGACCGACGCCATCGAGGAGGAGCCGTTGGATTCGGTGATCTCGGAAACGACCCGCACCGTGTAGGGGAAGTCGGTCGCCGCCGGCAGAACCGCCTGCAACGCGCGCCAGGCCAGTTTGCCGTGGCCGATTTCGCGGCGGCCCGGAGGGCCCACGCGGCCCGCTTCGCCGACCGAATAGGGCGGGAAGTTGTAGTGCAGCAGGAAGTTCGATTTGAAATTTCCGTGCAGCGCGTCGATGAACTGTTCATCGTCGCCGGTGCCCAGCGTGGTCACGACCAGGCCTTGGGTTTCACCGCGCGTGAACAGTGCCGAGCCGTGGGTCCGCGGCAGCAGGCCGGTTTCGCAGACGATCGGGCGCACCGTATCCAGTGCGCGGCCATCGATCCGCTTGCCGGTCTTGACCACGTCACCGCGCAGAATGCCCGCTTCGAGCTTTTTCAGCGCCGAGCCAAGGTTTTCGTCCTCGGCCTGCTCCTCGCTCAGCGACGCGACGATTGCCTCGCGCGCGGCGGCCACGGCGGTGGTGCGCTCCTGCTTGTCGGTGATCGCAAAGGCGTCGCGCATCTGGCCTTCGCCGGCGGCCTTGACGGCTTCGAAAAGGTCCGAGTAATCCGGCGGCTGGAAATCGAACGGCTCTTTCGCGGCTTCTTCGGCCAGCGAAATGATCAGGTCGATTACCGGCTGGATCTGCTCATGCGCGAAAGTCACCGCGCCCAGCATCTCGTCCTCGGTCAGCTCATAGGCTTCGGATTCGACCATCATGACCGCGTCCTTGGTACCGGCCACAACCAGATCAAGGCGCTGCTCGGGGTTGTTGCGCAGCTCGTGCATGTCATCGACGGTCGGGTTCAGAACATATTCGCCATCCTCGAAGCCCACGCGGCACCCCGCGATCGGGCCCATGAAGGGCGCGCCGGAAATCGTCAGCGCGGCCGAGGCGGCGATCATCGCGACGATGTCGGGGTCATTGACCAGATCGTGGCTGAGAACCGTACACATCACCAGCACTTCGTTCTTGAAACCCGGTACAAACAGCGGCCGGATCGGACGGTCGATCAGGCGGGCGGTCAGGGTTTCCTTTTCGGTCGGGCGCGCTTCGCGCTTGAAGAAACCGCCGGGAACCTTGCCCGCGGCATAGTATTTTTCCTGGTAATGTACGGTCAGCGGAAAGAAATCCTGACCGGGCTTGGGCTGTTTGGCAAAGGTCACGTTGGCCATCACGCTGGTCTCACCCAGCGTCGCGATGACGGAACCATCTGCCTGACGGGCAACCTTGCCCGTTTCCAGTGTCAGGGTCTCTTCCCCCCACTGAATTGATTTCGTTGTGATATCAAACATTTTTACATCCTAGTTGAGAGCACTCCCAGGCGTATCCCGGGTCTCCCGTTTCGTTGGCGGCCCCATTGCCGCCGACCCCAATCCTATCCATGCGCCCGGGGTCACAAGGCATCACGTCTCAGATGGCGGGGCCATACAGCAGTTTCCGCCCCATTGGAACCCATTTTCACGCAAAGAGCGGATTTCGGAGCAAATCGGATAACCTGCGGTCGCGGCGTGGGCGCGCGGGTTTCTGCCCCCGCGCGGCGCGTCTGGCGGATCGGCGCCGGGCCGTGCTATCGCTGACGGCGACCGCGTTTCTCAATAGGTGCCCGATGCCGGACAACCGCATATTGCTGATCCATACCGGCGGCACCATTGGCATGGTGCGATCGGAGGACGGGTTCAGACCCGCGCAGGGCGTGGTCGAGGACGAGCTCATACGGCAGCGAGAAACCGGCAGCGCCATTCCGCGCACCAGTCTGCAATCGTTATCTCCGCTGATCGACAGCGCCAACGCCACGCCCGAAGACTGGAACCGGATCACCCACACCATCCAGAGACATCACGCCGAATATGATGGTTTCGTGGTCACCCACGGCACTGATACGCTGGCTTTCACCGCTGCCGCGCTGACAATGGCGCTGGAGGGTCTGGACAAGCCTGTCATCCTCACCGGATCAATGCTGCCGCTGAGCGAACCCAACAATGACGGCCGGCGCAACCTTTATGACGCTTTGCAGGTCGTTGGTGCTGCCAAGCCCGGTGTCTGGGTCCAGTTCGCGGGGCGGTTGCTGCATGGCGCGCGGATCCGCAAGACCCATTCGAACTCCTTCGACGCCTTCGCTGCCGAACCCACGGATGCGCCGCCGCGGCGCCCGGGTCGTGCCGGGCTGGTGCGGCATGTCTACGGCGCACCCGATGTCGCGGTGTTGCCGGTGGTGCCGGGCGGGGCGGGGAACCTTCTGCTTCATGCGGCGCAGACCTGCGACGGGATCGTGCTGCGCTGTTTCGGGTCGGGCACCATCCCGAACACGCCCCACACCGACGAGGCGCTGCGCATTGCGGCCAAGCGCAGGGTGCCGGTGCTGGCCGTCAGCCAATGCCCCGAGGGCGGCATTGCCCTGGGCACCTACGCTGCCGGCGCCATCCTGACACGCCATCACGCGGTGGACGGGCGCGACATGACGATGGAGGCGGCATATGTGAAGATGGTTCTGGCGCTGAGCCTGGGCGGCACGGTGACGAAACACCGGCAGTTTCTGTCCGACCCCCTCTGCGGCGAGCGCAGCCTGCCTGAGACTTAGGCACCCGATGGGCCGAACCGCGAACCAGGCGGGCATTCGACATCGTGCAGGACATGACGCAGCGCCTGCCCACCGGGGCGGCGGGGCGCTGGCCGGCGTCAGCCATCGGTAAACCGCACCTTGCCGATACAGGGCAGGTTGCGGTTCCGTTGGGCGTAGTCGATGCCGTAGCCCACCACGAACTCGTCGGGGATCTCGAACCCGATCCAGTCGGCGCTGATATCCGCCTCGCGGCGCGACGGCTTGTCGAGCAGCGCAATGGTGCGCAGCTTGTGCGGCTTGCGGCTCTGAAGCAGGTGCAGCACATGGGCCAGCGTGTGCCCGGTATCGACGATATCCTCGACAACCAGCACGTCGCGCCCCTCGATTTCCCCGCGGATGTCCTTGAGGATGCGCACCTCGCGGCTACTTTCCATCGCATTGCCATAAGAAGACGTCTCAAGGAAATCGACTTCGACATCCATGTCCAGTTCGCGCACCAGGTCGGCGATGAACACGAAAGAGCCGCGCAGCAGCCCGACAACCACCAGTTTCTCGCACCCGGCGAACTCGGCCTTGATCTCGGCGGCCAGGTCCTCGATCCGCGCGGCGATCGACTTGGCCGAGATCATCTGGTCGATCACATAAGGCCGTTCCGCCATGACACACCCCTTGCACTTTTGCCGCCAGTCTATGAAATAGCGCGCTACTGTCACGCCAAAAAACACGCCGGAACTCCAAGACCCGATGCCCACCCACGCCGAGACCCGCCGACTGCCCTTCGAGGCGCAACAAATGTATGATCTGGTGGCCGATGTGGCGCGTTACCCGGAATTCCTGCCCTGGACGGCGGCCGCGCGTATCCGGTCAGTGACCCCTCGTGAGGATGGCGCGCGCATCATGGATGCCGATCTGGTCATCAGCTTCAAACTCTTTCGCGAAAGGTTCCGCAGCCGCGTGACCTTGTGGCCCGGCGATCTGAAAATCGACACCGAATACCTGGACGGCCCGTTCAAGCACATGCAGTCCAACTGGGTTTTCACCGGGGCCGAGGATGGTTGCGATGTTGCGTTCTTCGTCGATTTCGAGTTCCGCAACAAGCTGTTGCAGAAGGCGGCGGGGCTGTTCTTTTACGAAGCCATGCAGCGTATCGTTCGCGCCTTCGAGGAGCGCGCGCATGAGTTATACGGGTAGGGCGGGAGAGGTCGGAGGAGCCGTGGCGTGATTGAGGAAAAACTGGCAACATTCGCCCATGCGCCGATCGCTCCGGGACCGGCGATGGAGATCCTGCGCTTGTCGTTGCTGGATTGGTGCGCGGTTGGCATCGCGGGCCGGGACGAGCCGGTGGCGCGGATCCTGCGTGATCAGGCGTTGGACGAGGGCGGGGCTGCGCAGGCCAGCCTGATCGGATCGGACACGCGCGTGCCCGCCCGCGCGGCGGCGCTGGTCAACGGCACGATCAGCCATGCGCTGGATTACGACGACACCCATTTCGCCCATATCGGCCACCCCTCGGTGGCGGTGATGCCCGCCGCGCTGGCCGTGGCGCAGCTGACCGGCAGTTCCGGCAAGGCGTTGCAGGAGGCCGCCCTGATCGGCGCCGAGGCGTCGATCCGCGTCGGCCTTTGGCTGGGCCGCGCGCATTACCAGACCGGGTTTCATCAGACTGCGACCGCCGGGGCCTTCGGCGCCTGTCTGGCCGCTTGCCGGCTGCTGTCGCTTGACGCGGCCCGGACCATCCACGCGCTTGGCCTGGTCTCGACCCGCGCGTCGGGGCTGAAATCGCAATTCGGTACGATGGGCAAGCCGATGAATGCGGGGATCGCGGCGGCCAACGGGGTCGAGGCCGCGTTGCTGGCGCAGCGCGGATTCATCAGTGCCGGGGACGCGATGCGGCAGCCGCAGGGGTTTGGCCCGACCCATCACGGCGAAGGTCAGGAAAATGCCCTGGACGGGTTGGCAGAGGCGTGGCTGTTCGAGCGGGTCAGCCACAAGCTGCACGCCTGCTGCCACGGGCTTCACGCCATGCTCGAGGCGCTTGGACAGGTCAAAGCTGGCGCGGATCCCGGCAGGATCGAGGTTCAGACACACCCGCGCTGGCTGAGCGTGTGCAATAACCCGGCGCCCGATACCGGGCTTGAGGCCAAGTTCAGCTATCGGGTTACGGCGGCGATGCGGCTTGCCGGGCATGACACCGGCCAGCCCGGCTGCTTTACCGATGCGCTGTGCCGCGACCCGCAGATCGTGGCACTGCGCGACCGGGTCGAGGTGACGGTGACGGAGGGTCTGAGCGAAATGCAGGCCCGGGTGGTGCTGACGCATCGCGACGGGTCGCGGCAGGAGGTGTTCCATGACCTCGATGCGCCAGGCACCCTTCGGCAACGGCAAAGCCGGGTGCGCGCCAAGGCGGTGTCGCTCTTGGGGCTGGCGCGGGCCGACGAACTGTGGGAGCGCATCGGGGCCGAGGCGCCGCCCGACGCGATCGCTGCTTTTCTGAAGGGCTGAAACGGGCCCGCGGCGGGGCCCGTCTGCACCGGTTACGTCCAGCCGGTTCAGCTGGTCATGTCATAGGCGCGTTCACCGTGGACCTGCAGGTCAAGCCCGTTGGTCTCTGTCTCCAGATCGACCCGCAGCGGCGTGGCCAGCGACACCAGTTTCACCAGCGCGAACGTCACCACGATCGTGAACACGCCGACAATCGCCAGCGACCCCAGTTGCGCCGCCCAGCTGCTGGCACCGAAGGCCGCGATCATGATCGTGCCAAAGATTCCGCCCACACCGTGCACGGCAAAGACATCCAGCGTGTCGTCGATGTTCAGCTTTTCGCGGATCAGGTTGACCGCTTCCTGGCAGAGGATTCCCGCGACCGCACCGATGATCAGCGCCGCGACAGGGCCCACGAACCCGCTGGCCGGCGTGATCGAGGCCAGCCCCGCAATCGTGCCGGTAACCATGCCAACAAGCGACGCCTTGCCGAATTTGATCCGTTCCCACAGGGCCCAGCTCAACGAGGCGGTGGCGGCCGAGATATGCGTGACCGTCAGGGCCATCGCCGCGCCGCCATCCGCCGCCAGCTGCGAGCCGCCGTTGAAGCCGAACCAGCCGACCCAGAGCATCGCCGCGCCGACCATGACCAGGCCGGGGTTATGCGGCGGCGTGGTGCGGTTCTTGCGCGGGCCGAGGCAGACGGCGATCACCAGCGCGGCAAGCCCTGCGGTTTCATGCACGACGATGCCGCCGGCAAAGTCCCGGACGCCGGTGTCGCCGAAAATCCCGCCATCCGCCAGGAAACCGCCGCCCCAGATCCAGTGGGTGACAGGGGCGTAGCAGATCAGCATCCACAGCGCCGAGAACAACAGCACAAAGCCAAAGCCGATCCGTTCCACATAGGCGCCCACGATCAGTGCCGGGGTGATGATGGCAAAGGTCATCTGGAAGGCAAAGAGCAGCACCTCGGGCAGGGTGCCCGAGAGCGTATCGGTGCTGATCCCCGACAGGAAGGCCTTGCCCAGCCCGCCCCAGAGCGCACCGCCATCGCCAAACGCGATCGAGTATCCGAGCGCGAACCACAGAACGCTCATCAGGCAGGCGATGGCATAACACTGCATGAAAACGCTCAGCACGTTGCGGGCGCGCACCAGCCCGCCGTAAAAGAGTGCCAGCCCCGGCAATGTCATGAAAAGGACTAGCGCCGTGGCGACGATGATCCACGCGGTGTCGGCTCCGTTCATCTTGAATTTCCCCTATGCTCAGAATTTGACCGTTCTGCGGGTGTGAACGCCGAAACACTGGGCACAACAAGAAAATCATGCCTGTTTAGCGCGATATCGACGGTGAAATGCCACTATCCGCGCACCAAATAGGCGACGGACCGAAAAATGCCTAAAAATGCGTCAGAGTTTGTCTGCGGCTTCTGCCAGCAATTTCAGCGCATGCTGCGTGCTGGCATGGCGCACCCTGCCACGGCCAAGCGGCCCGAATTCGACCGTTTGCGCCGTGGTGGCCTCTTTCGTGGCAATGGCGAAACAGACCCGCCCCTCGGGTTTGTGCTCGGACCCGCCGGGGCCGGCAATGCCGGTGACCGAAACGGCGATATCGGCGCCGGCGCTGGCCAACGCACCATCGGCCATTTCAAGGGCTGTCTCTTCGGAAACGGCACCAAAGGATTCCAATGTCTCCGATGAGACACCAAGAAGGTGTATTTTCGCGTCGTTCGAATAGGTTACGAACCCACATTCAACCACATCAGACGCGCCGGGTATATCCGTCAGCGCAGCCGCGACCATGCCGCCGGTGCAGCTTTCGGCGGTGACGATGCGCAGTCCCTTTTCCCGCGCTGTCCGAAGCAGATCCTCGACCTTCATATCGCCAGTATCCCATGTGCCGCGCCGGCCAGAAGGGCAACACCGATCGCCGCGAAAAGACCGGCGATGACATCATCCAGCATGACGCCAAGGGCGTCGCCCCGGCGGTCGGCCCAACCGATGGGGCCGGGTTTCAGGATGTCAAACAGCCGGAACAGCACGAAGGCACAGATCCAACCGGGCCACAGGCCAAGGATATCGGCATTCACATGGCTGGCGCCCAGCGACAGGGGCAGGATGGCGATCCATTGGCCGGCTACTTCGTCGATCACAATTTCAGACGGGTCATGATCTTCTTTTCCGCGTGTTTCCAGCGCGGTAGCCCACCAACCTGAGGCGAATGACAGAACGATCCCCACGATCAATAACCCGGCGCCCCCGATGGTGTGCAACAGCCAGCCGACCGGCAGGGCGGCAAGTGACCCCCAGGTGCCCGGCGCGGGCCGCAGATGGCCGACAAACCCGAAGGTCGCGATGATATGGGGCAGCTTGTTCATCGGCTGACCAGCGTCACAACAGCCTGCGCGGCGATGCCTTCACCCCTGCCGGTGAAACCCAGCCTCTCAGACGTCGTGGCCTTGACCGAGATACGTTCCAGCGCCACGCCGGTTATCGCAGACAATGCCCGCCGCATGCTATCCGCATGGGGCCCGATCTTGGGCTGTTCGCAAATAAGAGTGACGTCCATATTGTTGATTTCAAATCGATTATCACCTGCCAGCCGGACCGCGTGACTGAGGAAGATATGGCTCTCGGCGCCTTTCCATTGCGGATCCGAGGGCGGGAAGTGGCGGCCGATATCACCCTCGGCCAGAGCACCGTAAATGGCATCGGTCAGCGCGTGCATACCGACATCGGCGTCAGAATGCCCTTGCAGACCCCGTTCATGCGGGATTTTCACGCCGCAGAGCATGATATGATCGCCGCTGCCGAAGCGATGCACGTCGTAACCTGAACCTGTCCTTATATCCATTTGATCTCGTTTTATATTCTCAGCGCGCGCAAAGTCTTCAGGGCCGGTGATCTTGAGGTTATCCTCATCGCCGCCGACGATCATGACGTCGATCCCGGCGGCGCGGGCGACCTCGACATCGTCGGCGGCGTCGCCTTGATGCGCGCGATGGGCCAGGAGGATATCCCGAAAGGAAAAGGCCTGTGGCGTCTGCGCCCGGTAGAGGCCGGTCCGATCCTGCGTGCCCGCTACGCAACCGTCCTGCCCCTGCCAAAGGGCATCGGTCACCGCCAGCGCCGGTGCCGCGGCCCGCGCCGTGCCGTCGCTGACGGCCGAGGCGATCCGGGCGATATGTGCCGGTTTCACGCAGGGGCGGGCGGCGTCATGGATCAGCACTGTCGCCGGGTCGTGCGCGGTCAGTGCCTCAAGCCCGTTGCGTACCGATTGTGCGCGGGTATCCCCGCCGATCACAACCGTCACGTCGTCCGCGGGCGCGAAACGCGCGATATCCTCCGGGTGCAGGACCAGCACGATCCGGCCGATCCCGGGGGCCGCGCGAAACGCATCCAGCGTATGGTCCACGACGCGCCGCCCGGCCAGCATCTGCCATTGCTTGGGCAGATCGCCCCCGGCCCGGGTGCCACGCCCTGCGGCGACGATGATGGCGGCTGTGGTCATGTCCTTTGATTACGGCGCGGCGTGAATAAGCGCAATGGCCGGATGTTAGCACAAAAAATAGGCAATTGCGGTTTGGTGATATCCACTTGGCTGCTGATTTCATTGATTATCGCCCGCGGTCTGCCTAAAAGAGCGATGTTGCACAAGGATTAGGCAATTGGCTTTACCCGTGATCAAGACTACCGATACGCCTGCCGTCCTGCTAGCGCCGCTGGCGGGAATCACCGATCTGCCGTTCCGCTCGCTGGTTGCGCGTTTTGGCGCCTGGCTGGTGGTCAGCGAGATGGTCGCCAGCCAGGAAATGGTCCAGGCCAAACCCGGTGTGCGCGAACGGGCTGAGCTGGGATATGGCATCGCCAACACCGCGGTGCAGCTGGCCGGGCGCGAGGCATACTGGATGGCCGAGGCCGCGCGCATGGTCGAGGCGAACGGGGCGCAGATCATCGACATCAACATGGGCTGCCCCGCCAAGAAGGTCACCAGCGCCAGCGGATCGGGCGCCAGCGGATCCGCGCTGATGAAGGATCTGGATCACGCGCTGAGCCTGATCGAGGCGGTGGTCGGCGCGGTCAGTCTGCCGGTCACGCTGAAGACCCGGCTGGGGTGGGACGACACGACGCTGAACGCGCCCGAACTGGCCCGGCGCGCCGAAAACGCCGGTATCCAGATGGTCACGATCCATGGGCGCACGCGATGCCAGTTCTACAAGGGCAGGGCGGACTGGTCGGCGATCCGGGCGGTGCGGGACGCGGTCACGATTCCGGTCATCGCCAATGGTGACATCGTCGATGTGGCCTCGGCTCAGGAGGCGCTGCGCCTGTCCGGCGCGGACGGTGTAATGATCGGGCGCGGGGCGCAGGGGCGCCCCTGGAAGCTGGCCGAGGTGGCCCATGCTCTGGGTCATGGGACGGCGCCGCTGATCCCGCGGGGGGCGGCGCTGGCCAACATGGTCTGCGGGCATTACCAGGCGATGCTGGAATTCTACGGCGCCGAACTGGGCAACCGGGTGGGGCGCAAGCATCTGGGCTGGTATCTTGACGATGCGGGGACCGGGGTAGAGATGCGCAAGCGCCTGCTGACCTGCCGGGATGCAGAAGAGGTGCTGCGCCTGATCCCCGAGGCACTGGCGGACAGACAGAGGGCGGCGGCATGAGCGCGGCGGACGATGCCATCTGGACCTCGTTGCCGGTTCCGGCCCTGATGCTGGACGAAGATGACCGTATCGCGCGGATCAACCCGGCCGCAGAGGGGTTCCTGATGTCGTCGGCGCGGTCGGTGATCGGTCAGCCGGTCTGGGACAGGCTGGCCGTGGATGCCCCGTTGGAGGAGGCGTTGCAACGCGCCCGAACCCATGACGCGCCGCTTTTCGTCAATGATGTGGATGTGGGCACCGGGGACCGCGCGCCGATGCAGTGTACGCTGCAGATCGCGCCGCTGTCGGCCGCGCCGGGCCGGATGCTGTTGCTGATTGCCCCGCGTGAGCTGGCCGGCCGCGTCAGTCAGAACATCTCCGTGAAATCGGCGGCCCGCTCGGCCATTGGCATGGCCGAGATGCTGGCCCACGAGATCAAGAACCCGCTGGCCGGCATCACGGGCGCGGCGCAGTTGCTCTCGATGGGGTTGAAGTCCGAGGATCTGGAACTGACCGACCTGATCGTCAGCGAAAGCCGCCGGATCGTTTCGCTTCTGGATCAGGTTGAGCAGTTCGGCAATATCAGCGCCCCGGCGCTTCAGCCCGTGAATGTCCATGACGTTCTGGACCGGGCGCGGCGGTCAGCGATCGTGGGCTTTGCCGCGAAGATGACCGTGGTCGAGCATTACGACCCGTCGCTGCCGCTGGCGCTGGCGGATCCGGACCAGCTGTTGCAGGTGGTGCTGAACCTGCTGAAGAACGCGGCCGAGGCGGCGGGCGGATCGGGCGGTACGATCATCCTGCGCAGTTACTACGAACAATCGCTCAGGGTGCGGCGCGGCAACGGGTCCGGCCGGTCGCTGCCGCTGCAGATCGAGATCGAGGATGACGGGCCGGGCCTGCCGCCCGACATCGCCGCGGAGGTATTTGAGCCGTTCGTGTCGGGCCGCGAGAACGGCACCGGGCTCGGGCTGGCTCTGGCGGCCAAGATCCTGTCGGATCATGGCGGCTGGATCTCGGTCAGTTCGACGCCGGGCAAGACAATTTTCCGCATCTCGCTGCCACGGGCCGATCAGGCCGGGGCAGGGCAGGAACAAAAGGAGCAAGACTGATGGATGGCACGGTACTGGTCGCGGATGACGACCGCACGATCCGCACGGTTCTGACACAGGCGCTGACCCGGGCGGGATGCAAGGTGCACGCCACGTCCAGCCTGACCACGCTGATGCGGTGGGTCGGCGAGGGCAAGGGCGATGTGGTGATCAGCGACGTGATGATGCCCGATGGCAACGGGCTCGAGATGCTGCCAAAGATCGCCCGTGACCGCCCAGGGCTGCCGGTGATCGTGATCTCGGCCCAGAACACCATCATGACCGCGATCAAGGCCAATGAGGCCGATGCCTATGATTACCTGCCCAAGCCGTTTGACCTGCCCGATCTGATGAAGCGTACGGCACGGGCGCTGGACACATCCACACGCAGGCCCGCGGAACGCGCGCCCTCCGACGGCCCCGAGGAGCTGCCCCTGATCGGGCGTACGCCCGCCATGCAGACGCTGTACCGTGTCGTCGCGCGGGTGATGAACACCGATCTGCCGGTCCTGATCTCGGGCGCGTCCGGCACCGGCAAAAGCCTGATTGCCCGCGCGATCCACGATTTCAGCGACCGCCGGACCATGCCATTCATCACCGCCACGCCCGGCGATCTGGCAGATCTCGAGGGGCCGGCCAAGCTGATGTCCCGGGCGCGGGGCGGCACCATCGTCATCGAGGAAATCGCTGATCTGGACGCCGAGTCGCAGGGTCGGCTGGTGCGGATGATGGACGCCCCCGGCGATGACCGGCCCCGATTCATGGCCACGACGCAGATCGGCGGATCGGCGGCGATGAAGGCGGCGGGGCTGCGCGAGGATCTCTATTACCGTCTGGGCGGTGCGGTGATCGAGGTGCCGACGCTCTGCGACCGGGTGGACGACATCCCGCTGCTGGTGGCGCATTTCCTGGACCGGGCCGAGCGCGACGGATCAGGCGCGCGGTCGATGTCGGACGACGCCCTGGAGCTGATGCGCAGCTATGTCTGGCCCGGCAATGTCCGGCAGCTGGAAAACGCGGTCCGGCGGATCGCGTTGACCGCGCAGGGCGAGGAAATCAGCCGCGGCGAGGTCGCGGCGATGCTGACGACCCAGCCCGAGGCGCAGCCTGTCCTGGGCCAGGGAGACAGCGAAAGCCTGTCGGAATCAGTCGGCCGCCACCTGCAGCGATATTTCGACCTGCATGGCGAGATGCTGCCGCCATCGGGTCTCTATGCCCGGATTCTGCGGGAAATGGAGCTTCCGCTGATAGAAATTGCGCTGGATGCCACCGGGGGAAATCAGGCTAAGTGTGCCGAATTGCTCGGGATCAACAGAAATACGTTGCGGAAGAAGATAACCGAGCTTGATATTCGCGTGACACGCCGCCGCAAGTTGATGTAAAACTGCAACATAGCTGTGGCCAATGGGGGGCAGGCGCCCGCAAGGCCACCATATGTAGCGGGGTGCGGTCAATGGCACCTCTACTGAATGAGGGCAGGCCGTGGCAACGCGGACACGCAGGATAACCTGGGAAAGCCTGAGCCGTTTGCGGCGGCTGCAGCGCGTTCAAAGTGCCGCCACTTTCGGGCTGGTGGTTCTGGGGCCGGTGCTGGCGCTGGTGACCTACCTGGTCATGGGGCCGCTTGACCAGGGCGCCGCAACCAACACGCTTCGTATCGTTTTCCTCGCCGATATGATCTACGTGATCATCGTCGCCGCGCTTGTCCTGCAACGGGTGGTGCGGATGGTGGCCGACCGGCGCAAGCGCTCGGCCGGGTCGCGTCTGCACCTGCGACTGACCTGGGTCTTCGCGATCATGGCGCTGCTGCCCACGATCACCGTGGCGGTCTTTGCCACGCTTAGCGTGAACATGGGGCTCGAGGCGTGGTTTTCGGACCGTGTCGGCGGCGTGGTCGACAGTTCGGTCGCCGCCGCGCAGGCCTATGAGGACGAACACCGCCGGGATCTGATCACCGATGCGCGGGCGCTGGCGTCCTTCATCAACGCCACGAAACGGGCGGTGGTCTTCATGGATGATGGCGACATCCGCAAGGTGCTCTCGGAAGGTCAGCAGAAAATCCAGCGCGGATTGCGCGAAGCGTTCGTGATCGACGGCACGGGGGAATTGCGCTCGCGCGGGGAACGGTCCTATCTCTTCGACTACGAACAACCCACTCGGGATGAGATCGCGACCGCTCTCGAAGAAGGGATCGTGATCATCCAGGATTGGGACAACAACGAATTTCGGGCGCTGATGCCGTTGGCCGAAATCCCGGACCGGTTTCTTTATGTCAGCCGCAATGTCGACGGCGCGATCCTGAACCTGCTGGACGAAACCCAGGAAACCGCGCGGTTCTACAAGCAGCGCGAAAGCGAACGCGGGCGCGTGCTGTTCGAATTCGGGCTGGTTTATCTGGGCTTTGCGCTGATCCTGATCCTGGCGGCGGTCTGGCTGGGAATGCTTTTCGCCGAGCGCCTGTCGCGACCGGTGGGCCGGCTGACACTGGCGGCGCAGCGCGTGGGTGAGGGCGATCTGGATACCCAGGTGCGCGAGGAGGATGGCGATGACGAGATTGCCATGCTGGGCACCTATTTCAACCAGATGACCCGCCAGCTGAAGGGTCAGCGTGAGAAACTGTTGACCAACACGCAGCAGATCGAGCGCCGCCGGCGGCTGTTCGACAGCGTTCTGGGGTCGGTTTCCTCTGGGGTGGTGGGGCTGGACGCCAAAGGGCGCGTGACCTTCGTCAACAAGGCGGCCGAACGATTGCTGGACTGGCACGAGGACCAGCAATCGCTGTCGCTCAGCGTGGCGGTGCCGGAATTCGGCGCACTGTTCGAGCGGCTGCGTGGCAGCGCCACAGGTTTCGTGCAGGAGGAAATCAAGGTGTCGCGCGGCAAGCGCCAGGAAAACCTGCTGGTCCGGATGTCGAAGCGGCTGAACGAGGAGGGCAAGCGCGAAGGCTACGTGGTGGCCTTTGACGATGTCACCGACCTGGTGGCAGCACAGCGCATGGCGGCCTGGGGGGATGTGGCCCGCCGCATCGCCCATGAAATCAAGAACCCGCTGACGCCGATCCAGCTCTCGGCGGAACGGATCAAGCGCAAGTTCGGCCGGCAACTGGACGACGACAATGCCGCGAGCCTGGAGCAACTGACCGATGTGGTTGTCCGGCAGACCAATGATCTGCGCCGCATCGTCGACGAATTCGCCAAGTTCGCGCGGATGCCCGAGCCCGATACCAAGGAGGAAAGCCTGAACCGGCTGTTTCAGGAAGCGACCCTGCTGCAGGAGGGCGGCCAGCCCGACGTTCAGTTCCAGACGGATTTCTGCGCCGATGACCTGATCGCGCAGGTCGATGCCACGATGATTTCCCAGGCGCTGACAAACCTGATCAAGAACGCAGGCGAAGCAATTGAAAGCCTTTCAGAAAAAGGCGCCCCCGACGGACATGTCCCGACCATTCGCGTCAGCAGCGCGGTCGAGAGCGGCGAGGCGGTTCTGCGCATCGCCGATAACGGCATCGGCCTGCCGCAGGATCGCAGCCGCCTGTTCGAGCCTTATGTGACGACGCGCGAAAAAGGCACCGGGCTGGGCCTGCCGATTGTCAAGAAGATCATCGAGGAACATGGCGGCACGCTGGCGCTGGACGACGCCGAACCCTTCGGTCCCGATGGCCATGCCGGTGCCGTGGCCATCATCCGTTTGCCCCTTCTGGTGCAGGCGGCATCTCAACAACAACAAGATAAACAAGCGGTGTGAGGATAAAATGAGCGATATTCTGATTGTCGATGACGAAAGGGACATTCGCGAGCTGATCGCGGATATCCTGGAAGACGAGGGATACGGAACCCGGCTGGCGGGCAATTCGGACGACGCGATGAGCGCGATTGCCGACAGCCAACCGGCGCTTCTGATCCTGGATATCTGGCTGAAAGACAGCAACATGGATGGGATCGACATCCTCAAGGCGGTCAAGCGCGATTACCCCGAGGTGCCGGTGGTGATCATCTCGGGCCACGGCAATATCGAGATCGCGGTCGCGGCGATCAAGCAGGGGGCTTATGATTTCATCGAGAAGCCCTTCAACATCGACCAGTTGATGGTGGTGATCCGGCGCGGCATGGAGACCAGCCGGCTGCGGCGCGAGAATACCGAGCTGAAGCGGCGCGATACCGCGCCCGCCGAGATGCTGGGCGAAAGCGCCGCCTTCCGCACGCTGGTCAGCCAGTTGGACAAGGTTACCAAATCCAACGGTCGTGTGATGCTGACCGGGCCCGCGGGCTGCGGCAAGGAACTGGCGGCGCGCTATATCCACGCCAACTCCAGCCGCTCCGAGGCGCCGTTCGTGGTGGTGGGCTGCGCGTCGATCGAATCCGACCGGATGGAAGAGGTCCTGTTCGGCCGCGAAGGCGAGGACCGGGGCGTGGAGCCGGGCCTGCTGGAAGAGGCCAATGGCGGCGTGATCTATTTCGACGAGGTGGCGGACATGCCGCCGGGCACGCAATCGAAAATCCTGAGGGTTCTGGTGGATCAGACCTTCATGCGCGTGGGCGGCTCGGACAAGATCGAAGTGGATCTGCGGGTCATCTCCTCGACCAACCGGGATCTGGAGGCCGAAATTGCCGCCGAGAGGTTCCGCCGCGAGTTGTATCACCGGCTGAACGTGGTGCCGATCGCGGTGCCGTCGCTGGAGGAACGGCGCGAGGACATCCCCGAACTGGCGGCACATTTCATCGACATGTTCAACCGTACCCAGGGCCTGCCGCTGCGCAGTCTGAGCACCGAGGCGGGCGCGCTGTTGCAGACCATGAGCTGGCCCGGGAACGTACGCCAGCTGCGCAACGTGATCGAGCGGGTCCTGATCCTGGGCGATGACAGCGATGAGATCGAAGTGCGCGAATTGCCCGGCGAAAGCGAATCCGCGCCGGAAGAGGGGCGTGTGGTGCTGTCCGGTTCGGTCGCGACCCTGCCGCTGCGCGAGGCGCGCGAGGCTTTCGAGCGAGAATACCTGCTGACCCAGATCAACCGGTTCGGCGGCAACATCAGCCGCACCGCCGAATTCGTGGGCATGGAACGCAGCGCGCTGCACCGCAAGCTCAAGTCCCTGGGCGTGGTGACAAGCGCCAAGGCGGGCAACCGTGTGGCGCATGTCAGCGAGGTCGAAGAGGCGGAACCGGCGGAAAGCTAGGAAGGGAATGCGCGTCCTCGGCTTGCAGTAGAGTGTCTGCTTTGACTTTTTCTACCTTGGGTGGTATTTTGTTACGCGGTACCATATGTACTGATATGCAATTTCCGCGTATGATAAGAATTGGCGCGCGTAGTTGGTTTACGCGTTGCCCATGATTGGCTGGGTATATTGAAGAAGGAACGGGATTTAGACGTTAACGGTTTTCCAAGCCACCACTCACGGCTTTGACTGCGGGGCACCGCGGGATTTTTCCGCGCATGCAGCAGTTCGCAAAGGCAATTGAAAGCCTGACTTCTATCTTTCGGATGGGGCCCGATTTCAACCCGCGGCGGTTATGTATCCGGCGTGACGATTTGCCAGCGCCCGGATTTCAGGCGGATGGCGCATGATTTCTCGGAAACCGGCGGCAGCACCTGCGTGGCGCGCAGCGTCGTGGCCTCTGTGGTGGCTGCATCGCAGCGTTTGATCTTGGTGCGGACATACCCCTTGTCGGCCATGCATTGCTCGGTCACGCGGGCGCGCAACGGCAGGTTGGCATCGTAACTTTCGTGGCGCCCGGGCGAAATCAGGCGCCGGTGCCAACTGCAATATCCCGTCCCGTGACAGACCTTGTAGTGCTGATATTGTGGCGGGATGTAGCGTGTGCGGATATCTGTCGGCACCTGCCGCAAGGCGGTCACTTCGCATCGGGTCTCGTCGCGATCCATCCGTGCCACGGTTTCACCCTCTTTGTAATAGAGCTGCAACGGCGCACAGGCAACGGTGAACAGGCAGGCGGCAATGGCTGTTTTTGTGCTGTATTTCATGAATTTACTTGTCCTTGATACATGGCGGGCGCGGGGCGCGGCGGGACAAAGCAATTGACCGCGCATTTGCCTTCTGTCATGCAACACGTTCAGAGAGGATGAGGCAAGACGTATGAAGGTCATCATCTGCGGTGCCGGCCAGGTGGGCTGGCAGATCGCCCGCCATCTGTCCGGCGAGAACAACGATGTCACGGTGGTGGACAATAACCCCGATCTGGTGCGCCGGGCAACGGATACGCTGGATGTGCAGGGGATCACCGGTTTTGCATCCTATCCCGATATCCTGGACCGTGCCGGCGCGCGCGACGCCGACATGGTGATCGCCGCGACCTATTCCGACGAGGTCAACATGGTGATCTGCCAGGTGGCGCATTCGGTCTTTGCCGTCTCGCGCAAGGTCGCGCGGCTGCGCGCACAATCCTATCTGGACGCGATCTATTCCGATCTCTACCGCCGTGATCACATGCCCATCGACGTGGTGATCAGCCCCGAACGCGAGGTCGCGCAGGCGGCGTTGCAGCGGCTGGCGGCCCCGGCGGCCTTCGACACCGAGATGTTCCTTGGCGGCAAGGCGCAGCTGATGGGGCTGCGGCTGGACGAGGACTGCCCGGTGGTCAACACGCCGCTGAGGCAGCTGAGCGATCTGTTCTCGACCCTGCGCGTGGTCGTGCTGGCCGTGCGCCGCGAGGGGCGGCTGTTTGCCCCCGAGGCGGGCGACCAGCTGTTTGTGGGCGACGAATGTTATGTCTTTGCCCCGGTCGAGGACATTCCGCGCACGCTGGAAGTGTTCGGCAAATCCGAGTTCACGCAGGAACGCATCGTCATTGTCGGCGGGGGAAATATCGGCCTTGCCGTGGCGCGCGCCCTCGAAGAACGTGGCGGGCGGGTGCGGGTCAAGGTGATCGAACGCAGCCGCAAATGCGCCGAACTGGCCGCCGATGCGCTGGAACGGACCATCGTTCTGAATGGCGACGGGCTGGATTCGGCGCTGTTGGCCGAGGCCGGGATCTCGCGTGCGGACGCGGTTCTGGCGGTGACCGATGACGACAAGGTCAACATGCTGTCCGCCGTGCGGGCCAAGGCCGAAGGCTGCCCGTTTGCCATATCGCTGATCAACGATCCCACGCTGGTGCCGCTGATGGGCCCGCTGGGCATTGACGCGCATATCAACCCGCGGGCCACCACGGTCAGCTCGATCCTGCGCCACATACGCCACGGCAAGGTGCGCGGCGTCTACTCGATTGGCGATGCCGAGGCCGAGGTGATTGAGGCCGAGGTGATGTCGACCTCGAACATCGCCGGGTCGCCCATCCGCGAGATCGACTTTCCCGAAGGCGTTCTGGTGGGCGGGGTGATGAAGGATGGCGAGATAGTCAAGCCGACCGGCGGGCTGAGGATAGAGGCCGGGGACGTGATCGTGCTGTTCGCACTGGCATCGGATGTGCCGAAGGTCGAGCAGCTGCTCCAGGTCTCGATCGATTTCTTCTGATCCGATGATCACCCGCTTCCTGACACTCCCACTGATCCTGGTACTGACGGGCCTGTCGGCGGTGGCGATGCTGATCCCCGCGCTTCATGCGCTGGTCAACGAGGATCACAGCGTTTCGCGCAGTTTCGCCTATTCCGGCATTCTGGGCATGGCGCTTGTGATGATCGTGGGCCTGGCGATGTCGGGCCGGGAACGCAGCGGGCAAAGCGACCTTCAGAACCTGCTGTCCCTCTTCCTGGCGTTTTCGCTGCTGCCGATCTTTCTGGCCGTCCCGTTCTACGAAGGGCTCGAGACCACCACCTTTCTCAATGCCTATACCGAGATGGTGTCGTGCATCACCACGACCGGCGCGACACTGTTCGAGAACCCCGCGCGCCTGGGGGACACGCTGCATCTGTGGCGCGGCATGGTGGGATGGGCCGGGGGGCTGCTGATCTGGGTCAGCGCCTCGGCGGTTCTGGCGCCGCTGCACCTGGGGGGATTCGAGGTGACCGCCACCGCAGAGCCGGGGCAGGGCGAGGCGTATTCCGGCAGGTTCCAGCGCGCCACGTCCGACCGTCGCATCCGGCAGATCACCCTGCAGCTCGGGCCGATCTATGTCGGGCTGACCTGTGCGCTTTGGCTGTTGCTGCTGATCGGGGGCGATCAGCCGATGGTTGCGCTGATCCACGCCATGTCGACGCTGGCCACCAGCGGAATATCGCCCATCGGCGGGGTGCAGAATGCCGGGTCGGACATCACCGGGGAAATGGTGATTTTCCTGTTTCTGTTATTCGCCCTCTCTCGGCTGACATTTTCATCCGACACGATCACCTCGGTGCGGCCCGGCCTGCAGAACGACCCCGAGTTCCGCATCGGCGTGCTGCTGGTCATCGCGGTGCCCTTGCTGCTGTTCAGCCGGCACTGGCTGGCGACCTTCGAGATCGAAGAGGCCGTCACATTGGAAACCGCGCTCAGGGCGCTGTGGGGCGGGCTGTTCACCGTGTTGTCATTCCTGTCCACGACCGGTTTCGAAAGCGCCGACTGGGGGGTCGCGCGGGACTGGTCCGGGCTGGGTACGCCGGGCCTTATTCTGTTGGGCCTGTCGCTGGTGGGTGGCGGCGTGGCGACCACCGCGGGCGGGGTGAAACTCCTCCGGGTCTATGCGCTCTACCTGAATGGCCGGCGCGAGATGGAGCGCCTCGTGCATCCGTCCTCGGTCGGGCGCGCCAGCGCCGGCGGTCGCCGGATCCGCCGGCAGGGGGCGTTCATTGCCTGGATCTTCTTCATGCTCTTCGCCTTGTCGCTGGCCTTTGTCACCGTCGTTCTGGCGTTTCTGGGAATGGAGTTCCAGGAGGCGACCGTGCTGGCGATCGCGATGATTTCAACCACCGGCCCGCTGGCGCAGGTGGCCGCCGAAACCCCGATCAACCTGCTGGAACTTGGTGTGGCGTCCAAGCTGGTGCTGTCGGCGGCGATGATCCTGGGCCGGCTTGAAACGCTGGGGATCATCGCGCTCTTTAATCCCGGATTGTGGCGCGATTGATACGGTTGGGCTGGCATCGCAGATGCGAACTTGCATTTTGGGGTGGAAACCTCGCCCGTAGCACTTCATACTCGCGCGGCGTGACAGTTTCGGTGCCGATCCGCGGCACGTGCAAGAACAAAGGTTTTGAGGACAGATGGCTGCTGACAGACAAAATTTGCAAGACGCATTTCTGAATCAGGTTCGAAAGACCAAGATCCCGGTCACGGTATTCCTGATCAACGGGGTCAAGCTGCAGGGCGTGATCACCTGGTTTGACAATTTCTGCATCCTGCTGCGCCGGGATGGTCAATCGCAGCTTGTCTACAAGCACGCTGTCTCGACCATCATGCCGTCGCAGCCGGTGAACCTCTACGATGGTGAAGACGCCTCTTGACCGAGACCGCGCGGGAGGCGACCCGGGCCTGGGTTCTGCATCCTGACATCAAGACATCCCCGTCAAACCGTGATCCCCAGCTGGCGCTGGCGGAAGCGGTGTCACTTGCCCATGCGCTGCCTGAACTGGAGGTGGCCGGCGACGGGGTCGTACGCCTGCCCAAGGCACATCCCGGGATGCTGTTCGGCAAGGGCAAGATCGACGAGCTGAAGGCGGTATTCGAGGCCGAAGAGATCGCGCTGGTGCTGATCGACGGGCCGGTGACGCCGGTGCAGCAGCGCAACCTGGAAAAGGCCTGGGGGCTCAAGCTCTTGGACCGCACCGGGCTGATCCTGGAAATCTTCAGCGATCGCGCGGCCACCCGCGAGGGCGTGCTGCAGGTCGAGATGGCGGCGCTGAGCTATCAACGCACGCGGCTGGTCCGTGCCTGGACCCACCTGGAGCGGCAGCGCGGCGGGCTGGGTTTTGTCGGCGGTCCCGGCGAGACCCAGATCGAGGCCGACAGGCGGGCGATCGACGAACAGCTGACCCGCCTGCGCCGGCAGCTTGAAAAAGTGGTCAAGACCCGCACGCTGCACCGCGCGTCACGCGCCAAGGTGCCGTTTCCCATCGTCGCGCTGGTGGGCTATACCAACGCCGGAAAATCCACGCTGTTCAACCGGATGACCGGGGCGGAAGTGATGGCCAAGGACATGCTCTTTGCCACGCTGGACCCGACCATGCGGCGGATCGAACTGCCGGGGCAGGGCCCCGAGATCATCCTGTCCGACACGGTGGGGTTCATCAGCGACCTGCCGACAGAGCTGGTCGCCGCCTTCCGCGCCACGCTCGAGGAAGTGCTGGCCGCCGATCTGATCATTCATGTGCGCGACATCTCGCACCCCGAAACCGAAGCGCAGGCCGAAGATGTGCACGCGATCATGGAAAGCCTCGGCGTGTCCGGGGAAACCCCGCAGATCGAGGTCTGGAACAAGATCGACCGGCTGGATGGCGATGCCCGCGCGACGGTGCTGACGCAGGCCGGGCGCCGGGACGACGTTCTGGCGCTGTCGGCCATCTCGGGCGAAGGGATGGATGCGCTTGTGTCGGGCATCACGGACGCGCTGGCCGGCGGCATGGTGGAAACCACCCTGACGCTGGGTTTCAACGAAGGCCGCAAACGCGCCTGGCTGTTCGAACGCGGACTGGTCGAGCGGGAAACACAGGCCGAGAACGGTTTCGCCCTGAAAGTACGCTGGAACCCGCGGCAAGAGGCCCAGTTTCGGCAGCTGTAGCGGTCACGCCGCGGACCCGGCCATTGGCCGCTTTGCCGGACACAGCCGCCATTCGGTTGCGTTCCCTCCGCGCGGAACCAGGGCCGCAGACCGCCGCGCGATCGCCAGACCGCCCCCGGGCTGGCGACAGGCCGACAGAAACGCATCCCTCAGAGGTTATCCGGACTTGGCAGCCAAAAAGTGCCTCGACCTCCGGTGCGCCGCCATCCCGCGGTCTGGCCATCGCACGGCTTCGGCTGGATTACCGCTTTGGGTTCGAACCGGCAGTTTGGTGTTCATGCAGAGCCCTGGCATTCCGCCTTGGCGTGACTTGTCAGCCGGTGACTTTGATCTTGCCGGTAATCTTCACGCCGCTTTCGGCTGACATTGTCTTGGCGTGAACGGTGGCATGGACCTGTGACGCCGTTCCCAGCTTGAGGTCATCGCATTGAAGAATGCCCTCGTGTTCGCCCTCTATGGTGATCTGCTTGGCCGACAGTTTGCCATTTGTCGACCCGCCCGCCTGGACCAGCACGGCATCGGCGGTAATGTCACCGGTCACCTTTCCCTTGACCTCGATTTGCCCTTCGGCGGACCTGACATTGCCGTCAATGACCAGGTCTTCTGCGATGATCGTGTTTGCCATTTCTCAGCCACCCCCGGGGCCCCTCGGAAACCAGCCGTCAGTTTGTACCTGGACGGGGTCCAAGGCAAGAGCGAGGGTACGCACGCGCAAGAATCCGCGGAAGCCTGAACAACGGTTTTTCGTACGGATCCCGCGCTGCGACCGGATCAGATCTGTACGCCTGTGCCCTGCAACACGCCATGGGCCATCGCGTAGCGGGTCAGCCCGGCGGTCGAGCTGATGCCAAGCTTGCGCTTGATGTTCTTGCGGTGTGTCTCGACCGTGCGGACCGAGATGTCGAGGTCGATCGCGACCTCCTTGTTGGATTTGCCCTGCGCCAGCTGCAGTAGGATTGTCTGTTCCCGGTTGGTCAGCTGCTCGCGGTCGGTGTCGTCGAACGGCGCCAGCGAGCCCTGCGCGCCAGTGCAGAGGTAGCGCTGACCCTGCATCACCACGTCGATCGCCTGCTTGATCTCGTCCGTCGGCACATCCTTGAGCACATAGCCCGCCGCGCCGTGATTGAGCGCCGAGGAAATGTATTCCGGGCTGTCATGCATGCTGAGGATCAGGATGCGGGTTTCTGGCCGCCGCTCCAGGATGATCTCGGTTGCGGTCAAACCGCCGATGCCCGGCATGTTCAGATCCAGCAGTATCACGTCCGGTTTCAGCGCCTCGACCTGGTCGATCACCTCTCGGCCATCGCTAAGCGTAGCGATGACGGCCACGTCGTCATAACTTTCAAGGATCGATTGAATGCCCTCGGCGACCATCGGGTGGTCGTCGACGATGACGATGCGGGTCGGGCGAGGGGGGCGGGCGGGTTTGGTCATGCTCTGGCCTTCTTGTCGGGGTCGGTCATGGAGTCGGATGATTTCTCGGGCGGGAGCAGGTGGCTGAGCGGTACCGTGGCCTCGATCACCGTGCCGGTCCTGCTGGACAAGATGCGCAGGTTGCCGTCGAGCTGTTCGATGCGTTCCTGCATATTGCGCAGCCCCAGCCCGGACGAGGGCTTGCTGGTCGCCCGCGACTGATCCAGGCCGTGGCCGTTATCAGAGATGTGCAGGGTGGCGCCGCGCGCGTGGCCGCGCAGGTCCACGGCCAGTTTGGTGGCTCCTGAATGACGCTCGACATTGGTCAGCGCCTCTTGGGCCACGCGGTAGAGCGCGATCTTGGCATCATCGTCCAGCCGGTTGCGGAAGACCACCGTGTCGAAACTGGTCTTGATCCCGGTGCGCTTGCCGAAATCCTCGGTCAGGGATTTGAGCGCGGGACCGAGGCCCAGATCATCCAGCACCCCGGGGCGCAGATCGCGGCTGATGCGGCGGACCTCCTGGATGGCGCCCGAAAGGTATTCCAGACCGCTGTCCAGCGTTTCCGCCGCGCGCCCGTCGCCCGAGGACAGGCGCCGCCGCGTGATATCCAGCGCATAGCGGACGCCGACAAGGATCTGGCTGATCCCGTCATGCAGCTCGCGCGCGACGCGGCCGCGCTCTTCCTCCTGCGCGTCGAACACACGCTGGGTCAGTTTCTTCAGCTTGGCATCGGCCAGGCGGCGTTCGCGGATGGTGATGAACAGCCCCGAGCCGAAGACCAGCAGCAAGGTCGCCAGCGTGATCGCCCCGATATAGAGAAAGGTGCGGCGGATGCGGTTTTCGACCTGCGCACGCGAGGCGGCAACCGTGGCCTTGACATCATCGATGAAGACCCCGGTGCCGACGGCCCATCGCCAATCCTGCAGGCCGATCACATAGGCCACCATGCGGGCGGTCTCGCCGGTGCTGGGTTTGACGGAATCGTATTCATGATAGCCGCCGCCCGAACGGGCCAGTTTGATCAGCTCGTCGGTGATCGCGGTCCCGCTTGGGTCGGTCCGCCCGGTCCAGTTCTTGCCGATCAGATTGGTCTGGCGCGGGCTGACAAGGTTGTTGCCGTCGTAATCATAGACAAAGAAATAGCCGTCCCGGCCGTACAGCATGGCCGACAGGATCTGGGTGATGGTCAGCTTGGCAGCTTCGTCGTCAGGGGCAGCGCGGCCGTATATGTTGAAGAACGCGTTGCGGGCGATCGACAGGTAATTCTTCAGCTCGGCCCGTTTGGCGGCAATCAGCTGTTGTTCGAGGTTGTGGATCTCGCGCTGCGCCAGCTGCCGCGCCTCGAGCGTCACCAATACCGAGATCACCACCGCCGCAAGCACAAGCGGAAGGGTCGCGGTCAGAAAGAGTTTCTGACCGTAATTCTGCCAAAACCTGTCACGCAGTCGACGCATGGCGAATCGATACGTCGATTCAGCGGCGATTCCCATAGATTGACGTCGAAATGCCCGGAAACCCGGTCATATTGGTAAAGCCGTCTGACCAAATTCACCGTTTCTACGCAGTACTCGGTATTTCCAACCGTTCGGGCCCGCGCTAGGGTACCCTCACTTGCAACGATCCGCGTGCTGTCCCCGTCAGGGTACGGCGCGCTTTCAATTACTCGGGAGGTACTACTATATGGATCGTCGTTCTTTTCTGAAAAATTCCGCTCTGGGCGGGTCGGCCGCAGCAGCAACGGCACTGGCGGCGCCGGCCTATGCGCAGGGCAACCGGACGCTGACCATGGTGACATCCTGGCCGCGCGGTTTCGCCGGTCTGGCGGATGCGGCTGACAAGACGGCCGAGAACATAAACGCCATTTCGGACGGCAAGCTGACCGTCGACGTGAAGCACGCGGGCGAACTGGTGGGCGCGTTCGAAAGCTTCGACGCGGTAACCGCCGGACAGGCCGACATGTATCACGCGGCAGACTATTATTTCGTCAACCAGCACCCGGCCTTCGCCTTTTTCACCGGCGTGCCCTTCGGCATGACCGCGACGGAACAGAATAACTGGTACTATCATGGCGGCGGCATGGAGCGTCACCATGAGCTGGGCGAGATCTTCGGCCTGAAATCCTTCCTCGCCGGGAACACCGGGGCGCAGGCGGGCGGCTGGTTCAACAAGGAAATCAACAGCCCCGCGGACCTGCAGGGCCTGAAGTTCCGGATGCCCGGACTGGGCGGCAAAGCGCTTGGCCATCTGGGCGTTTCGGTTCAGAACCTTCCGGGCGGCGAGATCTACCAGGCGCTGGCCTCGGGCGCGATCGACGGCACCGAGTGGGTTGGCCCGTGGTCGGACGAGAAGGTCGGTTTCCAGGAAATCGCCAAGTTCTACTACACCGCCGGCTTCCACGAACCGTCGGCCGGCCTGTCGGTTGCGGTGAACCTGGACGTGTTCAACGATCTGACCCCGGCCCAGCAATCCGCGATCGAGGTATCTGCCGGTCACGCCAATGTCTGGAACCTCAGCCAGTACCTGATGAACAACGCCGACGCGCTGGCGCGCCTGGCAAGCGGCGGCATCAAGGTTCTGGAATTCCCCGATAGCGTCTGGGACGCGTTCGGCGGCGCCAGCCAGAAGGTCTATGACGAATTCATGGGCGATGATCTGTTCAAGTCGATCTATGACGACTACGTCGCGTCGATGCGGTCGTCCTCGGGCTGGATTTCGAAATCCTCCGAGGCCTATCGCGCACAGCGCGACCGGGTCATGGGCGGCTGACTTACCCTTCGGAATGTGACATACTCGGGCGGGCTCTGGAAAGGGCCCGTCTGACATAACTATGCCGGGCAGAAAATGCCCGCTCTCAAGGGATTAGGGGTGCCATGCTGGATGCAATTCTCTGGTTTTTCCAGAACATCGGCCTTGCCTTCTACAATTTCGGCTACGCGATCACCCAGCCACAGCTTTGGCTGAACTGGTCCGACAAGGAAGCGCTGATGCGCTTTGTCTATTACGGCGGGTCGGTCGAGTTTTTCTACGTGGTGTTCACGGCCTTCCTGGTGCTCACGGCCTTCGGCGTGTGGAAGAACCGGTTCATGTGGGGCTGCGTCTGGGCGCTGGAAGGGTTCGCCAACACGGTCGGCCGTTTCTTTGCCTGGGCCGGGCTGCTGATGGTGATCCAGCAGATCGTCATCGTCTTCATTCAGCGTATCTTTGCCCGGCCGGACATCGTGCTGGGCTTCGGGATTCCGCTGGAGCTTGATATCAGCTGGTGGAGCGAAGAGCTGAAATTCTACAACGCTCTGGTCGTTGCGCTGTGCTGTACCTACACCTTCGTTCAGGGCGGGCATGTGCGTGTCGACCTGATCTATTCGGCGATCAGTTTCCGCGCCAAGCGGGTGGTCGACATGATCGGCTGCCTGCTGTTCATGATGCCGATGGCGGTGCTGACGTGGATGTATGGTTGGTATTTCCTGTGGCGGCACCTGATCGTGCCCAAGCCATCGGCCAGCGATGCGCTGGACCGGCTGTTGCTCAAGGCCCGTGCCGTGCGCTGGAACGTGGAAACCATCGGCTTCAGCCCCAACGGGTTCAACGGCTATTTCCTGTTCAAGATCCTGCTGGTCGCCTTTGCCGCGATGGTCTTCATCCATGCAATCGCGTTTTTCTACCGGTCCTACCTGGAATGGAAGGAAGGGCCTGAAAGCGAAAACAAATACCTCGACAAGGACAGCCTTGGCGAAGGTGAAGAAGCCTATGAAGGCACGCATTGAAGGGACTCTGAGACATGCTATTCGGACTTGATGGCGTCGAAATCGGCCTGATCATCGTCTTTCTCTGCCTTTTTGGCGGTATTCTGTCGGGGTTTCCCGTGGCCTTCGCGATTGCCGGGGCCGGGATGCTGTCCTTTGGCATCATCGCCGCGCTCGACGATGCCGGGTTGCTGGTGCACCAGGCGATTGATACCGGCAGCCAGGCGTATAACGCGCTGATCGCTTCGGGGGTGAAATCCGAAACGGTGTCGGTGTTCCGATATCCCGATCTGCCCAGGATCGCGCAGCCGGTCTTCGTACAGGGCTGGGAGGTCGCGCTGGACCGCAATATCAGCTTCATCGTCAACCGGATGAACGAACGCGTACTGGCCGGCCAGTCGATCGAGACACTGCTGGCGGTGCTGATGTTCGTGATGATGGGCATCACGCTGGAACGCTCGAGGATTGCCAATGACCTGCTGACCACGATGGCGCGCGTGTTTGGCCCGCTGCCCGGCGGTCTGGCCGTTTCGGTGGTGGTCGTGGGGGCGTTCCTGGCCGCCTCGACAGGTATCGTCGGCGCGACGGTGGTCACGATGGGCCTGCTGAGCCTGCCCACCATGCTGCGCAACCATTACAGCCCGGAAATCGCGACCGGGGTCATCGCCGCCAGCGGCACGTTGGGGCAGATCATTCCGCCCTCGATCGTGATCGTTCTTCTGGGGACGCTGGCCGGGGATCTCTATTCCGCCGCGCAGGAGACGCGCGCCGTCGAAGCTGGCTGTACCGACGCGCTGACCTATCTGGGTACCCCGGCGGTCGTTTCTGTCGGCACGCTGTTCCAGGCGGCGCTTCTGCCGGGCATCCTGCTGGCGCTGCTCTATGCGGGCTATGCGTTCTGTTACGCGCTGCTGAACCCGTCCAAGGCGCCGTCGGTGCAGATGTCGGAGAGCCTGTCCGAGCCGGTGACCCGTGGCGAGGCATTCACCTGGTTTGCCGGCGTCCCGGTTCTGCTTATCGGTGGGATGCTGCTGCTGAATTCGGTCAATATCATCGGCTCGCAAAGCTTGATCGTGGACAGTTTCACCGATGCGGGCCAGACCGCCTCGCTGCGCACCAATGTCGGGGCGGAGTGCAAGCAATCGATGATCGAGCTGCACGGCCAGGAGGCCTGGGACGAGGCAATCGCCGAGAATGAGGCAATCAAGGAGGCCGGCGGCGTCGCGGAAAGCGTGAAACTGTCGCCAGAAGAGATTGCCGAGTTGGTCGCCCAGAAAGAGGCCGCGGCAGCGCCCATCGGTACCGGTGTGGCGATCATCTTCCTGCTGCTGGGGCTGATCCTGGCGGTTGCGCGCGGCGTCAAGCCATCGGCCACGCCCGCGCCGCTGCTGATCGGGGCGCTTGGTATCGTGCTGGGGCTCTTGGTGGATATCCTGCTGATCGCCCCGTCAACCAGTTCCGGCCTGAGCCTGATCATGCTGGCGATCCCGCTGGCGATGGCGCTCTATGGCTGCAGCCACGCCGCCGGTCGGCTGGCCGAGAACGAACTGATCCGCGTGGTGTTTCCGCCGCTGGTGCTGATCATCGCGGTTCTGGGGTCGATCCTGGGCGGTATCACCAACCCGACACCGGCCGCGGCGCTTGGGGCGGGCGGGGCGATCATGCTGGCGGCCTATCGCAAGCTGCGCGACGAAGAACGGTCGGGCAAGGTGATCATCTATGCCACCTTCGCGATCATCATCACGATCCTGATGGGGATCAATTTCGACCTGCGGATCAATATCGAAGGGGTCGGCCTTGAGACCTGGATTGCGTTCTTTGTGGCCAAGGCGGCCTATCTGTTCGCGCTCTTCGGGCTGCTGTTCTCGTGCTGGGTGCTTTACGCGGGCGGCGTCCTGTCGCCCGTCGTGCGCGAGACCGCCAAGGTCACGTCGATGGTGTTCACCATCCTGATCGGGTCGCAGTTGCTGAACCTCGTGGTGATCAGCTTCGGCGGCGAGCATTACATCCAGCAGTTCCTGAAAAGCTTCGACAGCGAATTCAAAGTCTTCCTGATCGTCATGATCGTGCTTTTCGTGCTGGGCTTCGTGCTCGATTTCCTCGAGATCATCTATATCGTGATCCCGATCGTGGGCCCGGTGATCTATGGCGGCACCTTCGATCCGAAATGGGTGACGATCATGATCGCGGTGAACCTGCAGACCTCGTTCCTGACACCGCCCTTCGGATTCGCGCTGTTCTACCTGAGGGGGGTCGCGCCAAAAGAGGTGACGACCGGCCATATCTATCGCGGGGTGTTTCCCTTCGTGCTGATCCAGGTGCTGGGGCTGGCGATCCTGTGGTTCTTCCCGGCCATCGTGACCATCGTACCGTCGCTGATCCCGAACTGACCGCGAAGGCGCAGGGCGGTCGCTCTGCTGTTCGCTCGACAAGAGCCCGGAGGCGTTCATAGCGCCTCCGGGGTTTTCTTACGGGTAAACGTTGGTCACAAGGTCCACATCCTCGAATACGCAGCCTTCGGTGGTACCGACCGTATCGAATTCCTCACCATTCGCGCTGAACCCCGCCCAGGGTGAGTTTGTGGTGCTTTCGTCCGTTGTGATCAAAACATCACAGAAGGCGTTTGATATGATGTTTCCCAAATCTGTCGTCTGGTTGAACCCAATCATCCAATTGCCGGTGGTCAATGCAACGTTGCGGCCAAGAAAGCAGCCCGGTGGAACGACCTGAACCGGACCCGCGGCTGTACCAGGGTCGTCATCGCTAAAAATCGGATCGAACGGTATGTTGTTGGTCGGCGTGCCTGCGTTGTGCGCGGCCTCGTTATCCGGACCAGGCTCGGCGATCAGAATAAAGTTCGCGGCAACGGCGTTGCACGTAGTGATTGAAGGCGTCGATTCGTGCAGCGGCGCGTAAACCCGTACTGACATTCTCAGGATGCGGAAGGGATCTGCCTGTTCCAACTGCGCGCAATAGCTTAGAAGCACAAGAGAGACCGGCAACAGAACGAGTGTAATCAGTCTATTCATGGCAATAACCTTTCGAAAATGAGAGCAGTGTACCACATCCTTGACCCGGCTCTGAAACCAGTGGGCGCACAGGACCCTAAGTCCGGGCGCGGAGCGACGGGGCCATCATGCTGCTGAGGCGATACGGCGATACGGATTTCATCACCGGGCTCAGGGCGATTGCCGCGCTCATGGTGGTGGCGGTGCATACCCGCGCCTTCGACGGGCTGGGCCCGATCGGCGAGATCGCCAGCGACAACGGCAAATACGGCGTGCAGATATTCTTTGTGATCTCGGGCTATACCATCGCCGCGACCTATCTGAAGGCCGGGGCCTTCGCGCCCTATTTCATCCGCCGTCTGCTGCGGATCGCGCCGCTTTATTACATCGCCGTGCTGGTGTTTTTTGTGCTGATCGCCAGCGGGGCCATGGTTGCCCCTTACTTCATGCAGCTCTACGGCAGCCGGGCGGACGCCTATAACCTGCTGGCGCATCTGAGTTTTCTCAGCGCGTTTGACGCCCGTGTCGCCAATTCCCTGATCGGCGTGGAATGGACGATCCCGATCGAGATCTTCTGGTACGCGGTGCTGCCGTTTCTGCTGGCCTGGCGATTGTCGCCGCGCAGCTTTGCCGGGATGTTCCTTGCGCTGCTGGTCCTGTCGGGGCTGACGCGGCTTGTGGGCGAGCTGTGGTTGCCGAAACACGCGGCGCATTTCCTGCCGATGACCTACGGCGCCTATTTCTTCCTGGGCGCGTGGTGTCATCACCAGCGCGCAAAGCTCAGGGATGACATGGGGTTTAACCGGGGCAGGTGGCAGATGGCGGGCTACGCGCTGTTTGCGCTGGCATTGCTGACCAAGACCGGCATGTCCGCCGCGCTGATGGCGCTGGCTACGGCGATCATCATCGTCAGCTACCGCGTGCGCGAAGGCCGTATGCAATGGCTGCGGTCGCGGGGATTTGTGCTGGTGGGATCGGTGAGCTATTCAATTTACCTGTGGCACCTTCTGGTCATTTACCTGCTGATCGGCGGGCTGGGCGAGCGTTACGTGGCCATGCCCGGGCTGATGAAATTCGCCGTCGTTTCCGTGTTGACGATCCTGCTGTCGATCCTGTCCTATCTGGTGATCGAGCGGCCCACCAACGCGGCGGGGCATCGCCTGTCAAAACGCTACGAAGAGGCCCGGAGCCCGGCCTAGCGCGGTGCTTCAGGTGCACGCCGACGCGTCGGCGTGATGATACCTGTGTGGCGCCGGCCTTGGGCCTTCTGGCCACAGCATTTCAGACGGAATCGGGGGCCGCTTTACCGGCTGGGGCGCAGCGGGCGGCCATCGGGCAACGAGATGTCGGCCACCTGTTCGGCAATCGGGTCGTTGCTCAGCGGGTGGCGGCGCGAATCGTAATCCGACGGGTCGCGCATCTTCTCCCAGTCGCCGTTCACATAGACCTCGAGCCCGGAAAACCCGGCCTTGTAGCCCATCTTGGCGCTGCCCGGCACCCAGTAGCCCAGATAGACATGCGGCAGGCCGGCCTCGCGCGCGATGCGAATGTGATCGAGGATGATATAGGTGCCGATGCTGTCCTTGCCGCGGTCCGGGGTGAAAAAGGAATAGACCATGCTGACACCGTCATCCAGAACGTCCGTCAGGCAGACCGCGACCAGCTCGCCAGTGTCGCGATCGGTATATTCGACCACGCGCGTGCGAATGGGCGTTTCCTCGACCATGGCGGCGAATTCGAACGCATCCATGTCGGCCATGCCGCCGCTGGCGTGGCGGCTTTCAAGATAGGTTCGGAACAGCTCGTATTGTTCGTCCGTGGCCCAGGGCGAGGTCGCCCGCCGTTCAAGCGCCTGATTGCGTTTCAGGGCGCGTTTCTGGCTGCGCGACATGGTGAAATCTTCGACCGCGATACGCGCCGACAGGCAGGCCGCGCAATCCGCGCAGGAGGGGCGGTAAAGCACGTTCTGGGACCGCCTGAACCCCTGTTTCGACAGGCCGTCATTCAGCCGCTGCGCGCCTTCGCCCTGCAGCGCGGTGAACAATTTCCGCTCCATCCGGTCCTCGAGATAAGGACAGGGTTGCGGGGCCGTCACATAGAACTGGGGCGCGATGGGCAGCGTATGGCGCATGGTACCTGTTTCTTTGGCGTAGCGGCACGATAACAACAACCCGGTAACAGGCCAAGAGATAATGGAATTTGAGTTAAATCTGACGCGTCGTCAGTCGCGCGCACGCCGGTTTATGGCGACCGTACCCAGCACGTGATCGCTTAGCCCCTGTCCCCGTAGCGTGGTCAGCATCAGCACGACCGAGATCACCTGAAGGATCGCGAAAGCCCAGGAAACACTGTATCCGAGCGTGTGCAGAAAGGCCATCGACAGGTCGAACCGGTCACCCCGCTCAGTGCGGAACTCGATCGCGGTCAGGCGCATCCCCCAGGTGGCAGAACTGCGCGCGATGGTGACGACGCGGTAGACGAAGCTGACCGTCAGAAAGAGCAGCGGAAAGAAGAACAGCCCCGTGAACGCGGTGAAGGGCAGGATCAGCAGGCAGATCACCAGCACCACGACCGTGTCCACCACCCAGGCCAGCAGCCGTTTGGTGGGGACATCGGCGTAGAAATCCGGTTGTGACTGCGGATCGGGGATATGCCAGTTTGTATCGCTCATGTCTGTTCCGAATATAGGGGGGCGGAAGGCCCGGTTGAACCCCGGGCCAGCAGCAATCAGTCGGATTTTTCCGCGCTGTCATCCGCTGCCCTTGGCTTGGCGCGCTCGTCCATGAACTGATCGAACTCGGCCTTGTCGCGGGCATCGCGCAGGCGTTGCAGGAAGGCTTCGAAGTTTTCCTGTTCTTCTTCAAGGCGGCGCAGGGTTTCGGTCTTGTAGGCGTCGAAGGCGGCATTGCCGGTAGGCCGGTAGACCCCGCCGTGACGCTGTTTGCCGTCGAACCGGGCGCTGCGTTTGCTTGCACAGGTCATTTTCTTGCTCCAGATCATGTAGGCCAGAAGGGCGACCCCAAGCGGCCAGAAGAGGATGAACGAGACGATCATGGCGACAAACCAGGCGCCACGGCCCTTGCTGTCCAGCCATGCCTCGGCCCGGTAGAGCCATCCGCCGAAGCCGGAGGCAGGTGAGGATTGCGCAATGGTGGCCATCTATTGTTCCCTTTCGTTAGGTGCGACTGAATGTGAATGTCTTTCACATTCCTTAGATTGGCATTCGACCTGCCGGTTGCAAGAGCGGATGTGAATCTTTTTTACATGCTGCGGAAATCCCGGCGAAAGGTAAGGATTCCAAGACTAAGGGAAATCTGCGGATTTGCTATGCTGGGCCGCAGGAGGGTGTCCCAATGCGTTTTATTCCATTTGTTTTATTCCTAAGCCTTTGCATCATCACCATCGGCCTTAGCGCCTGCACCGAAACCAGCTATCGCCTGCCTTACGCGAATGGCACCGAGGTCGAGATCACCGCCGATCACAAGACCCACACCACGCCAGAGGCCGAGATGTTCGATCTGCGCGGTACCATGCCCGAACAGACCCTCGTGGCCGCCAAGTCCGGCTGGGTGCGCCACGTGAAGGAAAGCGGCGACAGTTCGGCCTCGACCAATAATTTCGTCTGGATCGAACACCCGCTGGATTATTGCCAGCCTGCGGGTTCCGCGCCGCCCGGCAGCGGCGGGATTGCCCAGCCCTGCCGGACATGCCCCGAGGGATTGGGCCGCTGCAACGAATGGACGCTCTACGCCCATATGAAGCAAAACAGCGTCGGCCCGGAGGAGGGGGATTGGGTGGCCGAAGGTCAGCCGATCGGGATCGAGAGCGACGTGGGGTTCACCCCCGGCGGGCGCCATGTGCATTTCGCGATCTGGACCTTCGAGAAAGAGACCAGCACGGCGGTGCCCGACGCGAACGGCACTTACGAGGATTACATCGCCCATGCCACCCAGTTCCTGGGGCTGGAGGGTCGGCCCGAGCTGGTACCGTTATTCTGCACGTCCCAGGGCCTGCGCTATCCCCGGCAGGGTGACGTGCACGTGGCAGCGAACTGCCCGTGAGGCGCCGGTTGGACGGTCTTGCCTACAGCCCGGCGCGTGGGTGATGCGCGACTCGGCATTCAGGCCAGCAAGCGGTATGCGTTATCGCACCGCCTCGATCGGCCCGTCGGCGCTGCCATTGATGAACTGTTCTAGGTAAGGATCGCCCGAGGTATCCATCTGCGCGACGGTGCCGGTCCACTGGATCACGCCGTCATGTAGCATGGCCACGTGATCGGCGATGGCGCGGACGCTGGTCATGTCATGGGTGATGGTCATTGCCGTGGCCCCCATCTCGACCACGATTTCCCGGATCAGGTCGTTGATGACGCCCGACATGATCGGATCAAGCCCGGTAGTCGGTTCGTCGAAAAAGATGATCTCGGGTTCGGCGGCGATGGCGCGGGCAAGGCCCACCCGTTTCTGCATCCCGCCCGAAAGCTCCGCCGGGAACAGGTCCGCCACCTCGGATTTCAGGCCGACGCGGCGCAGTTTCTCGATGGCGATGGCGCGGGCCTCGTCCTTGGGGCGTTTGAGCGAGCCGCGCAGCAGGCGGAAGGCGACATTCTGCCAGACCGGCAGGCTGTCAAACAGCGCACCGCCCTGAAACAGCATCCCGAACCGCGCCAGGAAACTGTCGCGCTCGGCCTTGGTCACGTCCTCGCCATCCAGGGTGATCATGCCGCTATCCGGCGTGACCAGCCCCAGAATGCTCTTGAGGCACACTGACTTGCCGGTGCCCGATCCGCCGATCACCACCATCGACGTGCCCTTGGGGATGCTCAGGTTGACCCCCTGCAGCACCTTGTTGCTGCCAAATGCCTTATGAACGTCCCTAAGCTCGATCATAGCGAAAACAGGATGCTGGTGAGGATGAAGTTGGCGGCAAGGATCAGGATCGCGGCGCTTTCGACCGCGCTCTTGGTGGCGCGGCCCACGCCCTGTGCGCCACGGCCCGTATTCATGCCGTGGTAACAGCCCAGAAGCGTGGCGATGAAGCCGAAGGCGGCGCCCTTGATGAGCGACGAGACCACGTCGCGCGTCTCGATGAAATTCACGGTATTGATCAGGTAGGCGCTGGCATTGAACCCCAGCGATCTGGTGCCCACCACGTAGCCGCCCAGGATGCCGATGATGTCGCCGATCCCGACCAGGAAGGGCACCATGACAAGGCCGGCCAGCACGCGTGGCACGGTCAGGTATTTCATCGGGTGAGTCGACAGGGTGACCAGCGCGTCGATCTGTTCGGTCACTTTCATGGTCGCGGTTTCGGCCGCGATCGAGGAGGTCACCCGCGCCGCGATCATCAGCCCCACCAGTACCGGCCCCAATTCGCGCACCATGCCGATGGCGACAATCTGGGGCACCACAGCCTCGGCGTTGAAACGCGCGCCGCCCGAGTAGATCTGCAAGGCCAGGGCGCCGCCGGTGAAAATGGCCGTCATGCCAACGACAGGAAGGCTGAAATACCCAATGTTGAGAAGGCTTTGCAGGATTTCCTTGAAGTAGAACGGCGGCCGCAGCATATGGCCGAGCGTCTGGCCTGCGAACAGGGCCAGCCGACCCAATGCGGCAAGTCCGCGGGTAACCGGCCGGCCAATGGCGGCCAGGAGGGCAAAAAACCAGCTCATCCGCCGGTATAGCGCCGCTGATAGCGCGCGCCCATCGAGGTCAGGATTTCATATCCGATGGTTCCGGCAGCGTCGGCAAGCCGGTCGATGCCCTGACTTTGATCCAGCAGGTCAAGGGATTTTGGATCAGGGTCTTCCAGGTCGGTGATATCCACGCCGATCAGATCCATCGAGATACGCCCCGCGACCGGGCAGCTCTGATCGCCCTGTCGCAGCACGGTGCCTGACCCCATGGCGCGGATGATGCCATCGGCGTAGCCCGCCGCGACGGTGGCGATGCGGGTCGGGCGCGTGGCGGTAAAGCTGTTGCCGTATCCCACCGTCTCGCCCGCCTCAAGATCGCGGCACTGGATCACCGGGATGGCAAGCGTGACGACGGGCCGGGCATCCGCATAGGGCGCGCCGCCATAAAGGCCGATGCCCGGGCGGGCCAGGTCAAAATGATAGTCTTCGCCCAGCAGGATCCCGCCGGTATTGGCAAGGCTGAGGGGGACGTCAAGATCGGCGGTCATCTCGCGAAAGGCGGCCAGTTGCTGTGCGTTCATCGCGTGGTCGGGCTCGTCCGCGCAGGCGAGATGGCTCATGATCACCGTCGGTTGCTGGGCCATCGCGATATCGCGAACCGCGCCCCATTCGCCCGGTTCCATGCCCAAGCGGTTCATCCCGGTATCAAGCTGTATGCCAAACGGATGGCCGGGCAGTGCTTCGACATGGCGAACCAGCTGATCCATCGAATTGACCATCGGTGTCAGGGCCATATCGCCGATCATGTCCGTGTCGCCGCGCATATGGCCCGAGAACACGTTGATTGCCGGGCCGGGCCCAAGCGCCTGACGCAGTGCCGCACCCTCTTCGGCGGCGGCCACGAAAAACGTGCGCGCACCCACGCGGGCCAAAGCACGCCCGACGCGATCAGCCCCCAAACCATAGCCATCGGCCTTGACCACGGCGGCGGTTTCCGAAGCGCTCATCGCATCGAGCGCGCGCCAGTTCGCGGTCAGCGCGCCAAGGTCGATCGTGAGTGTAGCTGTTCCCATGGGATGGGGTTTTGACATGCCTGTCGCGCGGGTCAAGGGGGAATGCGCCGCGCGGTCCGGCGGTGGTCACAATCCTGGCGACTGTGGCAGGCAAGCCTGTGTCGCTGGCCGGTTCAGGTGCCGTTTTTTTGCCGTGGTCGTGCGGGGGATATCAGGCGGCACAGGGCAGTTCGATCACCGACATGAATTGCTGCCACATTTCTATCCGCTCGTGAAAGACGTTTGAATCCATGGGCTTGACGATATAACCTGCCACGTTGTGCGCATAGGCATTGTGGATGTCCGACCGCCGTTCCGAGGTGGTCAGCACGAAGACGGGGGTATGGCGCAGCGCCTGGTTCGCACGCAGTTCTTTCAGAAACTCGATACCGTTCATCCGCGGCATGTTGATATCCAGAAGAATGACCGTCTGCGTGCTTTCAGTGGGTTCGTGGCAAGATGTCCCCAGAAATTCGAGAGCCTCAATGCCGTCCTTGGCGCGCGTTACATCCACTTCGATGCCCAATCTCGCAAGTGCACGCCTGAGCGCCCGCGCATCAAGTTCGCTGTCTTCGACATGCAGCAGCGTGAACGCCTTGTCGGATAGTTTGGTCATGCCGCTACCCGCACCTTTTCCTCGGTGTCCAGAATCTTTGGCCAATCGAAGTAGAAACTGCAGCCCTGGCCCGGTGCGCTGTTCAGGTGAACCTCTCCGCCGTAGAGGTTGACGGATTTCTTCACGATCGCCAGCCCGATGCCGGTGCCGCCGGCAACCTTGCCTGTGTTGAGCGTCTGGAACATCTCGAAAACCTTGTCGTGATAGCGCGCTTCGATGCCGGCGCCGTTATCCGTCACGGTGAATTCCAGCCGCTCGCCCTTGTCCTGCACGTCGATGGTCACCTCCAGGGCGTCGGCATCAGGGTGATATTCATGGGCATTGCCGATCAGGTTCTGCAGAACCTGCTGCAGGCGAACGATGTCCGTCTTGAAATCGACCTTGTCGCCCGTCAAGCTGTATTGATGAGGCTGAAGGCCGATTGCGGTGCAAATTCCCCTGACCAGTTTGGAGATATTTACCGCCTTGGGTTTGGCGACCTGCGTTCCGACGCTGGAATAGGTCAGGATGCCGGTGATCAGGCTGTCCATGTGACGTACCTGATCGTCAAGCAGGTTGAGGTTCTCAACCAGTTCGGTCGCGGCGGCCTGGTCTGTGGGCAGGTCGATATCCTCGCGAATGCACTCGGCCAGGAACCCGATCCCCCGCAGGGGTGTCTTGAGGTCATGGGACGCCACATAGGCAAACCGCTCCAGATCTTCGTTGGACCGTTGCAGGGATTCCGCCCTGTGGCGGGCCTCGTGGGTCATCAGATCGGCAAACCGAAGGGCGCGCTTGTTTGAATTGGCGAGCATCACAAACAGGCTGAAAAGCAGCGCGTCGATGATGATGCCGCCCAGCAGGATCATTGTCGGTTCGTTACTGTGGTTCGCTGCCTGAAACCGCGGCGTGTCCCAGATCTCGAAATTCCAGTCGCGGCCATACAGGGACACCTGGTAGGTCTTTCTGAACTCCGGGCTGTGGCGCGCGCTGCCCTCGGATGCGTCGCTGTACAGGTCGCGCCCATCATCGCTGATCGCAAAATGGACCAGGCGGTTCTCGCGCCCCAGCACGCCCTTCATCAGCTTGCGAAAGACAAAGGGGGCATAGACCATCCCGACGAAATTTCCTTGCCGCTGTTCCAGCGTGGCCGACTGGCCATTGCGGTAATAGGGCATGAAAAACAGGAACCCCGGCGTTTTCCGGGCGTCCTGAACCAGATAAATGGGGCCGGTCACTTGCGGTCGCCCGGTGTCTCGTGCCCGCAACGTCGCCTCCAGGCGGTTTTGTTCGTGTGCCATATCAAGGCCGATCGCCCTGAAGTTGGTGGCTTCGGATTCGATATAGGTGATGGGGTAGAGGATGTCGGATTCATGCGTCGGGTGAATGTCGAATCCGGGCCGCGTCCGGCGCTGCTGGGCGATGAACGCCGCCGCGGCAAAACGGTCGATCCGGTAGATGACACCCATGCCATTGATGCCCGGGTATTTGGTTTCGATTTTCAATGACCGGGTGAATTGCCGCCATTCAGAATGGGTGAAATCGCCGCCCGACGCCTGGATGGCGGCGACACCCGAGGCAAGCGTGTTCTCGTAATGCTCCATCCGTTCCTTGACCAGCCGGATGACCTGGTCCGCATAGCGGTCAAATCGTTCTTCGGCACGGATTTGCACCTGAAGGCTGGTGAAGTACCAGGCGCCGGTTGTCAGCAGCAGGGACAGGAGAACGGCAAGCCAGTGCACGGCGGACAGTTTGCTCATCCGCGCGATGTAATCGCGTTCCTTGCGTGTACTGTCGTTCAGAACAATCTGCTCGTCCTTCGAATTTTCCATGTCTTGTCCCATGGTACACCCCACATGCGGTTCACGCTGGCCTTGCGAACGGCGTATGGATGCCCACCAAAGGTAAACGTCGCGTTAACCAAGGTGACGGGAACGGTGGTGGAAAATTTAACCTATCCGGCCTGTGACGAGTTCAGTTTGGCGCATGAACCCCCGGATCGGGCGGTCAGAATTCCTGATCGTTGCCGATCTGCTGCCAGGGTTTCACAAGGTTGCCGAAACGGGTGTATTGCGCTTCGAAGCTGAGCTCGACCGTGCCGATGGGCCCGTGCCGCTGCTTGCCGACGATGACCTCGGCCTTGCCGTGCAGGCGGGCCATGCGCTCCTGCCACTCGGCTGTTTCCTCCAGCTTTTCTTCGGACGGTTTCTCACGTTCGACGTAGTATTCCTCGCGGAACACGAACATCACCACGTCGGCGTCCTGTTCGATCGAGCCGGATTCGCGCAGGTCCGACAGCTGCGGACGCTTGTCGTCGCGGGCCTCGACCTGACGCGACAGCTGTGACAGCGCGATGACCGGGATCTCCAGCTCCTTGGCGATCGCCTTGAGACCCATCGAAATCTCGCCAATCTCCTGTACACGGTTGTCCGACGTGCCGCGCACCAGCTGCAGGTAGTCGACAATCAGCACATCCAGCCCGTGCGTGCGCTTCAGGCGGCGGGCGCGGGCGGCCAGCTGGGCAACGGGAATGGCGGCGGTGTCGTCAATGAAAAGCGGGCAGGATTCCAGTGTCTTGGCGGCATCGACGAAACGGCGGAATTCGCTTTCGTCCATATCGCCCTGACGGATCTTGTGCGAGGAGATTTCCGAGGCTTCGGCCAGTATCCGGCTGGCCAGCTGTTCGGCGCTCATTTCAAGGCTGAAGAAACCCACGACGCCGCCATTGACCGCCCCCTCGGTCCCGTCGGGGAACGTGCCGCGCTTATAGGCCTTGGCAATGTTGAACGCGATGTTCGTGGCCAAAGAGGTCTTGCCCATCGACGGACGGCCCGCAAGGATCAGCAGGTCGGATTTGTGCAGGCCGCCCAGCTTGGTATCCAGGTCCGCCAGACCGGTCGAAACCCCGGCCAGCCCGCCATCGCGCTGATAGGCGGCATTGGCCACGTTGACCGCGTCGGTTACGGCTTTGAGGAACGATTGAAAACCGCTTTCGGTCTGACCCTGTTCGGCCAGCGTATAGAGCTTCTGCTCGGCCTCGACGATCTGGTCTCGGGGCTCGCTGTCCACGTCCAGCCGCGCCGCCTTGCCGGCGATTTCATGACCCAGCCCGATCAGCTCGCGCCGGATCGCCATGTCATAGATCATCTGGGCATAGTCGCGCACCGCGAAGGAACTGATCGCGGCCCCGGCGAGGCGGGTCAGATAGGCCGGTCCCCCGAGTTCCTTGAGCCCTTCATCTTCTTCGAGAAACGCCTTGAGCGTAACCGGAGAGGCCAGGTTGTTCTTGGCGATGCGGGCGGCGGCGGTTTCGTAGATGCGGGCGTGAACCGGGTCATAGAAATGCTGCGGGCCGATGATGCTGGCGACGCGGTCATAGACATCATTGTTGGTCAGAATCGCCCCCAGCAACTGCTGTTCCGCCTCGATCGAATGCGGCATGGTTTCCGCGTCCTTGACCTCGGCGCCGGTGGCATTGAAACTGGTGAATTCGTTCACGTCCGCTCCCTCACTTTGTTCTTTTTTGACTGTCCCCCCGGGCGTTCTAGCGCATCTGCAAGGGAGGCTCTATCTGGGCAGAATTGTGGATATCCGCCGGGATAAAGAGGTGCACAAACCGGTTGCCCGCCGGATGCGCCCAGATACTGTAGCATGAAGGTGCGAAAAGTCTACATGCTGTAGCAGCGCGGCGATTCGAGGCGCGTGATCCGCGGTTTTCCACAGACAGTTTTATTTCTTGTTTTCTTCCTGCCACTTACGCGGATCGTTCAGAAATGCCTCGACCGCATCCAGCGTCGCCGCGGTGAAGCTGCCCTGCGCGCGAGCCTCGGCCAGCACATCCCACCAGGTGCACAGATGGTGCAGCGTGACGCCATGATCGCCCAGTGTCTTTTCGGTTTCGGGGAAGATGCCGTAATAGAAAATTACCGCCGTATGACCACAGGTCGCGCCGGTCTCGCGGATGGCATCGACAAAGCTGAGCTTGGAGCCGCCATCGGTGGTCAGATCCTCGACCAGCAGCACCCGCTCGCCCTCGCTCATCGCGCCCTCGATCCGGGCGTTGCGACCATAGCCCTTGGGTTTCTTGCGCACATAGGTCATCGGCAGGGCCATGCGCTCGGCCACCAGAGCGGCAAAGGGGATGCCCGCGGTTTCGCCGCCGGCGATGTTGTCGAACGCCTCGAAACCCGCGTTCCGCATCACCGTCACGGTCAGGAAATCCATCAGCGTCGCGCGGATGCGTGGAAAGGAAATCAGCTTGCGGCAGTCGATATAGGTTGGGCTGGGCAGGCCCGAGGCCAGGGTGAAAGGTTCGTCGGCGTTGAAATGCACCGCCTCGATTTCCAACAGCATCCGCGCGGTCAGGCGGGCGATTTCCTCGGCCGGGGGATAGGCGGTGGGGATCATTTGGCCGGACTCCTTCAGGTGATTCAGTAACAGCGTTCTAGCGTGGCGGCGCAGAGGGGGCCAGAGCGGTTCAGTCCGGCCGGAGAATCTGGGCAAATCTTTCAGCGTCGATATTGCCACCGCTCAGCACGGCGCCAACCCGCTTGCCCTGCAACTGGTCCTTTTCGGCCATGACCGCGGCCAGGGCGACCGCGCCGGCGCCTTCGGCGACGTTATGGGTGGCGCGAAAGACCAGCCGCACCGCCGCGCGGATTTGCTCGTCACTGACCTCGGCAATGTGGTCGGCACCGGCATTGATCAGCGTCACGGCCTCGGGGTGCGGTTCGCGCACGGCAACACCTTCGGCAAAGGTGTCGGCCTTGTTGGTCGCCACCGGATGTCCCGATGCAAAGGAAAGCGCATAGGCATTGGCCCCGCGTGCCACCACGCCGACAATCCGGGTTTTCAGGCCCAGCATGTCGCGCATGCCGATCATGCCGCAGATCCCCGACCCCAGCCCGATCGGGACATAGACCGCATCCATCTCTCCGGCGGCATCGAAGAATTCATGCGCATAGGTCGCCACGCCGGTGACCAGATCGCGGTGAAAGCTGGGGATCATGTCCAGCCCCTCATCCTTGGCCAGTTGCCGTGCAAAGGCCACGGATTCGATGAAATCGGTTCCGGTTTCGATCAGCCGCGCGCCAAGCGCGCGCATGGCGGCGTTCTTTTCCGGCGAATTGTTTTCGGGCACGACGACCGTGGCGGGTATCCCCTCGATCCGGGCGGCGTTGGGGATGGACTGCCCGTGATTGCCGGTCGATGCGGTGATCACCCCGTTCAGCAGCCCGGCCTCTTTTCGTCGGCGCATATGCACCAGCCCGCCGCGAACCTTGAATGCCCCAAGCGGGGTCTGGTTCTCGTGTTTCAGCCACAGGTCACAGCCAAGCTCCTGCGCCAGCAGGGGCCAGTTATGTTGCAGGGTTGGCTGAACATGCGCATGCACGATGCGCTGCGCGTCCTCGAACTCGTCGCGGGTGAACATCATGCCGTGCTCACGTGCCAGTGGACCGGCATGCCTGGATCGAACACCGTGACAGGGCCGGCTTCGGTGTTGATCCTGTCCGGAAAGACCACGGCGTCGCCCTTGGTCAGGCGGATCAGGGTTTCGTTGGGCGGAAGGCCGTAGAATCCCGGCCCGTTGAGCGAGGTAAACGCTTCGAGCCGGTCAAGCGCGTCTTCCTCTTCGAAGATATGGGCAAGGATCGACATCGTGTTGGTGGCGGTGAAGCAGCCGGCGCAGCCGCAGGCGCTTTCCTTGTTTGCATCCGTGTGCGGCGCGCTGTCGGTGCCCAGAAAGAAGCGGGCATCACCCGAGGTTGCGGCGGCACGCAGCGCCAGGCGATGCTCTTCGCGCTTGGCGACGGGCAGACAGTAGTAATGCGGCCTGATCCCGCCGACCAAAAGGTGGTTGCGGTTGATGACCAGGTGATGGGTGGTGATGGTGGCGCCCAGATCATCCTGGCTCCGGGCATAATCCACGCCATCGCGCGTGGTGATATGTTCCATGACGGTCCGCAGGCCGGGGGTGGCGCGGCGAATGGGGTCAAGTACACGGTCGATGAACACCGCCTCGCGGTCGAAGATGTCGATCTCGGGATCGGTCACTTCGCCATGCAGGCACAGCGGCAGGCCAATCTCGGCCATGCGTTCCAGCACGCCGCGTACCTTGTCGAAATCCTTGACCCCGCTGGCCGAGTTGGTGGTGGCCCCGGCGGGGTAGAGTTTGACCGCCGAGACAAGGCCGCTGGCATGGGCGGCGGCCACATCCTCGGGGTCGGTATCCTCGGTCAGGTAGAGCGTCATCAGCGGCGTGAAATCGACAACGTCGGGCAGTGCGTCCAGGATACGGTCGCGATAGGCCGCGGCCTGTGCCCCCGTCACCACTGGCGGCACCAGGTTGGGCATGATGATCGCGCGGGCGAAATGGCGGGTGGTCTCCGGCAGGACAGCGCGCAACATGGCCCCGTCGCGCAGGTGCAGGTGCCAGTCATCGGGGCGGCGTATCGTCAGGCTTTGGCTCATGCCACGGCCTTACACAATCGCGTCCCCCCGCGCCAGATGCGATCGGTGGAATTTGGCGAGGCGGCGGCGGATCTCAGCGATTGTAGATCCCCAGCCGGCTGCGCGCCCGTGCAAAGGCCTTGCGAAACGGCGGCGCCTCGCGTTTCTCCAGTACCTTGCCGGCCAGCAGCATCACCAGATAGGGGCGGTTGTCGGTGGTCAGGCGTTTGAGCAGGCTGAACTGATAGCTGGCATCGTCCCGGCGGGACCGAAACAGGCGCGCCAACCGATGGCGGTTCAGCTTGCCGGCGCTGAGTTGGGCGATGGCCCGCAAGAGGATGTTCATCCGCACCAGCGACCTCTCCATCTCGCGCCCCAGGTGCCGCATCCGGAACCGCGTGACATTGGGCCGGTTGAAAAGGGCCGCGTGCATCGCGTCCTCTCGGATCTCGGGATCATAAAGGACAAATGCCTGATCGGCGGCTTCCAGCATGTCCGGGGCATAGCCGTAGCGGTCGGTGAACGACACCCGGCGCATATGGCGAAAACGCCGGTCCCATTCCGCCACGTCCGGATCCAGCGAGGCCTGCGGCTGCAACAGCAGGACCTGCGCGCCGGGGGCCGCCACCGAAAACGCTGCCGCCGCATAGCCGCAGGCGCCCGCCCCGTAAAAGATCACCTGTTCGAAATCCTCCAGGAACCCGTCATCGACCAGCCGGTCGAAATAGGCATAGACATGGCGGTCGCGGAACCAGGTATCACCTTCGCTGACCAGGCACAGATGCGACCAGCCAAGCGCCTTGACCATTTCCCATCCCATCGGGTGACACAGATCGGACAGCGCGTCGATACCCTGATGGGTTTCAAACGTGACCAGAAGGGTTGGCTTCTCTTCGACAAGGATGGCCGCATGACGGTCGCCCAGCCGTTCGACATAGCCGTCCTCGTCGGTGATCGCCGTGAGCTTCTCTAACCAGTCGGTCCAGGCCAGCCCTTTCAGGGGTGTTTCATATCCATCGGGCATGTCCTTCATCGTAATCCGTTCCCTGGTACTACTGCCCGTCCTGCCACGCGACGGGTCTAAAGTTACTGTGATCTATCATCCGGGTTCTCGGGCCAGATTCCAAGCTTATTCCGACATCGCTTTGCCAAACCGCTCCGGACCCGGCCTTGACGCCGCGGGCGGGCCCGTGCAGTGCTGGCACCAAACGGAGGGTTGCCATGGGTGTTCCCGGTTCGATCGACGCGGTACAAGAGTTGCTGGACGGCGAAGGCTATGTCTGTAGCAGGCCCTTGGGAACCGTGGTTTTTTTGGCGCTGAGCCTGGGCCGCCCGCTTTTCCTGGAAGGCGAGGCCGGGGTCGGCAAGACCGAGATAGCCAAGGCGCTTGCCGCCGGGCTGGGCCGCCGGCTGATCCGGCTGCAATGCTACGAGGGGCTGGATGCGGCCTCGGCCGTCTATGAATGGAATTTCGCCGAACAGATGATCGCGATTCGTGCGGCCGAAGCCTCGGGCGGGGTGGACCGGACCCATCTGAAGGATGAGCTTTTTACCGAGGAGTTCCTGATCGAGCGTCCGCTGCTGCAGGCGATGCGGCCGCAATCCGGCGGTGCGCCGGTGTTGCTGATCGACGAACTGGACCGCACCGACGAGCCGTTCGAGGCGTTCCTGCTGGAGGCGCTCAGCGATTTCCAGGTCACGATTCCCGAACTGGGCACCATCGCCGCGCCGGAACCGCCCATCGTGATCGTCACCTCGAACCGCACCCGCGAGGTGCATGACGCGCTCAAGCGGCGCTGCCTCTACCATTGGGTGGATTATCCCAGCTTCGACCGGGAAATCGACATCCTGCAGGCCCGCGCGCCCGAGGCCGCCGACACCCTGAGCCGTGAAGTCGTGGCCTTCGTTCAGCGCCTGCGTACCGAGGATCTGTTCAAGAAACCCGGCGTGGCCGAAACCATCGACTGGGCCAAATGCCTGCTGGCGCTGGACGTGATCTCGCTCAGTCCCGAGGTCATCGCGGACACGCTGGGCGCAATCCTGAAATACCAGGATGACATACAGAAACTCGAAGGTTCCGAGGCCAAGCGCCTTCTCGACGACGCAAGGGCGACGCTGGAGACCGCATGAGGGTTCACTGTTCTCAAAATACTCACGGGGTGCGGGGTCAGCGCCGCCGCACGGACGGTCATGGCTGAACAGCTGCCGCCTGACCTGCCGGAAAACCCCAAGCTGACGCACAATATCACCCATTTTGCGCGCGCGCTGCGCCGGGCGGGCCTGCCGATCGGGCCGGGGCGGGTGATTGACGCGGTTCGTGCCGTCGAGGCGGCGGGATTTACCGACCGGCAGGATTTCTACTGGGCGCTGCACGCCTCCTTCGTGAGCCGGCCCGAGCAGCGCGAGGTTTTCGCGCAGGTCTTCCGGCTCTATTGGCGCGATCCGCGCTACATGGAGCACATGATGGCGATGATGCTGCCGGCGCTGCGTGGCGCGCAGGAGGACCGGGCGGCGAGATCGGCAGAAAAGCGGGCAGCCGAGGCGCTTCTTGACGGGGCACAGCGCGAACTGCCGGAGCCCGACGGGGCAGGTGAAGAGACCCTGATCGAGGTCGACGCCAGCGCCACCGTGTCTGCGACCGAGCGCCTGCGGTCGCTGGATTTCGAACAGATGAGCACGCAGGAGGTGGCGCAGGCCAAGCGGATGCTGGCGCGGCTCAGCCTGCCGGTAAAGCCTTTGGCCTCGCGCCGGGGCCAGCCCAGCCATGCGGGCGGGCAGGTGGATGCGCGCCGGACCCTCCGCCAGGCCATGCGCCGGGGCGGCGAGATGCGCCGGATCGCGCTGAAGAAACCGCGCCCGCGCTGGCCCAACCTGGTGGTGCTGTGCGACATTTCCGGATCAATGAGCCAATACAGCCGGATGGTGCTGCATTTCCTGCATGCGGTGGCCAATACGCGCGGGCAGGGCTGGGCGCGGGTCCATGCGTTCACCTTTGGCACGCGTCTGACGAACATCACCCGCCACCTGGCGACGCGGGATGTGGATGCCGCGCTGGCCGCCGCCGGATCTCATGCGCAGGACTGGGAAGGCGGCACACGGATCGGGGAATGCCTGCATGCGTTCAACCGCGACTGGTCGCGGCGGGTCATGGGGCAGGGCGCGGTGGTGCTGCTTATCACCGACGGGCTTGATCGTGGCGATCCGGACGGGTTGGAGCGCGAGATGGAACGTCTGCACCTGTCGGCGCGGCGGCTGATCTGGCTCAATCCGCTGCTGCGTTGGGAAGGTTTCGCGCCCAAGGCGCAGGGAATTGCCGCGATGCTGCCCCATGTCGACAGTTTTCGCGCCGGGCATTCCATCGCCACGATCGAGGAACTGGCGGAGGCGATCGCGCGGCCCGGCGACAGTGGCGAAAAACTGCGGTTTCAGGCTGATCTCGCGCGCGGTTATTGAATAACATCCGCGCCGCTCCCCAGTTTCATCTGCACAAAGCAGGAAATCTTTGAAACCCGATGTGGGGCAAGCGCGTTGTCCTCCTGGATCATAGTTGAACTGCCAAACGGAGTGACAAAAAATGACCAAGAGTTTCCTGAACTCGACGACCGCGCTTGTCGTGAGCGCGACGCTTGCCATGCCGATGCCGGTCTTGGCGCAAGATGCCGCCCCTGCCGTCGCCTGCGTTGACGCCGAGGGCAAGCCCTGGAACCAGCTTCCGCAGCGCGGCGCCGAGCACAAGGAGACGCGCAAGGCAGCAAAACAGAAGGACAAAAACCCCTTAGTGGCCCTGACCGACCAAACCGGCGAATGCCTTGTCCTGGACGGGCAGACGCAGCTGGTGGTTGAAGGAACCGTTACCGAGACCGGGGCTGTCTATGCCAGCTTCAAACAGGTCATGATTGCTGTCAAATCAGCATCGGAGGCAAACGGTGAGGCGGCTGCCGAGGGCGACGCCGGTGCGCAGGCTGCGGCTGATCAGCCGTCTGACGCCACTACCGCCGAAGCACAGGTGGAAGGCGAAAGCGCGACCGATAGCCAGGTCGAAGCCGAAGCGGATGCCTTGGCTAATGAATTGGCAGAGGCCGAGGCCCAGGCAGAGGCAGACGTTGCAGTTGAAACAGCAGCCGGGGTCGACACCGGAACGGGTTCCGAGACTGATGCGGGTGGAGAGGCCGAAGCGGCTGCAAGCGACGAGACCAAGCAGGCAGAAGAGGAGTCTGAGGCCGTTGAGACCGAAGCCCAGGACAGCAAGCCGGAAACCGCGGAAGCGTCCGGGTCAGCCACTGCCGAAAGCGATGTGACCGCCGATGCGGACACCCCCGAGGTGCAGCAGGAAGACACGGTAGAAAGCACCGCGGACGCAAATGAAACCGTGACGGCCGAAGCCGCCACCACCACTGAGGACGACAGCACGGCCAAGGCCGAAAAGGTTGAGAAGCGCAAAATCCGCCAAGAGCAGATCCGGAAGAGCAATCAAGAATTCGCCAACGCGGTCGCTGCTCAGGCCGCTGCCGCGGCGTCAAACAAGGATGAAGGGTTGAGCGATTTCGAAAAATTCGCCATCGGCGCCCTGGGCATTGCCGCTGTCGGCACGCTGCTCAAGAACGGCGACAAGGTCGTCTCAAATTCCGGCGACCGCGTGGTTGTTCAGCGTCAGGACGGCAATTACGAAGTGTTGAAGGACGATAACGTGTTGCTGCGCCAGCCGGGTGTCGAAATCGAGACCGAGCGTTTCAGTGATGGCTCGACCCGCGAAACGGTCTACCGCGAGGATGGCACGCGCGTCGTGACCATCAAGGCCGCCAACGGGCAGGTGCTGCGGCGCGTGCGCGTGCTTGAGGATGGCACGCAGATCCTTCTCTTTGACGACACCGGCAACATCGAACCGGTACAGGTGACAGAGCTGCCGAAACAACGCGAATCCTCCATCGACGTGAGCGATATTTCGTCGGATGAGTTGCGAATGGCGCTGGCCGCACAGGAGCAGTCGGCGGTCGACCGTCGCTTCTCGCTGCAGCAGATCCGGCAGATTCGCGCCGTACGCGAGCTGGTCCCCGTGATCGAGCTGGACGATGTGACCTTTGACACCGGCTCGGCCGCAATTCGCGCCAGCGAGGCCGAAGAATTGCGGGATCTCGGGCTCGCGATGAAACGGTTGATCGAAGACAATCCCTACGAGATCTTTCTGGTCGAAGGCCATACCGATGCGGTGGGCAATGCCACCTTTAACCTGGCCCTGTCGGACCGGCGCGCCGAATCCGTGGCGTTGGCACTGACCGAGTATTTCGACGTGCCGCCGGAAAACATGGTTGTCCAGGGCTATGGCGAATCGAACCTGAAGATCCTGACGCCGCTGGCCGAGCGTGAGAACCGTCGCGCGACCGTTCGCCGGATCACGAACCTGCTGCGGACGGCGTCGATGCAGTAGGGCCAAGACACTGACAAACAAAGGAGCAGGGCCGTTGGCCTTGCTCTTTTTTCATGCCTATAGTGGCGCTTGGAATGACCGCGAGGATTCCCAGGCTGGAAGGCGCGATGGAACTGTTCGACAATATGCCTGAAACCGCGCTGCGGTGGCACCGCGAGGGGAAGGGGGCTGCACTGGCCACGGTGACGCAGACCTGGGGCAGCGCGCCGCGCCGCGTGGGCAGCCAGCTTGCGATCTCCGGCGAAGGTGAGATTGCCGGCTCGGTCTCCGGCGGGTGCGTCGAGGGGGCCGTGGTGGCCGAGGCGCTGGACGCCATCGAAGCGGGTAAGCCGGTGATGCTGGAATATGGCGTCAGCGATGGTGATGCTTTTGCGGTGGGCCTGGCATGCGGGGGCACGATCCGGATTCTGGTCGAACCCGTGGGAAGCGTGATGCGCGAGCCGGTTCTGACCGCGCTGGTGGATGCGCGGACCGCGCGAAAGCCGGTTGCCTATGTCACCGGCCCAGACGGGCGGGCGCTGGTGCGCGATGGTTTCGAGGCGCGGTTCCGGATGGACCGGTCAGGTTTCGAGGAGGATGGCAAAACCTTCGTTGCAATCCACAACCCGCCCCTGCGGCTGATCATTGTCGGCGCGGTTCACATTGCCCAGGCCCTGGTGCCGATGGCACGGATCGCCGGGTATGACCCGCTGCTGATCGACCCGCGCGAGAGTTTCGCCTCGGAAGCGCGATTTCCCGGGGAAACCCTTGTCCATGACTGGCCTGACGAAGGCGTGCGCGCCTTCGGGCTGGATACCCGTACCGCACTGGTCCTGCTGACCCATGATCCGAAACTGGACGATCCGGCCCTGGAACAGGCCTTGGGCTCTGAGGTGTTCTATATCGGCGCCCTGGGGTCTACCCGGACCCATGCGAAGCGACTTGAAAGACTGACGGCCAAAGGGTTCTCCGACGATCAGCTGGCGCGTATCCACGGGCCGATTGGCCTGGATATCGGCGCGTCCGGGCCGACGGAAATCGCGGTTGCGATCCTGGCAGAGATGACCCGCGTGTTGAGGCAGGGCGCGTGAAATTCGGCCCGCTGCCGGTGGTGCAGGCCAGGGGCACGATCCTGGCCCATTCGGTGCGCCTGCCCGGGGGGCGGCTGCGCAAGGGGTTGCGGCTGGAGGACACGCATCTGCAGGCGCTGAGCGCGGCAGGGCATGACAAGATTGTCGTCGCGCGGCTGGAGGCCGCAGATCTGCACGAAGATGCGGCCGCCGGCGAAGTGGCGGCGGCACTGGCAGGCGGCAGCACATCGCTCAGATCCAGCGAGGCCTTTACCGGCCGTGTGAACCTGATCGCCGAACATCCGGGCGTGGTGCAACTTGACGCGGATGCGATCCATGCCGCCAACGCGGTCGATCCCGCGATCACCGTTGCCACCGTGCCACCATTTCACCAAATCCACCCGCGCGGCATGGTCGCGACGGTCAAGATCATCCCCTACGGCGTCAGCAAATCCTCGGTTGAGGCGGCCTGCGAGGCAGCGCGCGGGGCGATCACGCTGGCACGGCCGATCTGCCGGACGGCCAGCCTGATCGTGTCCGAAATTGCCGGCGGGCCGGGGTCAAAGGGGGTGGAGGCCATCGAAAACCGCCTTGCCGCGTTGGATATCGGGCTGAGCGAATCCCTCTCCTGCCGCCATGAAGAGGGCGCCATCGCGGACCGCGTGCGCGCGGCCACGGGCGAGATCATCCTGATCCTGACCGGCTCGGCCACCTCCGATGCCCATGACACGGCGCCCGCGGCCCTGGTGCGGGCTGGCGGGCGAATGGAGCGGTTCGGGATGCCCGTGGATCCGGGCAATCTGCTGTTTCTGGGCGAGTATCGCGGCAAGAAGGTTATCGGCCTGCCCGGCAGTGCCCGTTCGCCGGTGCTGCACGGGGCGGATTGGATATTGTCCCGCGTGGCCTGCGGTATCCCCGTGGGCGATGCCGAGATCGCCCGAATGGGCGTCGGCGGATTGCTGAAGGAAATCCCGACCAGACCACAGCCCCGCACCGCGCGAAAGCCGACCGGGGAACACGCGTCAGATCAGGACTAGATCACGATTGCGCCTTGTCACAAGAAGCCCCGCGCGCGGCAGCAACCACACCCGTAATCTCCGGCGGAACCCCAGCCATCCGGATCGTGTATGCCGACCCGAGACATGGTACGAAAGACCTTGGAAGGCGCGGCGGAAACAGCTGCTTCGAGCCCTTTAGCTGTCTTCATTCAGGCAAGCATAGTTTCCAAGGTCTGACACGACACCAAGTTCGTCCATAAAGACCTGAGGGTTGAAACCGGTGCGCTTCTGCCGCTCCTTCGCCGCGCTACTTGCTTCATCATAGCAAGCGCGATTTCGCCACCGGACGAAGGTGACGATGTTGAAACGCCCCGTGCCTTCGATCTGTTCAAGTATCATATTCTGCTCACAGCCCGTTGCTTCGCCCAAAGCATCATGCGTCCGCCTTAGGCGCTCAATGAAGCGAGGTCTGGATGCGGCTGGAACGCTGAATTTGTCGATCCTGAAAAATGGCTCTTCCGACACGGTAGGCTCCTAATGTATTGTGTTTGCAGATTTGACACCATGTTGTCAAAATTGAGTGGGAGGATCAAGTATGGATGCAAGAGCTGACAAGCTTGGGGGCCTCGTGCTTGAAGTGTTTCGCTTGAACGGCTGCCTAATTGCGGCGGGTGACGAAAAGGTGGCGCCGTTCGGTCTCAGCAGTGCTCGCTGGCAGCTTCTTGGTGCCGTCATTCGGACATCAGAACCTCATACCGTCTCACAAATTGCGAGAGAAGCAGGCGCGTCACGCCAAGCCGTTCAACGCCTGACGAATTTGCTTGTTGATGAGGGTTTGCTCGAAATGACAGAAAACCCCCAGGACAAGCGTGCGCAGCTTGTAAAGGTGACGGAGCAAGGCCGGTCAGTCTATTCTAAGGCCGACCGAGTCCGGCAGATGTGGCTGGGCGACGTGGCCGAAAGTCTCGACCTAGATGAGGTTGAACACGCGATTAGGTTATTGCAGCGGCTGCGGTCTCTGCTGTCTCGCGCAGATTGTTGAAACGGGACGACAGCTTTGTCCCGCAAAGCGGAAATCGGGATGTACGTGCTGTTATCCCTATCAGGCCGAGCAGCTGGCGCCGCCCAGGACGCAGAATTTGGCGCAGTGCGGGTGGTTCAGCGCAACATCGCGTTCGGCTTCGGCCAGGGTGGTGCCCAGTTCGAACTCGGGCGAGTAGGGCAGCAGCGTACAGGCCAGAACGGCGGGTTTCGCGGCCCCCTTGCGCTTGATCACCATCCGCGACGAGGCGCACATCACCGCGTCGGGTGACTTGTTCAGGATGCTCCAGCAATCGGTGGTGATCTCGGGCACTTCGGCGGTTTCGTCCATCTCCGGGAACAGAACCGTTTCGGCGGGGTTATCAGCGTCGATCGCAAACCCGTGCCGGGCGTAAAGGTCGCGGTAGCCATCGCGCGATTGCGCGTCGGTCTCACCCCATACGGTGCGCCCGGCAACGGCCATGCGGATGCCATTGTCACGCAGCCAGCCCATGCCCTCGAGCGTGCGGGCAAAGGCACCTGGCCCGCGTTCGTCGTCATGCAGCGTTTCCGACCAGTGATCGACCGAAATGCGCAGGGTGAGCCGATCACGATATTCCGCAGCCAGCTCCAGCAATCCGGCGCGGACTGATTTGCGCATCATCGGGCGCATCGCATTGGTCAGGATCAGCACCTCGTGGCCGCGCTCCAGCGCCGCGCGGGCCATGCCGTTCATCTCGGGGTTCATGAAGGGCTCGCCGCCGGTAAAGGCGATTTCGCGGATCGGCCAGCCTCGCTCCTCGATCTGGTCCAGATAGTCGCGGACCTCATCGGTGGTGATATAGACCAGCCGGTCGTTGGTGGGGGAGCTTTCGATATAGCAGTTCAGGCACTCGATGTTACAAAGCGTGCCGGTGTTGAACCACAGGGTCTCCGGGTGACTGAGCGCCACCGTTGCCCGCGCTTGCCCGTCGGCGGTAACCTCCGGGTTCTGAAACTTGCCGGCATTTGCCGGTGTGGTAATGGTGTCTTTCATCTTACTACCCGATTTCCCTTTGTTTTTCGGCTTATCCCGTCCTTCCATGCAAGGGAAGTGGGCGAAAGGATACTGACACCATTGTGAACAGCCATGAGCATGTTAGAGTTGTGATTGCGCTCCGGACGGTGTGACCTGAGGGGTGATTACGGCAGGGCGGTAAAACGGCAGGAGTCGTCAAATGGTGTCGCGTATCATTCCGGTTGAACCCGCTGATCTTGTGATCTTCGGCGGCACGGGCGATCTGGCGCGGCGCAAGATTCTGCCGGCGCTTTTCCGGCGGTTCTGCGCGGGGCAGCTGGGGACCGACTCGCGCGTGATCGGTGCCTCCAGAACCGAGCTGAACAATAAGGATTTCCGCAAGATGGCGTCGGAGGCGATCGCCGAGTTCTCCGACCATGAAGGGTGCGACATGGGGCGGCTGGACGGGTTTCTGGCGATGCTGCACTACGTGACCGTGGACGCCAAGGGTGCGACTGGCTGGAAAGCCCTTGCCAAGCTGGTCAAATCGGACCGTATCCGTGCCTATTACTTCTCTGTCGGGCCCGGTCTGTTCGGCGAGCTGGCCGAGCGTCTGCACAAATACGGGATGGCCGACAGCGATTGCCGGATCGTCGTGGAGAAACCGTTTGGCAGAGACCTGAAATCCGCGCAGGAACTGAACCGGGTGCTGGCGCAGCATTTCGACGAAACCCAGATCTACCGGATCGACCATTACCTGGGCAAGGAGACGGTGCAGAACCTGATGGCGGTCCGCTTCGGCAATATGCTCTTTGAGCCGCTCTGGAACAGCCAGTATGTCGACCATATCCAGATCACCGTGGCCGAAGAGGTGGGCGTGGGCACGCGCGGCGGTTATTATGACCGTTCGGGGGCGATGCGCGACATGGTGCAGAACCACCTGATGCAGCTGCTCTGCCTGATCGCGATGGAACCGCCGGCCAAGTTCGATCCGCACGCCGTGCGTGACGAAAAGCTCAAGGTGATCCGTGCGCTTGACCCGGTCAAACCAGATAACATCGTGCGTGGCCAGTACGAAGGCGATGGCAAGCGTCCCGGCTATCGCAACCAGGTGGAAAACCGCGACAGCACGACCGAGACCTTCGTGGCGCTCAAGGCGCATGTCAGCAACTGGCGATGGGCGGGAACACCGTTCTACCTGCGCACGGGCAAACGGCTGAAGGAACGCGCCAGCGAGATCGCGGTGGTGTTCAAGGACACGCCGCATTCGATCTTCGAAGAGGATGCCGGACGGCACCGCAACATCCTCACGATCAAGCTGCAACCCAACGAGGGGATCGAACTGGGCGTGACGATCAAGGAGCCGGGGCCGGGCGGGATGCGCCTTGTGGATGTGCCGCTGGACATGACCTTTGCCGAGGTTCTGGGGCCGGATGAGGCTGATTTTCCCGACGCGTATGAGCGGCTGATCATGGATGTGATCCGGGGCAATCAGACACTGTTCATGCGCGGCGACGAGGTCGAGGCAGCCTGGGCCTGGACCGATCCGATCATCGAGGCCTGGGATGACAGCCGCGAGGTGCCGATCGCCTATTCCACGGGCAGTTCAGGGCCGGATGACGCGCTGATGCTGATGCACCGGGACGGGCGCCGCTGGCGGGAGATCAAGGCATGAATATCATCGATTATCCGGATCAGGAGATGCTGGCGATCAACCTGGCCAACATTCTGGCGGGCCGGCTGCGGGCCACGCTCGATCACGAGGATCGCGCCCTGCTGGTCGTGCCGGGCGGGTCCACGCCGGGGCCCATTTTCGACGACCTTTGCGATGCCGACCTTGATTGGTCGCGCGTTGACGTGATGCTCAGCGACGAACGCTGGGTGCCCGAGGTGCATGTGCGCTCGAACACGCGCCTGATCCGCGAGCGCCTGCTGACCGGCCGCGCGGCAAGGGCGCGTCTGGTGCCGCTCTATGCCAAGGCCGACAACCCAGAAAACGTGCTACCGGAACTGGAGGCGGTGATTGCGCCTGCTCTGCCGATCTCGGTTCTGTTGCTGGGGATGGGGTCGGACATGCACACCGCGTCGCTGTTTCCCGGGGCGGACCGGATCGAGGAGGCGCTGGCCCGGGATGCGCCGATCCTCGTGCCGATGCGTGGCGGTGGCGCGCCAGAGCCGCGTGTGACCCTGTCGGCGCGGGTATTGAACGAGGCGATTTCCAAACACCTGGTCATCACGGGCCAGCCGAAACGCGCCGCGCTCGAGCGCGCCCGCGGATTGCCCCATACGCAGGCGCCCGTCGGCGCTGTGCTGTCCGACATGACCGTGCACTGGGCTGAATAGACATGACCACGTGGCAGGAGTTGAAGGCGCAGGCGGCGCGGGCGATCAAGAGCGACATGATCGACCTGTTTGCCGATCCGGGCAGGGCGGGGGATTTCAGCACCCGGTTCGACGGGATGCTGTTCGACTATTCCAAGACCTACCTGACGGACGACTCCCGTGCCGCACTGGTAGCGCTGGCGCAGGAACGAGAGGTACCGGCGCGGCGCGATGCCATGTTCCGGGGCGCACCGATCAACGAGACCGAGGGGCGGGCCGTGCTGCACACGGCGCTGCGCAACCTGTCGGGTGGCGGCGTTACGGTCGACGGACGGGACGTGATGCCCGGTGTGCGGGCAACGCTGCAGCGGATGGCGGAATTCGCCGACCGGGTGCGAAACGGCGCCTATCAGGGCGCCGGAGGGATCATCAGCGATGTCGTCAATATCGGCATCGGCGGTTCGCATCTGGGCCCCGAGATGGGCACGCTGGCGCTGAGCCCTTACCATGACGGGCCGCGCTGTCATTTCGTGTCGAACGTGGACGGGGCGGATATTTCCGAGGCGCTCAAGGGGCTGAACCCGGCGACGACATTGGTGATCGTCGCCTCGAAAACCTTCACCACGATCGAAACCATGACCAACGCCAGAACGGCGCAGGAATGGATGGCGGCGTCGGTGGCAGAGCCGGGCAGACAATTCGCCGCCCTTTCCAGCGCCGAGGACAGGACCGCCGACTTCGGCATCGCGCCGGAGCGTGTTTTCGGCTTCGAGGACTGGGTTGGTGGGCGATATTCGATCTGGGGGCCGATCGGGCTGTCGCTGATGCTGGCCATCGGGCCCGAGCGGTTTCGTGAGTTTCTGGCCGGGGCCGAGGCGATGGACACCCATTTCCGCGAGGCGCCGTTGGCAAAGAACATGCCGGTGATGCTGGCGCTTGCCGGTCTCTGGCACCACCAGGTCTGCGGTTTTCCCACACGTGCCGTCTTGCCCTACGATCAGCGCCTGGCACGCCTGCCGGCCTATTTCCAGCAGCTCGAGATGGAATCCAACGGCAAGCGGGTAACAATGGCGGGCGAGGCGATTGACGGCCCGTCGGGTCCGGTTGTCTGGGGCGAGCCGGGAACCAACGGCCAGCATGCCTTCTATCAGCTGATTCACCAGGGCACGCAGGTGGTACCCTGCGAATTCATGGTGGCCGCGCAGGGCCACGAACCTGACCTGACCCATCACCACCGCCTGCTGGTGGCCAATTGCCTGGCCCAATCCGAGGCGCTGATGCGCGGACGCTCGCTTGATGCGGCGCGTGCGTTGATGGCTGACAAGGGCCTTGCCGGAGCGGAGCTGGAACGCCAGGCGCGGCACCGCGTCTTTGCCGGCAACAGGCCGTCAACCACGCTGATCTACGACCGGCTGACGCCGCGCCGTCTGGGGCAGATACTGGCGCTTTACGAACATCGGGTTTTTGTCGAGGGGGTCGTTCTGGGCCTCAATTCCTTCGATCAGTGGGGGGTGGAACTGGGCAAGGTGCTGGCGACGGAGCTGGAGTCGATCTTGACCGGTGAGGCCGACGCGGCTGAAAGGGACGGATCAACCCGGCAACTGGTTGACTTTGCACGAAATACATCCGGCTGATCCGCCCCGCCCGCGCGCATGGTGCACGGGCCGGACGAGCGGGTATGGAAACTGGCAAAGTTGATACTCTTCCCCCAGGATACCGCCCGCCCAACCGGGGCTGCGGTCAGCAAGCCCCGGAACAGTTTGGTGCTGGCGGTTTATTTCGGAACCAGCACTGAATTGACCACGTGGATCACACCGTTGGACTGATCCACATCGGCAATCGTGATCTTTGAGGCATTGCCCGACTCGTCATAGATGTAGACGCTGTTGCCCTTCACCTGGGCCGAAAGCGCATCGCCTGACACCGCGTTGAAGTGGTAGAAACCGTCGGCACTGCTGCGTGCGGCCTCTGCGATCTGCTTGGCCGACCAGTCACCGGCCACCACATGCGCGGTCAGAACCTTTTGCAGCATGGCCTTGTTTTCGGGCTTCAGCAACGTCTCGACCGTGCCCTCGGGCAGCGCGGCAAAGGCAGCGTTTACCGGGGCGAACACGGTAAAGGGGCCGTCCGAATTCAGGGTGTCGACCAGGTCGGCGGCCTTGACCGCGGCAACCAGTGTCGTGTGATCGGCCGAGTTGACGGCATTCTCGACGATGGTTTTCTGTTCATACATCGGCGCACCGCCGACCATCGGATTTCCGGCCGGGGCGGCACTGGCAATGGCTGTCAAGGCCGCGGCAAGAGTGATTTTTTTCGCGATTTTCAAAGGTCTTCCTCCGTTAATGGCCCGCTTTTCGGGCCCATGTACCGACAACCACGGCGCAGGGCGGGAAAAAGTTTCAGCGGAGGTGAAGAAAATTCTCTGTCAGTCCTGGTCTGCACCCGGGATATCGAATCCTGGGGCGGCCAAGGTGAAGTTTTCAAACGAGAAACCAGGTGACACCGTACAGCCGACCAGCGTGTAATCGCCGGTGCAGGTGGCTTTCTGCCAATGACCGGGCGGGACGATGATCTGGGGCCGTTCACCTGCTGCCAGGTCAGTGCCCAGCCGATGCTGCGCGGCAGGGCCGTCATCGGTCCCGGAGATCGACAGGATCAGCGGTGCGCCGGCGTAGAAATGCCAGATCTCGGCGGAATCGACCTTGTGCCAGTGGTTCGTCTCATCGCCCTGCAACAGGAAATAGATGCAGGTGCCGGCGGGGCGCCCGGCGCCGTCGGCAACCCAGGTTTCCCGGTAATGCCCGCCCTCGGGATGCGGGGTAAGGCCAAGCAGGTCAATGACTTCTTCTGCGATCATGGCGGCAAGCTAGCGTGCCGTCAGACGAAGGAAAAGGGCATTTGGCGGCGGCGGCCCGGTTCATCGCGAGGCGGATGATTGGCACCTTGGCGCGCCACGGCGATTATCCGCTGCTAGCCCCGCGACGGCGGAACTTCGTGCGCATTACCGCGTTGATCACGGCGTAGGATGCTCGAACTTTATAGAGGAAGAAATCATGAAGAATTGGTTATTTGCAATCGCCAGCAGCGCCGTGATGGTCCTGTCTGGCTGTGAGAACATGACGCAGGAGGGGCGTGTGGTCGCCGGTGCCGCGGGCGGCGCGGCGGCGGGCCTGATCGCCGCCGAGGCGTTTGGTGCCGATAGCGACTGGAAAGTGATTTCGGCGCTTGCCGGGGCCGCTGCGGGTACTGTCGTCGCGCAGAACCAGGCCCGCAACACCTGTGCCTATGCCCGTGGCGACGGCACCTATTACGAGGCGCCTTGCCCATAAATGTGCCCGCAACGAAAAAGGGCGCGAATGGATCCCGCGCCCTTTGATTTCTTGAATGCCCGCGTCACCGCAGTTCAGATTGCAGCGGGGCAAGATCCTAACGCGGCATCCAGATCGTGAACCGGGTCATTGGGGCTGCATTCCTCCCTGGAAATCGGATAGGTCGTGGGATCGGCACAGGCCGAAAGCGTGACCACGAAAAAGAGTAGGGAAACCAGTCTGATAACTGCCGACATTCGAGTGTTCTCCTTTTGATGTCGGGGCGTGAAGCCCGTTACAAAAGGGGGGGTATCAGCGGGGCGGGAACGCGGCGTTGATCCAGGTCAACTGACTGCGCGAACGCCACCGTTTTAGCGCAGAATTGACGCCCCGGCATATTGCGCGGTTTCGCCAAGCGCTTCCTCGATCCGGATGAGCTGGTTGTATTTTGCCAGCCGGTCCGAACGCGCGAGGCTGCCGGTCTTGATCTGCCCGCAATTGGTGGCCACGGCCAGATCGGCAATGGTGGCATCCTCGGTCTCGCCCGAGCGGTGCGACATCACGTTGGTCATGCGTGCGCGGTGCGCCATGTCGACCGCCTTGAGCGTCTCGGTCAGGCTGCCGATCTGGTTGACCTTGACCAGCATGGAGTTCGCCGCACCGCGGGCGATCCCCTCGGCCAGGCGCGCCGGGTTGGTCACGAACAGATCGTCGCCCACCAGCTGCACCTTGTCGCCGATCTCGGCCGTAAGCGCCGCCCAGCCATCCCAGTCATCTTCGCTCATCCCGTCCTCGATCGAGATGATCGGATAGTCGTTCACCAAAGCCTTGAGGTATCCGACATTCTCTTCGGGTGTCAGGGAAACCCCCTCTCCGGCAAAGACATAGCGGCCATCCTTGAAGTATTCAGTGGCCGCGCAATCAAGCGCCAGATAGATGTCTTCGCCTGGCTTGTACCCGGCCTTCTCGATGCTTTTCAGGATAAAATCCAATGCCTCGCGGGTCGAGGCGATGTCGGGGGCAAAGCCGCCCTCGTCGCCGATGCCGGTGGAAAGGCCCGCAGCCGAAAGCTCTTTCTTGAGCGTGTGGAACACTTCGGCACCCATGCGCACGGCGTCGCGGATATTGCCCGCGCTGACCGGCATGATCATGAATTCCTGGATGTCGATCGGGTTGTCGGCATGTTCGCCGCCGTTGATGATATTCATCATCGGCACCGGCAACACGCGCGCGGACGTGCCGCCCACATACCGGAACAGGGGCTGGGCCGAGTAATCCGCCGCCGCCTTGGCGCAGGCCAGGCTGACGCCGAGAATGGCGTTTGCACCCAGGCGGCCCTTGTTGGGGGTGCCGTCCAGTTCGATCATCGCCATGTCGATGGCGACCTGCTCGGTCGCATCAAAACCCTGCAGTTCCTCGGCGATTTCGCCGTTCACCGCTGCCACGGCCTCCAGCACGCCCTTGCCCATGTACCGGTTCTTGTCGCCATCGCGCTTTTCCACCGCTTCATGGGCGCCGGTCGACGCCCCCGACGGCACCGCGGCACGGCCCATTGTGCCGTCTTCCAGGATTACATCCACCTCGACCGTGGGATTGCCCCGGCTGTCGAGGATTTCGCGCGCGTGAATGTCGATGATTGTGCTCATGATCCGTCCCTCGGCTGGCAGTCAGTTTTGCGGCTGTCATAGCAGGTGCTGCGGGAATGTAAATGCGACCTGGTAGCGCTAACAGAGGTCACGCCACCACCCGCGCCAGCCGCCGCTCGCGCAGGATCGAATAGAGCCCGCTGCCGATGATCAGCGCGGCGCCGGTATAGGTCAGCCAGTCGGGCTGTTCGCCGAAGATCGCGATGCCGAGGATCAGTGAGAACACCAGGCGCGAATAGCGGAATGGCGTGACGGCGGAAACATCCCCGATCCGCATTGCCGCGACGATGGCGTAATATCCCACGACGCTGAAGAAGATCATCGCGCCCAACTGCAACCAGTTCGTGGCCGAGGGCTGGACCGCGCCGCCATCAATGACCAGCAGGGCCAGCCCGATCAGAATGACGGTGGCAAAGGCATATCCCGACAATTGCATCGACGACACGGACGGCGGCACCACCCGGGTCGACAGGTCACGCAGGGCCAGCCCCGCGACACCGATCACCGCAAAAAGCGATGCGGGCTGAAACCCTTCCAGCCCGGGGCGAATGATCAGCAACACGCCGAAGAAGCCGACGACGATCGCGCTCCAGCGGCGCCACCCGACCTGTTCGCCCATGAAAAGCGCGGCACCCAGCGTGACACAAAGGGGGGTGGCCTGAATGATGGCCGCAACCGTCGACAGGGGTATCAGGGTAAGGGCGGTGATGTAGCCGAAGGCGGCAATCATCTCGCCCAGGTTCCGCAGGAGGACCGGCGTTACGAGGAAATCCCGTGAAACGAAGCGATCCCCTTTCAACACGCTGATCGCGCCGAAAATTACCGCGCCGCCGATACCCATCATGAACAGGATCTGCCCAACCGGCAGGTCGGCGGAAACGAATTTTATGAAAGTATCTTCAAGCGCGAAACCGGCCATGGCCAGAACCATCAGCGCACTGCCGCGAATGTTGTCCATCACTGCCTCGGGGGTCGTTTCAGATCTCAGCCCTACGCGCGGCGCGCGCGATTGGCAAGTTCAGTCTTTCTTGATCGGAACGCCATAAAGTTCGAGCTTGTGACCCCTGAGCCGGTACCCCAGCCTTGTGGCGATCTTTTCCTGCAGCGCCTCGATCTCGGGATCGACGAATTCGATGACTTCGCCCGAATTCATGTCGATCAGGTGATCGTGATGGGCGCGGTCGGCATCTTCGTACCGGGCGCGGCCGTCGCCGAATTCGAGCTTGTCGAGAATGCCCGCCTCTTCGAAGAGCTTTACGGTGCTGTAGACCGAGGCGATGGAAATCGCGGCGTCGCGCGCCTGCGCCCGCTGATGCAGTTGCTCCACGTCGGGGTGGTCCTGCGACGCCTCGAGTATCTCGGCGATGATCCGGCGGCGCGGGGTCATATGCAGTCCCTTGTCGCGGCAGCGGGTTGTGATGGTCTCTCTCATCGGATCCTCGTGTCATTCGGTGGGCCTGCAATATCGGGAATTTGCAACGGTTTCCAGTCAGCCGGAAAGCTTCGGTTGACTTCTTCGCCGCAACCCACCATGTAGCGCGCAACCGACATTTCCTGCCGCGTGAGCAGAAATGCTGCCACCAATGAGGCAGCCGCAGAGAAAAGTGAAATGTCGCCGATATGATCCCAAAATCACGCGTGGGGCCAGACGTCTGACCGGCCGGGGCGCGATGTTGCACCTGGTGAGGGTCGAGGCGGAACCACGAAAACGACCCCGGGGCCTGATGGCGCGGGGTCGATGAACAAGTGTCGTGCCACCGGTGCGGCCCGAAAGGAACGAAGTGAACCTATTTGCGGAAATGGGGCTGCCCGCCCCGCTGGTGAAGAAACTGCTGGCATCGGGCATCGAAGAACCGACACCGATCCAGACCCATGCCATTCCCCATGCGCTGGATGGCCATGACGTGATGGGCCTGGCCCAGACCGGTACCGGCAAGACCGCGGCCTTTGGCCTGCCGCTGCTGGCCCAGCTGATGGAGATGCGCGGCAAGCCTGAGCCGCGCACGGTGCGCAGCTTGATCCTGGCACCCACGCGCGAACTGGCGGGCCAGATCCGCGATGCGCTGATGCCGCTGGTCAAGGACACGCCGGTGCGGATCGGCGTCGTCGTCGGCGGGGCCTCGATCAACGCACAGATCAAGCGGCTGGAGCGTGGCACCGATGTGCTGGTGGCCACACCGGGGCGTCTGCTGGACCTGCTGGACCGGCGCGCGCTGCGCCTTGATGCAACAGGGTTTCTGGTGCTGGACGAGGCCGACCAGATGCTGGACCTGGGCTTTATCCATGCGCTGCGCAAGATCGCGGGGCTTTTGCCCGCGGAACGCCAGACCATGCTGTTTTCGGCCACCATGCCCAAGCAGATGGAAGAGATCGCGGCCAGCTACCTGACCCATCCCAAGCGTGTGCAGGTGAACCCGCCGGGCAAGGCCGCGGACAAGATTGCCCAGTCGGTCCATTTCATCGCCAAGACCGAGAAGCCCGGCCTGTTGGTCGAACTGCTGGACCAGCACCGAGAGGAACTGGCGCTGGTATTCGGGCGCACCAAGCATGGCTCGGACAAGCTGGCGAAAAAACTGGAGGGCGCGGGTTTCGCCGTGGCCGCGATTCACGGCAACAAGAGCCAGGGACAGCGGGAACGCGCGCTCAGGGCGTTTCGCGAGGGGCAGGTCAAGGTGCTGGTCGCCACCGACGTGGCGGCGCGCGGCCTGGACATCCCGGACGTCAAGCATGTCTATAACTTCGATCTGCCCAACGTACCGGAAAACTATGTTCACCGCATTGGCCGCACCGCGCGGGCCGGGCGTGACGGCATGGCCGTGGCGTTCTGCGCACCCGACGAGATGGGCGAGCTGAAGGACATCCAGAAGGTGATGGGCATCACCATTCCCGTCGCCTCGGGCAGGCCGTGGGAGAAACCTGAAGAACCGGCCAAGCCCAAGGGGCGGGGCGGTGCCCGCCGGCGATCCCGCAAACCAGGCGCCGCGCCGCAGGGTCAGAAACCGGGTGGCGGCCGCCCGAACCGGCGCCGCCGCAACAAGGCGGCGCGCAAGGCGGCATGACAGGCCGAACCCACGGCGGCGGTTCATCCTTGCCGTGGGTTCTTGCCTCGTTCAAAACAAGCAAGGTCGAACCGGGCAGGCCACACGGCGGCGTTGAGCCCAAATTGCCTGGTTCTGTGCACTATCCTTAGGTCGGCTATGCGAAAATTTCACTCAAAAGATATAGATATGAGGGCCTTCCAGCTTAGATTCCCACCAAGCTTCAAGCTCACCAAAACTGTCAATCAATTCTCCCACAGCCTGTTCTGGCGTATAAGTAAAACTAAAGCTGCGGAGTATTTTACCCAGCGGCTTCGCATTGCTGAACCAGTGGTACAGGTCTCCGCCCCGGGAGCGCTGTAGTCGTCCACCATAGTTATAGCCTTCGCCGCGGTGTTCAGGTTTGTCTACGAACTGCTCCTTCAAGGCAGACGTGCCTTCGAAAGGAAACTCACAGAAATTCACTACGAAGTAGGGACGAAGATACTTTTCCCATTGCAAATCAAACCAATGCACCATGTCGCCCTCGACACGAGAGAAGGGTGCAATCAAAGAGCTAGCCTTTCCGCGTACGAACCCTTGTTCTTTTGCAAACGGATAAAAGTGCAATTTCATTGCATCTCTCAGTGGCTTCGACTGGCTCAAAAATTTGCATCCTTAGTGCAAAGAAAGTCTGTTTCACACCTGTGTTTTCTGCTGCTGTAAATTGCAGCAGAGTAGGAAAACACTACTGACGTATGTTCCACTTTGTCCAGTCGTTCGACAACAACGTGTAGAAGAGTGTTGATGCAACATCTATATGGGGAAATTGATTTTTCGCGCTATCTACTGAGATGGATTAAGAAGACACGACATACCAAACAGCGAATGACTGCAATGTCCGCATCTCGGACCTCAAGGAATCGCGAACAGTTGGTCGAAGGTCTTGCGCAGCGCCACATCCAGATCCGTCATCGTCACCGGCAGGCCCAGATCGACCAGGCTGGTGACGCCGTGGTCGGAGATACCACAGGGGACGATGCCGCTGAAATGCTCCAGATCGGGCTCGACGTTGATTGAAATCCCGTGAAAACTGACCCATTTGCGCAGGCGGATGCCGATGGCGGCGATCTTGTCTTCGGGCTTGGTGCCTGTTGCGGTCAGCGGTTTGTCGTCGCGCGGAACCCAGACACCGACACGCCCTTCGCGGATTTCGCCCGTTACGTTGAACTGGTCCAGCGTGGCGATCACCCAGTTCTCGAGCTGCTGAACGAATCGGCGCACGTCGCGTCCGCGCTTGCCGAGATCCAGCATCACATAGACCACCCGCTGCCCCGGCCCGTGATAGGTGTATTGCCCGCCGCGCTGGCTGGCATAGACGGGAAAGCGGTCCGGGTCGGTCAGATCCTGCGGTTTCGCGCTGGTGCCCGCAGTGTACAGCGGAGGGTGTTCCAGCAGCCAGATCGCCTCGGGGGCTTCGTTTCTGGCGATTCGCGCAACGCGTGTTTCCATTTCCGCAACAGCCACATCGTAGGGGACGGGCTCTGCCGAAACATGCCATTGCACGGCATTTTGATGGTATTCGACAGGGTCGGGCAGCAACACGGAGGTATTCCTTACTTTGGGCACGGAAAAAATGTGCTAGGTTATCGGCCAATACACGCTAGTCATTTAAGGGAGTAAAACCATGTTTTCAAAACGTATCGCTATGATCTGCGCCGCGGCGTCGGTGGCGATGACCCCTGCGACCAAGGTTGCGGCAGATATCGGCGACGGGATTGTCGGCGGGCTGGTCGGGGGCGCGGTCAGCGGCATCATCGTCAACGAATCCGCCAAGCACCGTGAACGCCAGCGGGCCAAGCCGCGCGTGATATACAAGAATGTGCCGCGCAGTTACAGCCCTGCACGCGCGCAGGTGCGCGAAAACCAGATCGCGCTGAACTATTTCGGATTTCCTGCAGGGACACCGGACGGGGTGCAGGGGCGCAATACGCGCAACGCGGTATCCCAGTACCAGGCGCATATGAACTACCCGATCACCGGATATCTCACGGAATACGAACGCCAGTTCCTGGTCAGCTCGTATCACCGGGCGCAGTCGGGCGGTGTGGCGACATCGCAGCTGATCGCCCAGCGGGGCGGCACACGCGGCCTGCTGCACGCCTATCGTGATGAAGCCGCGGGTGTCAGCACGGCGTCGGTTCAAACCGAGCAGACGCAGCAATTGGCGCTTGCGGAACCGGAGGAACAGCCGCAGGCGGCAGGCCTGCCGAACCTGATGGGCGATGCCGCCACGACCGGCCCCTCGCTGGCCTCGCATTGCAGCAGGATCAGCCTTGTCACCAACAGCAATGGCGGCTTCGTGACCCAGGCCAGCATGACCGATCCGATCTTTACCCTGAATGAGCAATTCTGCGTCGCGCGGACCTATGCGATCGCCGAGGGCGAGGAACTGGCAAGCCGCGTCGAAGGGTTGAACATGGCGTCGCTGGAACAGCAATGCGAAGGCTTTGCGCCGGCGATGAAGCCCTACCTCACGGCGCTGTCGCTGAAACCGCAGGAAACGGTGGTTTCGGATGTCAGCAGCTTCATTCTTTCCTCGGGCATGGCTCCGGCCCAGCTGGCTGGCACCGCACGGATTTGCCTGTCGGTCGGCTATCGGACCGATGACATGGATGTCGCCCTGGGGTCTGCACTGCTGCTGACGGCCCTTGGGGAAACCGGCTATGCCGAGCTGATGGGCCACCACCTGAACGAAGGCTTCGGTGCGGCCCGCCGTCCCGACCTGGCGCTGACCTGGTACCAGACCGGGCTGGAGGCGGTCGAGCGCAGCGGCAAGCCGGTCTTTGTGCCGAACAACCCCGCGCGTACCGACCTGATCCGCGCCGCCGTCACCCAATCGGCCGGCCAGGCATCGGGCGGGGGCACGACAGCGACGGGAACAGGCCTGCCGAGCTTTACCATCGCAGAGTAGACCAGCCGGGGCCGCTCCGGCGGCCCCGCCACAAAAACCTGTCAAAAACTGCTTCACAAGCCGCGGGCACGTTGGTATAGCCTCGCCACCAAGCCTAGATGTGCGGTCGTGGCGGAATGGTAGACGCGCAGCGTTGAGGTCGCTGTGGGGTAACACCCGTGGAAGTTCGAGTCTTCTCGACCGCACCAACTCTTCTGAAATCGACGGTTGCCGAAAATGGCGGTGAAACCGGTTGACTGGCGGCGGATGTTACGGAAACTGATCCGTATCTGACGCAGCGCGCTGACACTTGCCCACTGTGCTCAGGGTCACTGGCCGAGAGAAGGGGGAAGCCGATGAGCGGACACGGGTATGAATCGGGGCGGTTGAACCTGCCATTTGTCGGCATCTCGACCTTTGGCAAATTCCCCTATGTGCAGGACTGGGACGCGATAGACGCCGATGTGGCGGTGCTGGGGGCGCCGTTCGATTTCGGAACGCAATTCCGGTCCGGCGCGCGGTTTGGGCCGCGGTCGATCCGCGAGGCCTCGACCCTGTTTTCCTTTGGCCATGGTGGTGCTTACGACCACGAGGATGACATCACCTATCTGCCCGCCGGCAACGTGCGGATCGTCGATATTGGTGATGCGGATATCGTGCATACGGACACGATCAAGAGCCACGCCAATATCGAACAGGGCGTGCGGCAGATCCTGCAGGCGGGCGCGATCCCGGTGGTGCTGGGCGGGGATCACTCGGTCAATATTCCGTGCGTGAACGCGTTCGAGGGGCAGGAACCGATCCATATCGTCCAGATCGACGCGCATCTGGATTTCGTCGATGAGCGCCACGGGGTGCGTTACGGCCATGGCAACCCGATGCGGCGCGCGGCGGAGAAACCCTATGTCACCGGCCTCAGCCAGATCGGGATCCGCAATGTCTCGTCCACCGCCAGGGAAGGCTATGGCGATGCCCGCGCGATGGGGTCGGACATCCTGTCGGTCCGGCAATTCCGCACGCTGGGTGTCGAGGGGGTGCTGGCGCGTATCCCCGAAGGCGTGCGCAATTACGTGACCATCGACATTGACGGGTTCGATCCGTCGATCGCGCCCGGCACCGGCACGCCCAGCCATGGCGGATTTCTCTATTACGAGGTGCTGGAGCTGCTGGACGGGCTCTGCCGTCGGGGCAGCATCGTCGGGCTGGACCTGGTCGAGGTGGCACCCGATTACGACCATACCGGCACCACGGCGATCCTGGCAGCGCAGATCCTGATGAACACGATCGGGCGCATGCTGCACCACCGCGCCTAGGGCCGGCGTCAGCGGATCACGTTCATCCGCAATCTGATCTTCTTGCGCGATTCCTGCGGCAGGTGGCGGTTGAGGCGCGCGTTGATGACACCGAACAGGCCGACCACGATCAGCGTGAGGATGATGAAATACATCGCCAGGATCGGGTAGGGCACGAAGGGATTGAACGTCTTGTCGGCGAAATAATTCGCATAATAGAGCGCATCACCCCGTTGCTGCCATGCCGGGAAGCCCGAGAAAAAGACCAGCGCCGTGGCGTGAAACAGAAAGATCGCCTCGTTCGTGTAGGCGGGCCAGGCCAGGCGCAGCATCGTCGGCCAGACGATTTTCCGGAACCGGGGCCAGCCGGAAAACCCGTAGGCATCTGCGGATTCAACGTCGCCCTTGGGAATCGAACGCAGGGCGCCATAGAAGATCTCTCCGGAATAGGCGGCCGTGTTGAAGAACAGCACCACCAGCGCACCCAGCCAGGCGGCGGTGAAGGGTTCGAATATGGGGAAACTCTGCTTGAGGCTGAGAAACAGGAAATAGCCAAAGAAGAACTGCACGAAGAGCGGTGAGCCGCGGAAGATGAAGATGAACCATTCCGAGGGTTTGCGCAGCCAGATATTGCGCGATCCCTTGCCCAAAGCCAGGGCGGTGGCCAGAAAGAACCCCGCCACCAGCGCCAGCACGCCGAAATAGATGTTCCAGATCATGCCCGAGCCGATCAGGGTAAATTGCTGGCAAAGCGTGAAATCGTCGCGCGGCAGCAGCCGTTCGCCGAAGCCGACCGAGCGCAGGGCGTAGTCCTGAATTGTCTGCCAGCAGCTCATGCCATGTTCCCCGGATGCGCGAAACTCATGCGGCGGCCTTTCTCTGGGCTTCGCCGCCGGTGGTGGCCTGTCCCCGGGTCAGCCGTATCATCAGCCGTTCGATGAAGATCTCGGATACGCGGGTGAAGGCCAGGTAAAAGACCAGCAGCGCCAGGAAATACCACATCCGCCAGTCGCCATGCGGATAATCGGTGAATTTCGCGGTTTTCGAGCCACCCATCTCGCGCGCCCAGTAGACGATATCCTCGACCCCCAGCAGGAACAGCAGGGGCGTGGCCTTGATCAGCACCATCCACAGGTTGCCAAGACCGGGCAGGGCATAGACCCACATCTGCGGCACCATGATCCGCCGAAACGCCTGCCGCCGGGTCATGCCGTAGGCTTCGGCGGTTTCCATCTGGGCGCGGGGCACGGCGCGCATGGCACCGAACAGGACATTGGCCGCGAAGGCGCCGAAGACGATGGCGAAGGTGAAGACCGCGATGAAGAAGCCATAGGTTTCATGCACCCATTGCGGCGCGGTCCCCAGCGGCATCTTGGCCGCCGCGCAGACCACGAAATCATTGCCCTGCCGGATCGGTTCGGCCCATTCCGGGCACAGCACCTTGTGCCGGGTCCATTCGATCGCCTGGTCCAGCGCGATCACGAAAAACAGAAAAAATGCGATATCGGGCACGCCGCGCACGATGGCGATATAGGTCTTGCCGAACCAGCGCAGCGGGGCGATCTGCGAGCGCGCGGCGGTGGCCCCGAAATACCCGAACAAAAGCGCCGTGGGCGCGGTGATCGCCAGCAGCAGCAGGACCGTCCCGAAGGACAGGTAGAACGCCATGTGCTTGCCGGTGGTCAGGTAGCAGCTGAGCCAGGTCAGGCCGGAAAGCGCGCTTGGATCGGTGCAGTATGAAAACATGAATTCGTGCGGCGAGGCCCGCGAGGGCCCCGCCGGATCCCTGTCAGATCAGAAGGTTTCGCCGATGTCCCATTTCTTGATGAGCTCGTTGAGCGAACCGTCGTCCTTCATCGACTGGATGGCCGTGTCGAACTTGGCTTTCAGTTCGGCGTCGCTTTCGCGGACACCCATGCCGACGCCACCGCCCAGCATCTCGGTCTTCTCAAGCAGGACCAGCTCGGAATCCTCTTCGGCGATCGGGGCCAGGTAGCCCTTGTCGGCCAGGACCGCATCGGCCTCGCCATTACGGACAGCCGCGATGGTCTCCTCGGGGGTCGCAAATTCCACCAGCGTCGCCCCGGTCGAGGCGATATGGCTGGCTTGAATGGTGCCGGTCTGGGCCGCAAGCACGCCGCCTTCAACGTCGACATCGGCCGACATCGCCAGATAGGCCGACGGGTCGGGTTGCGTATAGTTCTGCGTGAAATCAATCACTTCGTCACGCTCATCCGTGATCGACATGCCGGCGATGATGACATCGTAGTTGCCGGAGACGAGGTTCGGAATGATGCTGTCCCATTCGTTGGTGACCCATTCGCAGGTCAGTTCCGCGCGCTTGCACAGCTCATCGCCCAGTTCGCGCTCGAACCCGTCAACTTCGCCCGCGTCGTTGATGAAGTTCCACGGAGGGTAGGCGCCCTCGGTGCCCAGGCGGACGACGTCAGCGGCCAGGGCCATACCCGCGCTCAGCGCGAAGGCGGCGGTTGTAAGTATCAGCTTCTTCATGAGTTTTCTCCCTTTACTCAGTAATTTTCTTGTCTCAAGCGGCCATGGTCGAACTGAGGAACTGCTGCAACCGCTCGGATTTGGGCGCACCAAAGAGGTCCTTGGGCGCGCCTTCTTCCTCGATCAGCCCCTGATGCAGGAACACGACGTGATCTGACACATCAGCGGCCATTTTCATGTCATGGGTGACGATCATCATGGTCCGGCCTTCGTTGGCCAGATCCTTGATGACCTTGACGACCTCCTGCTCAAGCTCGGGGTCGAGCGCGCTGGTGGGTTCGTCGAACAGCAGCGCCTGCGGTTCCATGCAGAGGCCACGGGCGATGGCGGCGCGCTGTTGCTGACCGCCCGAAAGCTGCGCCGGGTAGACATCGCATTTGTCGCCGATCCCGACCTTGTCTAGGTAGTGGCGGGCCTTTTCCTCGACCTCGGCCCGGTTGCGGCCCATGACCGTCACCGGCGCCTCCATCACGTTTTGCAGGATCGACATATGCGCCCAGAGGTTGAACTGCTGGAATACCATGCTCAGATTGGTGCGGATCCGCAGCACCTGCTTCGGGTCGGCGGGGTGGCGGTTGAGGCCCTCACCGTGCCACTTGACCGGCTCACCGTTGAACAGGATGTCGCCCTGCTGGCTTTCCTCCAGCAGGTTGGCGCAACGCAGGATCGTGGATTTGCCCGAGCCCGACGATCCGATCAACGACACGACATCACCCTTGTGGGCGGTAAGATCGACGCCCTTGATGACCTCAAGCGCACCATAGGCCTTGTGAAGATTGCGGATTTCGATGACGGGCGTCTGGTCTGTCAAGGGGTCATCCCGGGTGGCTGCGATCTGCTTCAGGACGGTAATAGGGCCGAAAAAATTGCGTAATGCAACTTGCAAAACGAGGGATAGCGTCAAAATAGTTCCGAATTGACGCCCGGTAAGCCCGTTTCGGAAGTATGCCGGGAGGGCTTGCTGGCTGGCTCAAGGCCCGCTCAGAGGCCAGAGCACCAAGTCAACAAGAGCCGCGCGGTGGCCAGACCGCGGGTTGGCGATCGCGCGGTAGCCTTCGGCCTTTATTCCGCGCGGCCACCCAGCCGAAGGTCGGCATTGATCCGCAGAGCTGCCACGTATCTCGCACGGGCCGGAGCTGAATTCATCGGCGGCGAGAGATCACCCACACCGCCCCGGTTCCCAGCCAGGCCTCAGGAATAGATCCGCTGTGCCCCCATCTGGTCGTGGATATGGTTGGCCATCTCAGGGGCGATATTCATCGCCGTGGCCAGTTGATGCAGGTATTGCGCCTCGTTCTGGTTATCCAGGTCGATGCCCATCAGCGACATCGCATAGACCTGCTGTTCCAATCCGCGCGGCGTGTCGCGGACCAGGTCCTGAACGTCGATGCGCCGCTGCATTTCCTCCTGAACAAACCGGCGCTCTTCGGGTGAGACGTCACCCAGGCGGTCCATCAGCCTCGCCTGTTCGGCCTGGTCGATCTCGCCATCGGATTTCATCGCCTGGATCATCGCCCGCAGCATCAGCGCCGCCGCGGCCTCCTGATCCTGCGACGGCTGAACCTCGGGTTCGTCCTGGCGCGCGATCGCCTGGTTGAGCAGATCGCCGAACCCGCCCTGAGAGCGGCCCTGAGACGCACCGGCACCCAGCAAGCCGCCCAACAGGCCACCCAGGCCACCGCTAGTGCCGCCGCCTTGCTGTGCGGTACCGGCCAGTCCGCCCAGCAGGTCGTTCAGCCCACCGCTTGCACCGCCCTTCGCAGAGGCGCCGCCGCCAAGCTGCTCCAGCAACCCGCCAAGACCACCCGTTCCGGCGCCTTGCCGCGCACCTCCGGCACCACCCCCCAGGATCGATCCCAACATGTCCTCAAGCCCGCCGCCCGATTGCGCCTGAGCCTGCCGTTGGGGGGAATGCGCCCCGCCGAACAACCCGCCGGAACCGGCCTTGCCCTTGCCGCTGCTCATCTGCTTCATCATGCCGCTGGCGCCTTTTGCCAAGGCAACACCGATGGCCACCTTGGCCAGTGTCTTCATCATACTCATGGAAATCCTCCCAGGTTCACCGGGCTCCACTGTGACACAGAAACTGCAAACCGCGCGAGGGGAATAGTCGCTGAACCAACTCATCGGTGAAGATGGCCAACTATCCAGGTTCGGTGCCCTGACCGTGCCAAAGCTGGGATTGGCACTCGTCGATCCGCGCCCGTCGCGAGGTACTTTGTCAGCGATTGGTGCCTGCCGGTGGTGTTCAGGCAGGCGCGGCGGAACTTACGATGCCCGGCGGCTGACCATGGCGGGCGCGATCTCGATCCAGACAGGCAGGTGGTCCGAGGCGATCCTGGCCGGGCGCGAAGAGTGAACCCCCGTCGCAAGTGTCATCAGGTCAGGGCTGAGCGCGAACCGGTCCAGCCTTGCAATCGGGCGCGGCGCGGGAAAGCTGGGCCCGGTGCGGGCAAAGGTGAAGCCCTGCGCGGTGGCATCCAGCGCGGCGCCGTTGCCCCAGTCGTTGAAATCGCCTGCCAGTATGGTCGGACGGGCGGGTTCGCGATGAAGCATCCGCATGATGACCGATACCTGCAACAAGCGGTGACGGCGGATCAGGCCCAGATGCAGCCCGACGATGCGCAGGGGTTGGGCGCCGATGGCAATGTCGGCAAGGATCGCGCCGCGCGGTTCCAGCCCCGGCAGGTTGAGATGCGACATGCGCTCGATCACCACATCTTGCCGGACCAGCATGGCGTTCCCGTGCCGCCCGAGCGAACCGCCAGGCGCGCCGAAGGGCAGGATCCGCCAGCCATCCTCTTCGATCATCTCGTGGGGCAGGGCGGCCGGCCGCGGCGGGATGCGCTTGTCAGCTTCCTGCAGCACAACCACATCCGCGCGGAGATCGTTGATAACCCGCATGGTCCGGTCGGGCCGGCGCCTCAGGTCCAGCCCGACGCATTTTTGCAGGTTATAGGTTGCAATTCGGATGGCCGATGCCCTCATATCACCCAGATACCATCACGAAAGCGAAAGGAAGTCACCAGAATGTTCTCGGAACAGACCGCGCTGGCACGGTTGATCTGGTCGGCGCTTGCCCTGACCGCGATCGTCGCGATGGTTCAGTACAGGTGGTCGCTGGCCTTTGTCGCGCTGGCGACGCTGGCCCTGTCGCTGGTGCCGGTCGCCGTCGCCCGGTGGGCAGAGATCAAGGTGCCGCCCGGTTTCATCACCGCGGTCGTGATGTTCGTGGGGGCAACGTTGTTCCTGGGTGAGGTGTTCGACTTCTACAATCGTTTCTGGTGGTGGGATATCGCGATGCATGGCGGCTCGGCCATCGGGTTCGGCCTGGTCGGTTTCGTTCTTGTCTTCATGATGTTCCAGGGCGACAGGTTCGCGGCCCCGCATTTCGCGATTGCCTTCTTTGCCTTCTGCTTCGCGCTTTCGATCGGCGCGGTCTGGGAGGTGTTCGAGTTTTCGATGGACCGGCTCTTTGGTCTGAACATGCAGAAATCGGGCCTGTCCGACACGATGGGGGACCTGATCGTCGACATGATCGGGGCCGGGCTGGGCGCGGCCTCCGGCTATGCCTATCTCAAGGGGCGGCAGTTTGGCGGGCTGAACGGCGTGATTGACGAATTCATTCGGCGCAACCCGCGTTTCTTTCGCAAGAAGCGTAAATAGGCGGCGGCGCCTCATGTGCCGCAGAAGGTCTGCTGCACGACCTCGGACGGCTCTGGCGGTCTCTGCAGATCGGCTGCCTCCGGCTGCGCTTCATAGGGGCGCATCAGCACCTCGACCAGCCGGTGAAACGGGGCGTAATCGCCCTCGACCGCCGCCTGGATCATCTGCTCGACACGGTGGTTGCGCGGGATGAAGGCCGGATTGGCGGCGGCCATGACGCCTTCGGGATCGTCCACGGCCTCGAGCCGCTTGCGCCAGCCGGTTTCCCAGGCGTCAAAGCTGGCCGGGTCGGTGAACTGATCGCGCGCCTTGCCGGTGCCGAGCGCGCGGAATGTATTGGTGAAATCGGCCCGCTCCCGCGTCATCCGGGTCAGCAGGTCGTTTATCAGCGCGGTATCCTCGGGCGTTGCTGCCGCCAGGCCGATCTTGCGGCCAAAGGTGGCCAGCCATTCCGCCCCGATACGTTCGGGCATGGCGTGAACCGCCTCGGTAAACGCCTCGACCGCCTCTTCGGTATCCGGCATCAGCGGCACCAGCGATGTCGCCAGCTGCGCCATGTTCCAGACGATGATCTTGACCTGGTTGTCATAGGCATAGCGCCCATGCGCGTCGATCGAGCTATAGACAGTCTGCGGATCATAGGTGTCAACAAAGGCGCAGGGGCCGTAATCGATCGTCTCGCCGGACAGGGTGGTGTTGTCGGTGTTCATGACCCCGTGGATGAACCCCACGGATAGCCACTGCGCGATCAGACGCGCCTGTTTGTCGATGACCCGTCTGAGCAGATCGGTCGGATTGTGAACCTCCGGGAAATGCCTGTCGATCACATGGTCATAAAGCGTTTGCAGCGCCTCGGTGTCGCGGCGGGCGGCAAAATACTGGAACGTGCCGACGCGGATATGGCTGGCGGCGACGCGGGTCAGCACCGCGCCGGGCAGGGCGCCGGATTCGCGGTAGACGGGCTCGCCGGTGGCCACGGCGGCCAGCGCCCGGCTGGTGGGAATGCCAAGCGCGTGCATCGCCTCGCTGACCACGTATTCGCGCAGAACCGGGCCCAGCCAGGCGCGCCCGTCCCCCATGCGTGACCACGGTGTCGGCCCCGACCCCTTCAGTTGGATGTCGCGGCGGTTGCCGGCGGCGTCCACCACTTCGCCCAGCAGGTTGGCGCGCCCGTCCCCAAGCTGCGGGGAAAAGCCGCCGAACTGGTGCCCGGCATAGGCCTGGGCCAGCGGTTCGGACCCGTCGGGCACACGGTTGCCGGAAAACACCTGTGCCGCATCGTCCGGTTCGCCGGGTGTGATCCCCAGCTCATCCGCCAGTTCGGTGTTGAAACGGATCAGGTGCGGGTCTTTGGCGGGTGTCGGGTTGAGGCGCGCATAGAATTTGCCCGGCAGGCGGGCATAGCTGTTGTCAAATGGAATATGGAGCGACATCTTTCCCTATATTTTCCGCGACATTAGCATGTAATTCTCACGTGGTTCAAACCGCAGCCTCGTATACAGGTTATGGGTGCGTGCATTGTCACGCGACACCTCGAGATGCAGGGCCTTCATTCCGGCACTGCCCAGAGCCTTGGGCAGTTGCCGCAGCACTTCTGAGCCGATCCCGCGCCCGCGCACACCGGGGCGGATGAAGAACTCGTCGATGAAGCCGTCCATGCCGCCGAATTCCACCGACCAGCCGAAGGTAACGACAATATAGCCGATCGGCGCGCGGCCGGGTCCGATCAGGTAGACAGCACCATGCGGAGAGCCCTCAAGCAGCGGCAGGATCGCGGCGCGGCGCGCCTCGTCGTCCAGCGTGATGCCCTCTTCGTGGTGAAAAGCGGCGACCAACGGGATCAGGCGGTCCAGATCCCCGGATTTGGCAAGGTTGAGAGCGGTCACAGGCGGGCCAGCCTTTCGGTCAGAAGGTCAAAGAAACCCGGGGCGTCGACATGCCCCATGAAGGTTGCGTTGGCGGGACGGTCCGTGACCTGCCACCAATCGGCCACGGTCATGCCCATCGTCAGTTCCGAGCCGGTCTCGATCTCGACATTCACATGCCGCCCTGAGAACAGTTTGGGCCGGATCAGATAGGCGATCACGCAGGGATCATGCAGCGGCGCCCCGTCTGATCCGTATTTCTCGCGGTCGAAACGTTCGAAGAAATCCGTCATCTGCGCCACGGCCAGCCCGACCGGGGTACCAAGATCGCGAATCCTGTCATTCCGGTCACGGGTGACAAGCACCTTATGCGTAACATCCAGCGGCATCACTACGATCGGGACACCGGAACGAAACACGACATCGGCGGCCTCGGGATCGACATAGATGTTGAATTCAGCCGTGGGCGTGACATTGCCCACCTCGAAATAGGCGCCGCCCATCAGGACGATTTCCTGCACCTTTTCAGCGATGTCCGGCGCCTTGCGGAAGGCCGTGGCGATATTGGTCAGCGGCCCGATCGGGCACAGCGTGACCGTCCCCGCCGGGTTGCTGCGCAGGGTGTCGATGATGAAATCGACCGCGTGGCCGTCGGCCAGCGGCATCGTCGGGTCCGGCAGGTCCGGCCCGTCCAGGCCAGTGCGGCCGTGCACATGCTCTGCGGTGACAAGTTCCCGGCCCAGGGGGCGTTCGCAGCCGGCAAATACCGGCACCTCAGGTTTCCCCGCCAACTCGCAGATAATGCGCGCATTTTTCGATGTCAGGCTCAGCGGTACATTGCCGGCAACGCAGGTGATCCCCAGGAGGTCAACCGCCTCCGGGCTGGCCAGGGCCAGCAGGATGGCCACGGCGTCGTCCTGGCCGGGATCGGTGTCGATGATGATTTTACGAGCGGTCATGGCGGGGCTTTCGTCTGGTTGCGGCGACCATGCAGGCGCGGGCGGGGAATGTCCACTGGTCGCATCTCGGGCGGCTGTTTTTTGCAGGCGGATGGCACGGGGATATTGCCAGCGCGGAACAGGTCTGCGTTAATTTCCGGAGGTGACATAAGCACCTGCGCCACGGACAGGAGGGAGTGTCAGATGTTGGAGAAAACAGCACGATCCCGGTCTTGGGGGATCACCAACGATTACGGTAAGCTCAACGATGTGCTGCTGGGCCGCCCGGACCATTACCGCTGGGTCGAGGCCGGGCCGCTGATTGGCCGCACGCTGGCCAATGCCGACAAGACCGGCCACCGGTTCGATCTGCAGCTTGCCATGCACCAGCACGCCCAGATGGTGGCGATCTATGAAGAAAACGATGTGACCTGTCATTACCTTGCGGCGGACGAGGTGTTGCATCGGAATTTCTTTGCCCGCGACAGCTCGGCCATGACGCCCTGGGGGCCGCTTATCTGCCACATGCAGCTGAAATGCCGCCGGGCCGATTACGCGTCGGTGATCCAGTTCTATCAGGACCATGATGTGCCGATCTGGAAATTCGCGACAGCCGGGCACTTCGAGGGGGGCGATTTCAACATCATCGAGCCGGGCCGCGTGCTGATCGGCTATTGCGGTGAGCGGTCCGAGAAGGCGGGCAGCGAGCAGGTGGCAGAATTTGTCCGGGCCGAGGGCTGGGAGGCCGTCGTTGCCCCGATCAGCCGGGAATTCGTGCACATGGACGGGCTGATCGTGCCTTTGGCAGAGAAACTGGCGGTGGCCTGTGTCGATGCGATGGAGCCGTGGTTGGTCGATGTGGTGCGCGGCTGGGGCATCGAGATCGTCGAGGTCGCGTACCGCGAGGCGAAGAACCTGGGCGTTAACCTGGTGGCCCTGGGCAATGGCAAGGTTCTGTCGATGGCGGGCGCAGAGGATCTGAACGCCAGGATGCGTGCGCTCGGGTTCGAGGTATATGACCCGGATATGTCGATGTTCATCCTGGGCGGCGGCGGTGTGCATTGCCTCAGCCAGGCCCTGAGCCGCGAGAAGGTCCAAGGCGATGTCCGCGATTCTTGACAGGGTCGCGGCCTTTCCCCGGACCGGGCTGGTCAGTGGGCCGACACCGCTGGAACCGTTGCCCCGGCTATCGGAACATCTGGGGGTTGAGCTGTGGATCAAGCGCGATGACCTGACCGGGCTGGGCGGCGGCGGCAACAAGATCCGTCAGCTGGAATTCTACCTGGGCGCGGCGCAGGCCGACGCGGCTGACACCATCCTGATCACCGGCGCGGTGCAATCCAACTATGTCCGGTGTGCCGCTGCGGCGGCGGCGAAATGCGGCATGAAAGCCGTGTTGCAACTGGAAGAGCGCGTGGCCGGCAAGGGCGAGAATTATCGGCGGTCAGGCAATGTCCTGCTGGCCCGGCTGCTGGGGGCTGAGCATATTCACTATCCCGTGGGCGAGGATGAGGCCGGGGCAGACAAAGCCTTGCGCGATCACGCGGACAGGCTGCGGCAGCAGGGGCGCAGGCCCTATGTCATACCGCTTGGGCTGCGGAACAAGCCTTTGGGCGCGCTTGGCTATATGCGCGCGGCCCAGGAGGTTCTGGCCGAAGACACCGGGTTCGACGCCGCTGTTATCCCGTCCGGCAGCGGGGCCACCCATGTCGGGTTCCTGGCCGGTCTGCGGGCGCTTGGGTCGGGCATGCCGGTGCACGGTATCTGTGTCCGCCGCAACGCCGCCGCCCAATCCGCCCGGCTGCAGGAATTGTCCGACCGTCTGGCGGCTTTGCTGGGGGTTACGCCGTGGCTGCGCGCGGAGGATATCCGCACCCATGACAACGCGCTGGCGCCCGGCTACGGGCAGGTCAGCCCGGGGCTGCGCGCGGCCATTCACCTGATGGTCCGATACGAGGGGCTGTTTCTGGATCCGGTCTATAGCGGCAAGTGTCTTGCCGGGCTGATTGACCTGATCGGGCGTGGCGAGATCGCGCCCGGATCCCGCGTGCTGTTCATACATACCGGCGGGTTTCCGGCGCTTTTTGCCTATCAGGACGAGCTACTGAACGGGTAAGGCGACGCCCCGGATCAGCGCGTCAGGATCAGCCGGCCATCGGCAATCTGGATGCTGGAATAGCGCTGCAGATAGCTCATGCCCAACAGCGACTGATCCAGTTCACCCCTGTTCACGACGGCGACGACGCCGGTATCGCGGATCGGGCCCACCTCGATACTGTCGAGGCGCACGGGCGCCGTGCGCACCTCGCCATTGGCGGTAAAGGCGCGGCCCACATAGGCCAGATCGTCGGGGTTCAGCCCGGCGGCGCGGGCGTCTTCCTGATTGAGGACGATATCACTGGCGCCGGTATCGACCACGAAAGTAACCGGCTGGCCGTTGACCTCGGCGGTCAGGTAGTAATGCCCGTCATCCTGCCGCGGCAGCTCGATCCGGTCGCCATCGGCGGCGATCCTCTGGGTGAATTGTCCGACGGGCCGAATGTCATCCCACAGGCCATAGGCAGCGATCACGCCGACGAAGATAAGCCCCCAGATCAACGCCTGCTGAGCGACCGTGCCAAGCTTTGCGCGGTTCTGCGCGACGAACCAGAAGACAACGGCAAGCCCGAGGACAATCAGATAGATCAGATGTGCGGTGTCGAAATCCTGCATGGGGCGCCTCGGGGGGGTTAATCTGTGTCAGATATAGGGGCAGGGGGGCGGCCGCAAAAGATCATCCTCCGAACCCGAAACCCTTGATACCGTCCAGCACGAACTGTACCGCAAGCGCGGCCAGCAGCATCCCCAGCACGCGGCTCAGGACGACGATGCCGGTCTTGCCCAGAAGCCTCTCGAAGAACGAGGCCAGCAGGAAACAGAGATAAACCAGCAGCAGCACGCTCAGCATCACGCCGATCACGACGCCCAGCCCGGCCCAGCCCGGTTGCTGCCCCGCCAGAAGGATAACCGAGGTGATCGCGCCCGGCCCGGAAATCAGCGGGACCGCCAGGGGAAAGACCGAGGGATCCTCGTGGTCGTCCTCATCGGCACGATCCTTGCGGCGTTTGCTGCGGCGTTCAAACAGCATGTCCAGCGCGGTGAGAAACAGCAAGATCCCGCCCGCGATGCGGAACGCCGGCATGGAAATACCGATGAAGCCCAGCAACTGCTCGCCAAGGGCGGCGAAGGCGATCAGTATGAACGCCCCGGTCAGGCAGGCGCGCAGGGCGACCGCCCGCCGCCGCGCCTGATCCATCCCCTGCGTCAGCGCAAGGAAAATGGGCGTCATGCCGGGCGGGTCCATGATCACGAAAAGCGTGACAAAGGCAGTTATGAGAAAGGCAGTATCCATCGCGCCCGGTTCGGTTGCTGGTCGCGCCTCTTTCACCACGGATAGCGCGGTTTGCCAAGGACGAACTGCCGTTTCGGCCGGGGCACGCCCGCCCGGGACATGCCGTCAGGCGGGTCGGGCACGCGCCGCCCGGCAAGGGCGCGAAGGCGTCACTTCAACCGGTCGATGACCATCTGGGTGATGTTGATGCTGTCGCCCACCATCAGAACGACACCGGATTGCTGGTTCAGGATCAGGTCGTAGTTGAACTCTTCCTGGATCGCGGCAAAGACCGGATCGAATTGCTTCTGGATGTCCTGTAGACCCTCGCTGCGGATCTTCTGCGCTTCGCGTTGCTTGTCGTCGCTGAAACGGCGAAGCTGCAGGGTGGCGTCCTCATATTGCTTTTGCAGGTTGATCAGCTGTGTCTGATCGGTGCTGCCAACGCCGTCCGCAACCTTCTGGCGCAGCTCCTGGATGATTTTCTGCTGGGCTTCGATCTGGGCCTGCGCTTCGGCCTGGAACGCCTGAAGCTTTTCGTTCAGGGCGGACCCGGCAGCGGATTGGGCGATCACCTGCTCCATGCTGACGACGGCGATCTTGATCGGCTCGTCCTGTGCCTGTGCCTGGGCCGGTTGCGACAGCGAAGTGACCGCAAGAACGGACAGGGCAAGCGCGCTGGCTTGAATAAGGGTGCGGATCTTCATTGGGGCTCCTGTAGGGGCTGGGTGCAAAAGTATGGTTGCGGGGAACCTAGCGGTTTACATCCGGGATTCAACCTGTTCCAGTTTTTCCAGCGCCTTCATCCACAAGCCTTCGGCACGATCCAGCCCATCCATGACCTCGCTGTACTTCTTCTGCCACTTGGTGGCCTCGGCCACGTTGTCCTCGTCGTACATTGCCGGGTCGGCCAGCTTGTCGGCGATCCGGTCGCGCATCTCGTTGAGCTTCTCGACCCGCTCCTCGCATTTGCGCACTTCCTGGCGGCGGGCCAGCAGCATGTCGCGGGTCGGACGCTTGTGGGGTTTGGGTTTGGCGTCGGATCTGGCCGGTTTGTCGCTGCCCAGAAGCATCTGGCGATAGGTCTCCAGATCGCCGTCATAGGGCTTTACCGCGCCGTCTTTGACCAGCCACAGCCGGTCCGCCACGAGGCTGAGCAGATGCATGTCGTGGCTGACCAGGATAACGGCACCGGAATAGGCGGTCAGCGCCTCGACCAGCGCCTCGCGGCTTTCGATGTCGAGGTGGTTGGTGGGTTCGTCGAGGATCAGCATATGCGGTGCGTCGATCGTGGCGATCATCAGCGAAAGCCGCGCCTTCTGCCCGCCCGACAGCTTGCCCACGATCGTGTCTGCCTGCTCGGCCCCGATGCCGAACCCGCCCAGGCGCGCGCGCAGCTTCGCCGGCGCCTCGTCCGGGCGCAGGCGGCGGATATGGTCGATGGGGGTTTCGTCCACATGCAACTCGTCCACCTGATGCTGCGCGAAATAGCCCACGCGCAGCTTGGACGATTGCGTCTTGCGGCCCTGCATCAGTTCCAGCCGGTCCGACAGCAGTTTCGATAGAGTCGATTTCCCCTCGCCATTGCGGCCCAGAAGGGCGATGCGGTCATCCTGGTCGATCCTGAGATCGAGCCGCGACAGGACCGGTTTGCCGTCATAGCCCACCACGCCGTTCTCAACGCGAATGATCGGCGGCGACAGCTCCTCGGGTTCGGGGAAGGTGAAGCGCTTCAGCGCGGCCTCCTGCGGGCGGGTAATCGGCTTCATCTTTTCCAGCGCCTTCAGGCGTGACTGCGCCTGCCGCGCCTTCGAGGCCTTGTAGCGGAAGCGATCGACATAGGATTGCATGTGCGCGCGCCGCGCCTCCTGCTTTTTCGCCTCGGATTCGGCATTGGCGATCCGGGCGGCGCGGGTCTGGGCAAAGGTGTCGTAATTGCCCTGGTACAGCGTCAGCTTGCGATCCTCCAGATGCAGGATCGACCCCACGGCGCGGTTCAGCAGGCCGCGGTCATGACTGACGATCAGCACCGTATGCGGATAGCGCGACAGGTAGGATTCCAGCCACAGCGCGCCTTCGAGGTCGAGATAGTTGGTCGGCTCGTCCAGCAGCAACAGGTCGGGCTGGGCAAAAAGCACGGCGGCAAGGGCCACGCGCATCCGCCAGCCGCCGGAAAAGGCCGAACATGGCATCTGCTGTTCGGCGTCGGTGAAGCCCAGCCCCTTGAGGATCGACGCGGCGCGTGCCTCGGCAGACCAGGCGTCGATATCTGCCAGGCGGGTCTGGATCTCGGCAATGCGGGCGGCGTCCGCGGCGGTGTCGGCCTCGGCCAGCAGCCCGGCGCGTTCGGTATCCGCGGCCAGCACCGTGTCGATCAGCGACACTTCGTTGCTCGGCACCTCCTGGGCGACACCGCCGATACGGGCGCGGGCGGGCAGGGCGATTTCGCCGGTTTCCAGCGCCAGTTCACCCCGGATCAGGCGGAAAAGCGTGGTCTTGCCGGTGCCGTTGCGGCCCACGATACCCACCTTGTGCCCCTCGGGGATCGTGGCGCTGGCGTGCTCGATCAGCGGGCGGCCCGCCACCGCGTAGGATATATCATTGATGCGCAACATGGGCGCGGTGTGCCGTATTGCCGGGGCGGCGTCAATCGCGGCTTTTCAAGCGCGATTGCCCATGTTATCGGGGCCGCAATCGCGAGGGGCGGGCAGAGGGCCGGCCCCGACATCAACGGAAGAAGAGACTGACATGGCTGTCGAACGCACACTGAGCATTATCAAACCCGACGCAACCAAGCGCAACCTGACCGGCAAGATCAACGCCAAGTTCGAAGAGGCAGGCCTGCGGATCGTCGCGCAGAAGCGCATCCACCTGACCCCCGCCCAGGCAGGCGTGTTCTATGCCGTGCACAAAGAGCGTCCGTTCTACGGCGAACTGTGCGAGTTCATGGCCTCGGAGCCGGTCGTGGTGCAGGTGCTGGAAGGCGAAGGCGCGATTGCCAAGAACCGCGAAGTCATGGGCGCAACCAATCCCGCCGATGCGGCGCCGGGCACGATCCGCGCGGAATTCGCGGAATCCGTCGGCGAGAATTCGGTCCACGGGTCGGATGCGCCCGAAACCGCGGCGGTCGAGATTGCCTATTTCTTCTCGGGCCTCGAACTGGTCGGCTGAGCAGACTCGAAATTCTGTTGAAGAGGCGGCGCACGGCAGGTGTTGCCGCCTTTTTCATGGTGTCAGCTCCGTTGGCGCAACAGTCTGGGCACGGCTGGTGCGTTTGGCCAGGTTGGCCTCAAGCAGGCGCATGTTCCTGATATTCGCATTATAGGCGATGTCGAACAGATCGCCGACCAGCGGGACCGAGCCGAAGATCACGTCGATCGCCAGGTTTGCCAGCATGACAAACTGCGCGCCAGGTGTCGCGCCCAGCTGGCGCCCTTTCCAGACCAGCCAGAGGGCCGGTACCAGCGCCGCGGCGTCTCCGATCACCGGGATGAAACCCAGGATGTTGTCGATCCCGACGGTCAGCCGCGTTCCGGGGATGCGAAACAGCGCATCCAGCCGGCGTGCCACCAGTTTCAGATGCGCCAGTTCGGTGTCGATATCCTGCTGAAACGTCTCCTCCATACAGTATACATATGTATGCTGATGGAGTTGTTTTAGTGATGGTGTGTGGGAATCCGATGTCGCCGAATCAAGGAAGTAATGAATAAGGTATATGCATCAATGCACTACAGGCGTTACCTAATCCAGTCCCGCCGAATTTCCTTTCGGTCAGGTTGACGCAAATACCAGCGCCATCACTCGTCCAAAATCAATACATGCCGGTCAGATACTGGCAAAATCCGTAAAGGTAATTGGTTTTGGCTTGGGTTTATACGTTCCCGGCGGCGGTTGAACCGCCATGCTCGTCGGTTTCGTCTCGTCCTTGACGGGCGGGCTGGGAGGGGTGGCTGTTGCCATAGTTCTGCTCCAATTTTCCTGGGGCAGCTATTCAGCCAAGTCGGGCTGAACAGAGCCCATCACTAAGTACATTCGCAGACAGTGACTTAATATTGCGCCAATAGTACGGCCGAAACCAGACAAGTTTTATTACATGTTTGCAATTCGTTACGCAATTGACACAATTCCCTGATCCGGGGATCGGTGCGCTGGTGGGAATGTCGGCAGGGAATTCAGGGCGAAATTTACTTGCTCAAAGTGGCTTCGACGCGCAATTTTCCGCAATCATTGAGATCATCTCGAACATCACGGCGGCGGCGGTCAAAGCCGTGATATTGTTGGGAGAATCCTTGGTGGGCATCATGCAGACCACATCGCCGCCGATGATGTTCAGCCCGCGGGCGGCGCGCAGGATGCCAACGGCCTCGTCAATATCGAACCCCTTTTCGCCCGGCTCCAGATTCGAGACGGCAGGGGCGACGGTTGGATCCAGACAATCCAGATCAAATGTGATGTAAATCGGTCTGTCGCCTAGGGTTTCGCGTGTTTGTGCTACCACGTCGGCAAGGCCGCGTTCGCGGAATTCCTTCATGGTAACAATGTTGTAGCCATAGTCATATGACGGCTGTAGCCAGTCGAGGCTGCGGGGGTGACCGCGCAGGCCGATCTGCATCGAGCGGGTCGGATCGACCTGCCCCTGGTCGGCCAGGTAGGCCCCCCAGTGGGCCGCGGATTTTCTGGCGCCCAGGAAATGATCCACCTTGGTAAAGACATCCGTATGCGCGTCCAGATGCAGGAAGCTGACCGGTTCATTCTGCGCGAGGGTTCCACGCCCAAGCGCCTGCACGATGCCGCCGGTGATGGAATGGTCGCCGCCCACGGATACCGGCCGCGCGCCGGCCTGATCAATCGCCTTGTAGAAGTCGGTGATCTGCTGGATGCAGTGTTCGTTATCATTGGCGCGGGGAAAGGGCACGTCGCCCATATCGGAAATTTTACAGCTGTTCCAGGGGTCTATGCCGAATGCCGAATGTACGCGCCGCTGCACGGCCGAGACATGGCGCAGAGCGCGCGGGCCAAGATGCTGGTCGCGCTCGGTGGTGCCGTTGCCGGTGGAATGGGGCACGCCGACCAGCACGATGTCCTTGTTTTCCGGGCCTTCGTTGGGGCAACGGAACATGGTGGGGATGCCCCACCAGTAGAGGTTGTCCATCATGGATTTCTGATAAGGGTCGGTCATATCAGATGTTCCTCTTGGTAATAGCCGCGGGGGAATGAGTATTTACCAGAACGATGAAAGGGGCCGGTCCGGCGGTGGAAGGCCGGGCCGGTCGATGATGTGTCAGTCCTTCTGATCCTCGCGGCGGAAGGCGCCCTGGACAATGCGGTCCATCACCATCGCGAGGAAGAGGATGGCAAAGCCTCCCAGAAGGCCAGGCCCCTTGGCGGCGTATTGCAGCGCCTCGAGAATTTCCTTGCCCAAGCCCCCGCCGCCGATCAGCGAGATGATCACCACCATGGAGAGGCACATCAGGATCGTCTGGTTCACCCCGGTCATGATTGAGGGCAGGGCGAGGGGGATCTCCACATCCTTGAGCAACTGCCATTTCGACGCACCAAAGGCCACGGCGGCCTCCTTGATGCTTTCGGGCACGCCGCGCATGCCAAGCGCGGTCAGGCGGATCACCGGCGGCATCCCGAAGATGATCGTGGCCAGGATACCCGGCGGGTTTCCGGTGCCGAAAAAGGCGATGATCGGGATCAGGTAGACGAAGGCGGGCAGGGTCTGCATCAGGTCAAGGACCGGTTCGGCCGCCTTGTAGGCGCGGCGGGATTTACCAAACCAGATGCCCAGCGGAATACCGATCACCACGCAAAGGATGACCGAGGCGCCGACGAGGGCGACGGTTTCCATCGCGATCTCCCAATAGCCCAGAAGGGCCGTGTAGGCCATCGCGGCGACGGTGAAGATCGCAACGCGCGGCCCGGCGGCGCGCCAGGCGGTGACGGCGATTACCAGCATGACCACCGGCCAGGGTGAGCCGTTGAGCGCAACGGTCAAGGTATCAAGCACGACGCGAACACCGTAGACGATCCCGTCAAAGATATCGCCTCCGGCCGCGGCGGCGGCGTCGATCCGGGCCTCCATCCAGCTGGCGACCCGCGAGAACAGCGTGCCGTTGCCTTCGCCCAGAATGAGGGCCGAGGCGCGATCTTCGGGAAACTGTTCGAGCAGTGCGAGCGATTTGTTCACCGTGAACTTGTAGACGATCAGCGGACCGATAGCGGCGGCGAGGACCGCGCCCATCATCGTGTTGCGCTGCGAGCGACCGCTTTCGGTGCCGTCCGGGTCGATCCGCCATTGCGAATATTGCTTTTCGTAGGCGCGGTCGGCGTAGAAACCCTGTACCAATTTGAAGATCAGCAGCAGCAGGAATCCCGACAGCATGATGCTGAAGGCTTCGGCCTGTGCTGCCTCGGCCTGGGCTATGCTCTTGTCGGCGGCAGACTGGATGTTGGCCGCCAGCTTGTTGAACCGGTCGATATCGGCCTGTTCGGTCGCGGCGGCGGCCTTGTCCAGCAGCTCCTGTGCGCGGGCGCTCTGGCGGGCGGCACGTTCGGCCATGTCGGCGCCGGGATTTCCCCACCAGCCGCGGCCGATCTGAACCCAGGCGATGACTTCGAGGATGAGGAAGGTCCAGAACATGCCCCAGATGGCGCGGCTGGCGGCCCAGAGCGGGCCCAGCACGGCGGCCCACAGGTTGAACGTGTTGGGCAGCAGACCGGTGGCGTCGTGAATCTTGTGAAAGGCGCCGATGTAGTAGTCACCGTTCACTTGCGCGAATTCCCGGATCGAGCTGTCCAGCGCGTCGCGGTCGACCTCGATATCCGAGGCGGCGGTGACTTTGAGTTCGGTGGCGGTATCAGTCATCTTTGCCCCCCTGGATGCCGCGCAGCAGGCGCGGTTTGGTGACGATGCCCACATCCGTGCCGCTATCGGTGATGACGACGGGCTGTTCGGTAGTGACGGCAAGGTCGATGAGCTGGTCCAGATCGGCGCCGTGATCGGCGCGCGGGGCGCCGTTCAGATCGCCCTTGTGGCTCTCCAGCGGCTCCATGATCGAGTGGGCCTTGACCAGCTTGAGCTTGGAAATGCCCTGTACGAATTCGCGCACATATTCGTCCGCCGGGTTCATCACGATATCCTCGGGCGTGCCGATCTGCACGATCACGCCGTCCTTCATGATCGCGATGCGGTGGCCGATGCGGATTGCCTCATCAAGGTCATGGGTGATGAAAAGCGTGGTCTTCTTCAGCTGCGCCACCAGCGCCTTGAACTGGTCCTGCAACTGCAGGCGGATAAGCGGGTCGAGCGCCGAGAAGGGTTCGTCCATCAGCAGGATTTCCGGGTCCGAGGCCAGCGCGCGGGCGATACCGACGCGTTGCTGCATCCCGCCCGACAGTTCCTTGGGCAGGCGGTCCTCGTAGCCGGTGAGGTCGACCAGACCAAGCGCGTGATCCGACACCGCCCAGCGTTTGGATTTGGACACTTTGCGGATTTCCAGCGGGTAGGCGACGTTATCGCGGACCGAGCGGTGCGGCATCAGTGCCATGTGCTGGAACACCATGCCGATCTGCTGGGCGCGGATGCGGCGCAGCTCAGTCTCGGAAATGGCCGAGACATCCCGGCCCATGATTTCGATCTTGCCCGCCGTCGGTTCGATCAGCCGGTTCACGTGGCGCACCAGCGTGGATTTGCCCGAGCCCGAGAGGCCCATGATGCAGAAGATCTCGCCCCGCGGCACATCGAACGTGGCGCCCTGGACACCGACAACGCAGCCGAACCGGCTGAGCACTTCGGGCTTGCCGATGCCTTCCGCTTTCACGGCGGCCATGGCCTCGTCGGCGCGGGTGCCGAAAATCTTCCAGACATCCGTCAGCTTGACGACTGTTTCGGTCATTTCCATCCCCTTGATATGCCGCAGGCCGCCGGCGAAAGCGCGGCGGCCTGTCGGACTGTCATTACCGGATGGCGCGGATCACTCTGACATCCAGCCCAGAACGGCGTCTTCGTTCTCGGACACCCATTGTTCGGCGTAGGCCAGCGGCTCCGTCTTGTCGATCACCAGCGCATAGGTCATCGCCGAGACGGTGTCGGTGTCGAACTTGACGTTGGACAGCATCTTGGCCACGTCGGGATGCGATTCCTCCAGCGACTTGGCGTAATGCACGTGCAGATAGGCCAGATCCCAGGCCACCGGCGCGTCGGAGATCTCAAGCCAGTTGGGATCGTCGGTGGGCTGGGTCACGTTCCACTTCGATGCGTCGTAGGCCGGCTCTTCGAGGATCTGCATGTCATGCAGCGCAAAGACGTAATGCGGGGTATAGCAGAAGCCCGCCCAGGGATCGCCCGCCTTGATCGCGTTATCGAGATTGGCATAGGCCACGGTCTCGTCGATCTCGGTCAGTTCCATCGTCTGGTCATAGCCGTAGGACTTGGCGCGGATCTTTTCCACGTTGGTCGAGGCCCAGCCGGGCGCGCCGATCCACAGTTCGCCGGTGCCGTCGCCATTGCTGTCGAACAGTGCGGCGATGTCGGGGTTGGTCAGGTCGTCGATCGAGGTGATGCCGTGTTCATCGGCAGTCGCCTGATCCACGCACATGCCCTGGAACGCCTCGACCCCGTTGGGGTTCATGGCGACGGTGCCCTTTTCCTGCACATAGGTGTCGTGCAGGTTCTTCTGGTTGGGCATCCAGACCTCGGGGTGGACATGCATCGCGCCTGAATCCATCGCCTCGAACACGATCGGGTTGGTGCCGTTCTGAAGCTCGACTTCGAGCCCCATATTCTGTTCGATGGCCACTTTCAGGATATGCGCCGTGGCATTGACCGACGGCCAGTTCGGCACGCCAATCACGATGTCGGCGGCCATCGCGGGCGCGGCCACAGCGATGGCTGTACCGGTCATGAGGGCTGTGAGTTTCTTCATTATGGTATTCTCCCTTGTTGATGTCCCGTTTCCGGATCTTGTTTTGCGGTAGTTAAGTGTCCGACTTTTTCGTCGGTTGTTAGGACCAGATATCGCGCCATGATAAGTCCAGACTGCCGACGAAACCGGGATCAGCCGGTTGTTGCTCTCGATGCGGCCTGGCTGGCGCTGTTCCCGACCTCCCGTTGCGAGAACCGTTGCGGCGAGGTTGAGTGTTTCAAAACACACCCCCGATGAAAAGTAAAAATTTTTGCATGTATCGTGCGGCTTTTTTAGACTACCGAAAACGGGATTTCAGCTTGTCCGCAAGATGGCCGCAAACGGCGCCCGGTCAGCCCTGCTGACGCAGTCGCGCCATCAGCGGCGGAAACCAGCGCCAGTTCTTTTCGGCGGTGTCGTTCACGATCAGGTTCTTCTTGCGCAAATAAACCGGCGCCTCGGTCAGCTCGTGTAGCAGGCCCTGCGTTACCAGCGGATCGGCCAGCGCCCGCGGCAGGTAGGCCGAGCCGCCCCGCGCCAGCAGGTGTTCCAGCGCCCAGCGGCTGCTGTCAAAACTGATCCGGGCGATGCCGGTGTCATGGTAGGTCTCGCCATGCGCGCGGCGGTAATCCTCGCCATGATCGACGAAGATATAGGTTCCGGTGCCGCGGATCGGGGTGTCCGGTTTGTCGGAATACAGCGCCAGTTCCTCGGGTGGCAGGGCGTGCACGGTCTGATTGCCGCGGGTGGTGGCGTCATAGGTCAGGATCACGTCGACAAGGCCCGCGCCCAGCCATTCCTCAAGATCGCGTGCGTTGCCCTGATGGACCGAGACGGCCATTTCCGGGTCGCCGGATGTGACGCCTTCGAAGAACGCCTTGCCGGGCCCGTACCACAGCCCCGGATCGCAGCCGAAGGTACAGACCGAGCTCAGCCCATCGGGCAGGGCGGTTTCATACCGCGCCTGGCGCCAGAGCCCCGTCATCACCCGCGCGTAACGCAGAAGTTTCGCCCCCGCGGGCGTCAGCGTCGTGCCGGATTTCTGGCGGTTGAGCAGTGTCTGGCCCAGCTCTTCCTCAAGCGTTTTAAGCCGGGCCGTGACGGTGGACTGGGTCACGTTCATTTTCTGCGACGCGCGTACAAGGCTGCCGGTTTCGACGATGGCGATGAAGGTCTGAAGCGAAGTGATGTTCATTCTGGCGACTCTCAATACAAAGTTTTCGCATTTATGGCGCAAAATATTTCGTTTTCAAGAAGTGTGGGAATCTGTCAGTTTCGAACCTGCCACAAGATAACCGAGTGAAAAGACCACGGAGCGCATGACCAAGACGTATCAGATGCTGATTGACGGGGCCTGGGTGGATGCCAGCGATGGCGGCACGTTTTCCACCTTGAACCCGGCCACCGGCGCAGACTGGGCAGTGGTGCCCGAGGCGACGGCCGAGGACGTGGACCGTGCCGTGCGGGCAGCGCACCGGGCGTGCTACGAGGGGCCCTGGGCAAAGATGACGGCGACCGAGCGGGGCCATTGCCTGCGCCGCCTGGCGGACCTGCTGGCGGACCGCTCGGAGTATTTCGGCGAGGTGGAAACCCGCGACACCGGCAAGATGCTCAAGGAAACCCGCTGGCAGGCGAAATACATCGCCGAGTTCCTGCATTTCTACGCCGGTGCCGCCGACAAGGTGCATGGCGAGACGCTGCCGATCGACAAGCCCGACATGTTCGTCTTTACCGACCGAGAGCCTCTGGGCGTGGTGGCCGCGATCGTTCCCTGGAACAGCCAGATGTTCCTGACGGCGGTCAAGATCGGCCCGGCGTTGGCGGCCGGCAACACGGTGGTGCTGAAGACATCCGAGTTTGCCCCGGCGGTGATCCTGGAATTCGGGCGGCTCTTTGCCGAGGCAGGTATTCCGGATGGCGTGATCAACATCGTCACCGGCCATGCGGACCCCTGCGGCAAGGTGCTGACCAGCCACCCCCTGGTTGCGCGGATTTCCTTCACCGGCGGGCCGGTGGCGGCCCGGCACATCCTGAACAATTCGACCAGCAATTTCGCCGAGGTCTCGTTGGAGCTGGGCGGCAAGTCGCCGTTCATCGTCTTTGCCGACGCCGACATGGAAAGCGCTGTCAATGGCTCGGTCTCGGGCATTTTCGCGGCCTCGGGGCAGTCATGCGTCGCGGGCTCCCGGCTGATCGTGCACGCCGACATCGCCGATGAGTTCCTTGCCCGGATGGTGGAGATCGCGCAGAACGCCAAGATCGGCGATCCGATGCTGGAAGAAACCGAGATGGGGCCACTGTGCACCTATGGCCAGCTTGAAAATATCGAACGGCAGGTGGCGAAGGCGGTCGAAGAGGGCGGCAAGCTGCTCTGCGGCGGCAAGCGGGCCAAGGGGCAGGCAAGCGACATGTTCTACGAGCCCACGATCATCGACTGCCCCGGACCGCAGCTTGAGATCGTCGACACGGAGCTTTTCGGCCCGGTCCTCAGCGTCTTGCGCTTCAGGACCGAAGAAGAGGCCCTGGCGCTGGCCAATGATACCGAGCACGGCCTTGCGGCGGGCATTTTCACCCGCGATTCAGCGCGTGCGTTGCGGATGAGCCGCGCGGTGCGGGCCGGGATCGTCTGGGTCAATACCTACCGTGCCGTCTCGCCCATTGCGGAATTCGGCGGGATGAAGAATTCGGGCTATGGCCGCGAAAGCGGGTTCCAGGCGATGTATGACTATACGCGACCCAAGACAGTATGGATGAACACCTCGTCCGAGCCATTGGGCAGCCAGTTCGTGGCACGCTAGGAGGGTGGGTGCGATGTTTCAGTTGAGCGAAGATCTGATCGGAACGCTCGCGGGGTGCCAAGAGCCGGATGGCGGGCCGACCCTGCCGCCTGAATGTTACACCTCGGACGTGATTGCCGAGGCAGAGATCGACGCGGTGTTCCGGCGGTCCTGGATCGCGGTGGGCCGGTCCGACATGGTCAAGACGCCGGGCGATTTCATCGCGCTTGACGTGGCGGGCCAGAATATCATCCTGCTGCGCGACAGGGACGGCACATTGCGGGCCTTTGCAAACGCCTGCCGGCACCGGGCGGCACGGCTGGTCAGCGGCGCAGGAAATTGCCGGGGCCTGCGCTGCCCGTTTCATTCCTGGATGTACCATCTGGACGGGCGGCTGGCGGCAGCCCCGCGAATGGATGAGGCCACCGGATTCAGACGCGAAGATCATGGCCTGGTCCCTTATCGCGCGGCCGAACGGCTGGGCTTTGCCTTCGTCTGCCTCGACGACACTGCGCCCGACCTGGATGAACAGCTGGGCGAATGGGCCGGGTTGCATACGGGATGGCCGCTGGCGGATCTGGTCTCGGCCCGGCGGCAGAGTTTCGAGGTGGATTGCAACTGGAAAGCCTTCCTGGAGGTTTTCAACGAGTATTACCACCTGCCCTTCGTGCATCCGGATTCGATTGGAGAGGTCTATGGCGAACCCGATCCGGGTGACGCCGCCATGGGCGCCTTTGCCAGCCAGTTCGGCGCCACCGCGGGCACCGGTGGGCTTTTGCAGACCGAACAGGACAAGGCGCTGCCGCCGATGCCCGGGCTGGCGGGGCGCGCGGGCGAGGGCGTGCGGTACACCTGGGTCTTTCCGAACATGAGCTTCGCCCTCGGGCGCGACGCGCTTTGGGTCTACGAGGCCTATCCGCTGGGCGCGCATCGCTGCCTGGTGGTGCAAACCGCCTGTTTCCCGGCCGAAACCCTGGATCTGCCCGGGGCCGAGGCACGTATTGCGGCGTATTTCGACCGCCTGGATGCCGCGATCGGCGAGGATATTCCAGCGCTTGAGGATCAGCACCGGGGCTTGCGCTGCCCGGATGCGCGGCCGGGGCGGCTGCAGCCGCTGCTGGAGGTCAACCTGATCAAATTCGCACGCTGGTATGCCGACCGGATGACCGGGGCCGCACAGCGAAACGCCAGAATTTAACAAGGAGAAAGTGATGAAGTTTCAGCTTGCTATCAACCTGGAGCGCATGGACGAAGGTACGGATATGAAGGCCGTGCGCGACCATACGCTGGAAATGGTCAAAATGGCCGATGCGGCCGGGTTCGAGATTGCCTGGGCCGCCGAGCATCACGCGCTGGAGATGACGATTGCGCCCAACCCGTTCCAGATTCTGACCTGGTGGGGCGAACATGCCAAGAATATCCGCCTGGGCGTGGGCGTGGTCAATGCCGCCTATTGGCATCCGATCAACCTGGCGGGCGAGGCCGCGATGCTGGACCTGGTCAGCGACGGCCGGCTGGAATTCGGCATCGGGTCGGGCGCCTATCAGCGCGAATTCGACCGGATGAAACCGGGGCTCGATCAGAAGGACAGCTGGCGCTACATGCAGGAGATGCTGCCGGTGGTGCAGAAACTCTGGCAGGGCGATTACGCCCATGACGGCGAGTTCTGGCATTTCCCCACCGCCACCTCCTGCCCGAAACCGGTGCAGGAGAACGTGCCGGTCTGGGTCGCGGCGCGCGCGCCGATCACCTTCGACTATGCGGTCGAACATGGATGCAACATCCTCAGCTGGCCGCTGACCATGCCGTTTTCCGAGGCCGAGACCTATCGCGCGCGGCTGGATGACGCGATTGCCCGGAATGGCGGCAAATACGACGGCACCTGGGCGGTGATGCGCCATACCGCGGTGTACGAGAGCGAGAGCGACCGCAGGGATGCGATGTCTGCCATCCGCAGCGTGCTGGGACAGTTCGGCAACCTGATGATGAAGAAGGGCGAGGTCAGGAACGGCTTCCCGGACCGGGTACCGCTGGAAGAGCTGGACGGCAATGCACGGGTCGATCCCGAGATGCTGGAAGAAAACCTGATGTTCGGCAACCCCGGCCAGGTGATCGAGAAACTGAAGAAATACGAGGCGATCGGGGTCGATGCCTTCCTCTACTATGCCTCGATGGGGATGGACATGGATCAGCAGAAGCGCTCGCTTCGGCTGTTCATCGACAAGGTCATGCCGGCCTTCGCAGAACAGGAGCTGGCCGATGCCGGTTGAGATTCGCCGTACCCTGACGATCACCCAGACGACGCTGCGCGAGGGGTGGAAGAACGTGCCGATCCCGACGCAGCTGGTGGCGGCACTGGCGATTATCCGCAACCCGTGGTTCGGACGCGGCCATGTCGAGGATCTGGGCCCCGAGATCCGCGAGCAGGGGCCAGAGCTGGGCAAGTTGCTGACCGAGATGATCCTCAACGTTACCGGTGACCGGCTTGAGGGATATGGCAAGGCCTCTATCGTCGGCATGGGCGGTGAGATCGAGCACGCCCAGGCGCTGACCCATACGCTGTGGTTCGGCAACCAGTTCCGTGATGCGGTCAGTGCCAAGACCTATCTGGCCTTTACCAATACCCGCGGGGCGGCGGGCACATCGCTGATGATCCCGCTGATGGACAAGGATGATGGCGGGCGGCGCTCGCATTACCAGACCATCCATACCTGCGTGCCCGACGCGCCCGCCGAGGATGAGATCATCGTGGCGCTTGGTGCGTCCGTGGGCGGGCACCCCAATCACCGGATCGGCGACCGCTATACCGACCTGCGCGAAATGGGTCACGACGTCGACAATCCGGCGGGGGTCTGAGATGCCTGTCAGCACGGCGGGCACGGCCTATGATCTGGCGGGACCCGAGGGCGCGCCGGTGGTGGCGCTGATCCACGGGTTGGGGCTGACGCGGGCCGCGACCTGGCGCGCGATGATCCCGATGCTGGCCACAAGGTTCCGGGTGCTGAGCTATGACCTCTGCGGTCATGGCGACACCGCCTTGCCGCAGGACGATCCCAGCCTGACGGTGCTGAGCGAACAGCTGGTCGCGCTGCTGGACGAATTGGCGATCGACAAGGCCGCGCTGGTTGGCTTTTCGCTGGGCGGCATGATCAACCGCCGCTGCGCGATGGATCATCCGGACAGGGTCTCGGCGCTGTGCATCCTAAATTCGCCGCATGAGCGCGGCGCGGACCAGCAAAGGCTGGTCGAGGAACGTGCGCGCGACACGTCGGCGGGCGGGCCGGGGGCCACGATCGAAGCGACCTTGGCGCGGTGGTTCACCGAGGAGTTCCGGCAGGCGCACCCGGAGGTGCTGGACGAGGTGCGCGCGGTGGTGATGGCCAATGACCACGAGAATTACGCCAGGCACCGGTTCGTGCTGGCCGCCGGGGTCGTGGAGCTGATCCGCCCGGTGCCACCCATCAGCCATCCGGCGCTGGTGATCACCTGCGAGAATGACAGCGGATCGACCCCGGCGATGAGTCACGCAATCGCGTCGGAAATCCAGGGCGCGGAGGTAATCATCCTGCCCGCGTTGCAGCATATGGGGCTGGTCGAGCGCCCCGAGTTATTTGCCGAACCGGTCAGGGCGTTCCTGGGCCGGGTGCTTTAGGTGCAAGGGCCGCGGACCCGTCAGGGCACGCGCGACAGAGATGGGAAATGCGACATGAAAACCATGACAGGCGGGCAGGCGGCGGTCGAGGCGATCCGGGCAGAGGGTACAACCCATGTGTTCGGCCTGATCGGCTCGGCCACGATGGAGATGTTCGACGCGCTCTACGACGCTGACGACATCCGGTTCATCGGCGTGCATGACGAGCGCACCGGCACCCACATGGCCGACGGGTTTGCCCGGATGAGCGGTCAGGCGGGGGTGATCCTTGCCGGTCAGAACGGGCCGGGGGCGACCAACCTTGTCACGGGGCTGGCGCAGGCCAAGGCTGCCTATTCACCGGTGGTCAGCATCGCAGGCGCACTTGCCAGCGGACACCGGTATCGCGACGCGTTCCAGGAGGTCGATCAGGATGCACTGTTCAAGCCGGTCACGAAAAAGACCTGGACCGCGACCAGCGCCGAGCGCGTGCCCGAGATGCTGCGCGAGGCCTATCGCGAGGCGCTGGCCCCGCGGTGCGGGCCGGTGCAGCTGAACCTGCCGCGCGACGTGTTGTCGGCCCAGGCCGACTTTGGCGCGTTTCAGACCCCCGCCCAGTACCGCCCCTTTGCGGCGCCCGGCGGCGCCCCCGGGGCGATCGAGGCGGCGGCCAAGCTGCTGGCGGGCGCCAGCCGCCCGGTGATCATCGCCGGGGGCGGGATCAAGAATACCGGCGGGGCGGCGCAATGCCTGCACCTGGCCGAGGCGCTCAACTGCCCGGTTGTCACCTCGCCGGGGCATGGCGACGCGGTGCCTTTCGGCCATCCGCTGAACGCCGGGCAGATGGGCCCGCGCGGCAATATCGTGGCCTCGCGGCTGGTCAAGGAGGCCGATGTGATCCTGGGGCTGGGCACGCGGATCGGCTTCAATTCTACCTTCTATAGCTATGATAACATTAACAAAGACGCTAAGATCATCCATGTAGAGCTGGAACCGACGGCAATCGGCCGCTATTTCCCGGCCGAGATTGGCATCATGGGCGACGCGCCCACCGTCGCCACGCAGCTGCGCGAGGCGCTGAGCCGGATCAACATCCGGGGCGCCGCCGATGAATGGCTGATCGGTTTTCAGGCCGAGCGCGAAGCCTATCTGGCGAAACGCGACGCCGAGGCGCAGGTTGACGCCATGCCGATCCATCCGTCGGGCCTGTTCAAGACATTGCGTGATGTGATGCCCCGCGATGCCGCCGTGACGATGGATGCGGGAACCTTGTGCCTTCAGGCCACGGACGCGCTGAATTACTGGCAGCCGAAATCGCTGTTCACCCCGCTTGATTTCGGGCTGGTCGGCTTCTCCTTCGCCTGTGGTCTGGGGCTGAAACTGGCCGCGCCGGAACGCCCGGTCATCTCTCTGATGGGCGATGGCGGGTTCGGGATGACGGTGTCGGAACTCTCAACGGCGGTGGATTGCGGGATCAACACCGTGACCGTGGTGATGAACAACCGCTGCTGGGGTGCCGAGAAAGCCTATCAGCGCGATTTCTTCGGCGAGCGTTATATCGGCGCGGATATCTCCAGCCCGCCCTTCGACAAGCTGGCGGAACTTTACGGCGCCAAGGGCTACAAGGCCACGACGCTGGATGAAATGGCTCAGGCGATCGAGGATGCGCTGGAATGCGGCAAACCTGCCGTTATCGACACGGACGTGGACCCCGCGGCGCTCTACTCTTTCCGAAGGGACAGTTTCAAACACCGGGGAGGATGAGGCAATGAAAGCCCAGAGGATTACACCGGCGATCGGGGCCGAGATTACCGGCGTGGACCTGAGCCGGCCAGTGCCGGAGCACGTGTCGGACGCGCTCTACGCGGCGCTGCTGGAGCACCAGGTGATCTTTCTGCGCGATACCCGGATCACGCCACGGGCGCATATGGCGCTGGCGCAAAGCTTTGGCGAGATTGACGAACCGCATCCGCTTTATCCGCATGTCGACGGGTTCGAGCGGATCGTGAAGCTCGAAAACGACAGCGGCGCGCCGCCGGACACCAACAGCTGGCATACCGATCTGACCTTCAAGGCGGTGCAGCCTTTCGCCTCGATCCTCGTCGCGCGTGTGGTGCCCGAAGTGGGCGGCGACACGATGTGGTCCAGCAATTACGCGGCCTATGACCGGCTGCCCGAGGGGATGAAAGCGGATCTTGAAGGGTTGGAAGCGGTGCATGACCTGGGCGATTTCCGCAATTCCTTCGCGGGCAAGGAAAAGCTGGACAGCGCCGTGGCGCGCTTCGGCCACATGGTGCGGCCCCTGATCGGCACGCATCCGGTCACGGGCCGAAAATTCCTGAACTATAACGAAGCGTTCGTGACCCATATCCTGGGGCTGACGACAAACGAGTCGAACAGCCTCAGGGTCTGGCTGGCCAATCACATGAACCGGCCCGAGGATCAGGTGCGCTGGCGCTGGAAGGCGGGCGATCTGGCGATGTGGGACAACCGCTGCACCATGCATTACGCGGTGGCCGATTACCTGCCGGCCTACCGCTGCATGAACCGGATCACCGTGGTGCGGGATCGTCGCGACGGCACTGGAATGCAAGAGGCATCATGACAGACGAAAAATATCCCGCGACCAAGGCGCAGCGCGAGACCCAGGACTGGAACCCGATGTGGGACATGCTGGCCGAGATGGACCCGGATTACCTGGAGGCGTTTCTGGCGTTTCGCGCGGTGCCGCAAAAACAGGGGCCATTGCCGCAGAAGACCAAAGAGCTTATCTTTATCGCGATCAATGCGGCGACAACGCATCTTTGGGCGCCCGGCGTGCGCCGGCATATCCAGAACGCGCTGCGCGAGGGGGCCACCAAGGCGGAGATCCTCGAAGTGATCCAGCTGACCTCGATCATGGGTATTCATTCCATGGCGCTGGCCGCGCCGATCCTGAATGAAGAATGCGAGAAAGCCGGCCTGTGACCGGACCCTGTTTTACATCGCTTCGGCAAGGGGTTACTTTGGCCTGACGGCCGCGGCTGGCCGGATACGGGAAAGAATTTATGGCCAGTGGCAAGCTCAGTCAGGATCCGCACAAGGTTGGGGATACGCGTGAAAAGAACCTGGAGGTGGCGATTGGCCGCGAGGTGCGCGATTTCCGCCGTCAGCGCAGCATGACCGTGGCCGATCTGGCCGAGGCGACGGGCCTGTCCGTGGGAATGCTGTCCAAGATCGAGAATGGCGTGACCTCGGCCTCGCTGACCACCCTGCAGGCGCTGTCGGCGGCGCTGAGCGTGCCGGTGACATCCTTCTTTCGCCGTTTTGAGGAGCGCCGCGAGGCGGTGCACGTCAAGGCGGGCGATGCGGTCGAGACGGAGCGGGCTGGCACACGGGCAGGGCACCAATACAACCTGCTGGGTCATCTTGGGGCGAACAGCAGCGGCGTGGTGGTGGAGCCCTATCTGATCACCCTGACCGAGCAATCCGACACCTTCCCGACCTTCCAGCACGAGGGTATCGAACTGCTCTACATGCTGGAGGGTGAAGTTGGCTATCGCTATGGCGAGCAAAGCTTTCACCTGCGCCCCGGCGACAGCCTGTTTTTCGACGCTGACGCGCCGCACGGGCCGGACCAGCTGATCAAACTGCCGGCGCGCTACCTGTCGGTGATTTCTTATCCTCAGTCCAGTCATTAGGGGTATTCGCAGAGCAAATTTGACCAAAGGCCGTTTTGCGGACTAAGCGGTCGTTGAATTCTCACTCCTGTACGAGCTCGTTGAATACAAAGTTGGCGATTTCCACCCCCTCCGCTTCGAGGTCGAATTCGCAGACTCCATTTGCATCCTTTGTGCATTTTGGAGTCCAAACTGCCACAAGCACCTTTGAAATAGAAAAAGCCGCGCGACAGTACTTTTGACCTTCGGCACATGCCATTTTTGCAGTGTCCGACAAAGGCTCCAGCGTATCTAGCAGGTCGCCAACCGTGGTATCTTTCATTCCCGTCCAAGAATGATGCCTGAATATTTCCATGCCATAACCAATCACCAAGAATAAGTCGTTTGGAAGGTGCTTTAGCTCCTTTCGCAACTGGTTCGAACAAGCTTTTTGGCTCCATTTTTTCGTGAGTTTTGGGCAAATCTCGCGGGAAATACGATACTCACCGTAACTTCCGTAGGAACCAAAATTCAATTCTAAAGCAGATACTTCCACAGGCGTTTTAGGATTGGACGCGATTTCGTGCGCTGCCTTCTTATATTCTTGTGTTTCAAACCACCTTGGAGTCCCAAACGCCGAACTGCTGCGGAACCTGGGAAGAGGGTTTTGGTTGTCTGGCGGCACGTACAATCTTTTAATAGACACTGCGGGAACCGAAACAACCACGTTGCCCAAACTAAAAAATAGGTTGGTCGAGAGGAAATCAGGGTCAGGTAAATCCTCATCTTCTTCAAGGGCATTGCCGCTTGACCAAAGCGCTAGAAGAAAACAGACTAAGCCGATAGAAATAACGACTTTGGCTTTCGGCAAAAATTGATATCTCTCCATGAAGGGCACAATTATATCTTTGATATGCAAAACCAAGTTAGAATTTGTGCAGAAATCCGTTAGAATGTGATGAGTAGTTCAAAGGTCGGCTTTGGGCTGATTTTGTTGAAAAACTCTTCCTTGATTGGTGCATGAACTGCTGATTCAATTCTCTCAACGAGCGGGAGAATGAGCCATGATGGGACCGAAGCAGGAAGCGCAGGCGGCGCTGTTCTATGAGT
>NZ_JBDOQV010000012.1:0-192570 GCF_039839345.1 Roseovarius sp. CAU 1744 | reverse complement strand
GCCCGGGGCCGGACGGACGTGCCGCAGATCGTCGACTGGTACATGGACGGCAAGATCGAGATCGACCCGATGATCACCCATCTCCTCAAGCTCGAGGAGATCAACAAGGGCTTCGAGATGATGCACAAGGGCGAATCCATCAGGAGCGTCGTGGTGTATTGATACCCACTGGCGGGTAAACCCCGTCCAATTGAACATTCTGGCAGGGCCGCACAGGGAATTGTGCGGCCCTGCACGTTGATGGGCGTGAAAAACCGATTACCTTTCAACCGGCTTGCAGGAGAAAAGGACATCCCCCATGAGCGATGACAGCTACACCCCACCCAAAGTATGGACCTGGGAAGAGGAGAACGGCGGCGAGTTCGCCTCGACCAACCGGCCTGTTGCGGGCGCGACCCACGACAAGGAACTGCCGGTGGGCAAGCATCCGTTCCAACTTTATTCACTGGCAACGCCCAACGGCGTGAAGGTGAACATCATGTTCGAGGAACTGCTGGCCGAGGGTCATGCCGCGGAATATGACGCCTGGCTGATCCGCATCGGCGACGGCGACCAGTTTGGCAGCGGCTTTACCGAGATCAACCCGAATTCCAAGATCCCGGCGCTGTTGGACCGCAGCGGTGGTGCGCCGGTGCGCGTATTCGAAAGCGGGTCGATCCTGATGCATCTGGCCGAGAAATTCGGGGCGTTCCTGCCAAAATCCGGCCCGGAACGGACCGAAGTGATCAACTGGCTGATGTGGCAGATGGGCAGCGCGCCCTATCTGGGCGGCGGGTTTGGGCATTTCTATGTCTACGCACCGGAGCACTGGAAATACCCGATCGACCGCTACACGATGGAGACCAAGCGCCAGCTTGACGTGCTGGACCGGCAATTGGCCGAACGGCCCTATATCGCGGGCAATGACTATTCCATCGCCGACATGGCGATCTGGCCCTGGTACGGCAACCTGCTACTGGGCCGGGCCTATGGTGAGGCGGCGACCTTTTTGGACGCCAAGTCCTACAAGCACGTGCTGGCCTGGGCGGAAAAGATCGACGCGCGCCCGGCCGTGCAGCGTGGCCGGATGGTGAACAAGACCAGCGGCGAACCGCATGAGCAATTGCACGAACGCCATGACGCCAGCGATTTCGCGACGAAAACGCAGGACAAGATCGGCGAACCGGCCTGACCCGCAGGTTCCCGACAAACCGGTTTTACATCAGCACCGGATCAGGCATGGTAGCCCCGAAAGGAAGCTGCCATGCCCGCTGATACCCCCCTGCTTGCCGTCATGATCGACGCCGACAACGTGCCCGCGAAATTCGCCGATGCGATCCTCAAGGAGGTCACCAGCTATGGCGAACCGGGCTTGCGCCGCGTCTATGGCGACTGGTCCAGCCAGCAGCTTTCGGGGTGGACCGCCACGGCGCAGAAGCTGGGGCTGGTGCAGCATCAGCAGACGGCCAACACAAAGGGCAAGAATGCGTCGGATATCGGTCTGGTGATCGACGCGATGGATATCCTGCACGCGGGCCATTTCGACGGTTTCGTGCTGGTGTCATCCGACAGCGATTTCACCCGGCTGGCCAGCCGCATCCGTGAACAGGGGCTGACCGTGATCGGTATTGGCGAGGCCAAGGCGCCGGACGCGCTCAAGAACGCCTGCAACCGCTTTGTCGCGATCGAGAATATCTACGAGGAACCCGGCCCGGCCAGTTCCAAGGCAAAGCCGCTGAACGATCGCAAGCTCAACGACGTGCGGCGGTGGATCTTTGACGCGATGGAAAAGATCAACCAGGATGACGAGTGGTACCCGTTGGGCCGGATCGGTCAGCAGATCCAGGCGGATCGACCCGACTTCGACACGCGCAGCTACGGCAAGAAAAAGCTGAGCGATCTGGTCAAGGTACTGAAGGTTTTCGAGACCAAGACCGGCCCGGGAAACCAGCTGCTGGTGCGGCGGGTTGATTAGGCCCTGTCAGTAAACCGACAATTGCTGACCAAGGATGATGGCGGCCAGGCCGATCACCATCGTCACCACCACGTTATTGGTCAGGATCGCCACACCCAGCGCCACCAGGGCAGCGGCCCAGGTGACCGCCGGCTCACCCGCCAGCGATGCGGCGACCAGCCCCACCACCAGGCATCCGGGCAGATCGTCGAGGAACGGTTTCAGCCTGGGATTGGCCGAAATGGCCCGTCCACCGACCAGCCCCGCCAGACGCACGCCGTAGGCGGCAATGGCGAGCAACACGATCAGAAGCCATTGCGCGCTTGTCATGCGATGTCCTGCCGCCGGCGACTGCGGTCGAGAGTGGCGATGGCAACGCCAGCCAGACTGCCCAGAACAATGGCAAAGGCTGGCCCCATTCCCGCCCGCACCAATGCTAGCGTGGCCGCAAACGTGATCGCCCATGGCAGGATGACCTGCCGGCCGCGCCACATGGCCCGCGCCATGGCGATGAAAGCGGCTGTAAACGCAAAGCCCAGACCGTAGCCTTCCAGATCGGGGATCGCGCCACCGATCAGCGCCCCGGCCGTGGTCGAGATCACCCATACCGAAATCATTGTCAGCCCGGACCCGATCAAGAACGCGGCGCCGATGTCAGGATCCCGAGCACGGCGCGCCATGGTCAGGGCCCAATTTTCATCGCCGGTAATATGTATCGCCAGCAGCCGCAGGCGCATCGGCACATCCCGCAACACCTCGCTCAGCGAGGCGATGATCCCCAGGTAACGCAAATTCAGCGCCGCCCCGGCCAGGACCGCGCCCAGCACGAAGCCGTGGCTGCCGAATTGCTCAACCGCGACGATCTGGCTTGACCCGGCATGGACAAGCCCGCTCATCAGCGCGACACCCCACCACGGAAACCCGATCTGTGCGGCCAGAACGCCAAAGGCAAAACCGTATAGCGCGGCCCCGGCCGCCAGCGGGAGAATGGACAGAAAACCCTGTTTCATGGCGCAACCATAGAAAAACGATATGATCCCTATGTGTCAGAAATCGTCTATTTAGTGATCGAAAGAGATCAATATTCTGGAGAACTAGCATGAAGGATGCAGAGATAGACGCGGTTGACCGAAAAATCCTGTCAGCACTTCAGCAAGATTCGCGTCGCCCGATCGCCGAGCTTGCGCACCTTGCCGGGGCATCGACCGCTTCGGTGCAGCGGCGATTGCGCCGCTTGCGCGACAGCGGCGTGATCCTCGGTGAGGCCGCGCAGCTTGATCCGGCCCGGCTGGGATTCGGGATCACGGCGGTTGTGTCGGTTGACCTGGAGCGCGACCGGCTGGACCAGATCGACGCGTTCAAGCGCAAGGCACGTGCCGAACCCTATGTGCAGCATTTTTACTGCGTCGCAGGCGAGGCCGATTTCATCATCGTCGTCGTGGCCCGCGACATGGCCGATTACGAGCAGTTTACCCACCGGTTTTTCTTTGCCGACGCGAATGTTCGCAAATTCACGACCTCCATCGCCATCACGCGGGAAAAGTCGACGCTGGCACTGCCGCTTGATGCCTAGGCGGGCTCTATTCCTGCGCCTCGTGCACCTCGATTACGTTGCCGTCGGGATCGTAGAAAAAGATCTGGTGCCAGCTGGTGACGGCCGCGTTGCCCCAATCGGAATAGGGGATGCCACGCGAGTCCAGATGCGCTTTGAAAGCCGCAAGATCATCGGTGCGGTAAGCGATGTGTCCACGCGCAACCGGATTGACGATCTGCCCGGTGTTGAACCCGGCCATCACGTCCCTGCGCGCCAGATGCACTTGAATATCCCCGTCCGAGACAAAGGCCACATCGCCGGCATATCCTTGCTTCTTCTCCAGCTTGGGCAGATCGCTCACGGGCACCTTCAGCCCCATCACATCGCGATAAAACGCATCCATCCGCGCCACATTTTCAGTACTGAGATTGATGTGATGCAGCCAGAGTTTCATCGCAGGCATCGTGAAAGCAGACCAGGTTTCTGTCAACCGCGGGTGGGCAATATGTTCGGCCAGCGATCTACGCACTATGCGTTGCACGGCACATCACACAACGCTAGCGTGTACTTGAATACGTATCCAAAGGTGCCGCCTGATGAGTATGAGTTTTACCGAAAGATGGCAGGCGCGCTACGCCGACCGGCTGCTTGGACAAGCAGAACGCGAAATTTCTGACCCGCGCCCAAAAATGACGTTCAGGCTCTTTATTGCATGGGTGCTTTCGGTGCTGGTCCTGCTGTCACCCCTCGTCGTGATGTGTGCGGGCGTGGCGTTGATCGCCATCAATTTCCCCAACATCTTTTCCATCATCATCGGTCTGATCCTGATCGGGTTCGGCTACATTCTCATGCCTCCTAGCATCCGCAACCACGACAAAACCTATCGGCGCCAAGACTTGCCTTCTCTCTTCGACCTGCTGGATGAGATCGCCGCCAGGCTAGGAACGACCCCTCCCGATGGCCTTCATATCGATGATGAATTCAATGCCTATATGGCCCAGTTTCGCCAAGCCCGGTCACGCGAACAGGACTGGATAATCGGGATAGGCCTGCCGCTCTGGGCGGGGTTGTCACCGGCGGAACGCGTTGCGCTTCTGGCGCATGAAATGGCGCACAAGGTCAATGACGATCCCATGCGCAGCGGGATGTTCTTTCGCGCAAAATCCGTCCTGAACAATTGGCATGAAACGTTCGCGTTGGAAGATGGATATTATGACGGCGGGTTCACCCAGGTTGCGGGGACGGCTGTCACGGGCGCCTTTTTACGCCTTCTGTCCTGGTTTTCCTTCTTCGAATCCCAGCGTGCCGAATATCGTGCGGACGCCCAGGCATCGCGTGTTGCCGGGAAAGCGGCTGCGATCAAGTTGTTGGAGGCGATCACCCGGGCGGATCTCGCCCGTCGTGCGATTGTCGACCTATACCCCTACAAAACCAACCAGAATGGCCGCATCTTCGATTGCATGGGCGCGGCTGTCGCAGAGGCCGATACTGCCACTGTTCAACGTTATCTGGCCGAGGCCGCCAAGGCCAGGCGTTGCGTCGATGGTAGCCACCCGCCAACAAGCCTGCGCATCGCGTTTCTGGATACGCTACCTGATACTAATCAAACCGATGCCCTGAATGTAACAAACGTGAATTTCGCCGCGATCGACGCTGAGTTGCAGCCAATCAAAGATGCGTTGGGCAAAGAGTTGATGGAAGAACTCTATCATGCCGAGGTCAATCGCTGATGTCCGGCGGGCGGCAGACTGCTACCGCACCGCCAAAAAGGTCAGTTCATCAGCCCGGCGTGGCGCATACCATTATCGATCAACACCTTGGTGCCGTCGGTCAGCCCGGTCAACGGCGAGCGGACCTCGTCGCTGCAGAGGCCCAGCTGCGACATCGCGTATTTCGCGCCCACCAGCCCCGGCTCGGTGAAGATCGCCTTGTGCAGCGGCATCAGGCGGTCCTGCAGCTCGATCGCGGCGGTGTAGTCACCCGCCAGCGTCGCCTCCTGCATCTGTGACAGCATCTTGGGCGCGACATTCGCCGTGACCGAGATACAGCCGACCCCGCCCTGGGCGTTGAAGCCATGCGCGGTGGCGTCCTCGCCCGATAGCTGGATGAAATCCTTGCCGCAGGTCATGCGCTGGTAGCTGACGCGCGCCAGATCGCCGGTGGCATCCTTGACCCCGATGATGCGGGGCAGTTTGGCCAGTTCGCCCATCGTTTCCGGTGTCATGTCCACGACCGACCGGCCGGGAATGTTGTAGATGATGATCGGCAGCTCACAGCATTCATGCAGCGCGGTGAAATGCGCAATCAACCCGGCCTGGGTGGGCTTGTTGTAATAGGGCGTCACCACCAAAGCCGCGGCGGCGCCGACCTTTTCCGCGTGCTGCATGAACCGGACCGATTCGGTCGTGTTGTTGCTGCCAGCACCGGCAATCACGGGGATTCGCCCCGCCGCGGCCTTCACCACCTCTTCAACAACTGTTTCATGTTCGTCATGACTCAGCGTCGGGCTTTCGCCGGTGGTGCCTACGGGTACCAGGCCGTGCGATCCCTCGGAAATATGCCATTCTACCAGGTGTTTGAGCGTATCAATGTCCAGCTCGCCGTTTTTGAACGGCGTCACCAGTGCAGGAAAAGATCCCTTAAACATGCCACGCTCCTTCCACATTTGTGTTTTAGCCCTAACGGGCCGGTCATAAACGCGCGCCAGACTAGCGGGATGACGCCCAAGTGCCAAGTTTGTGCATGGACGGGTGTGCCGCGCGTGCTTAGGTTGGCGCTGTCTATCCTTCGCTGAGCGAGGAAATGCAAGAGATGTCGCGATTGGTGACGCAAATAATGGTTCTGCTCTGCCTGTCCCTGCCGGGATGGGCGGCGGAACCCGGGCCCCGCGCCCCGCGCCCGCTGGAAAGCGCATTTCACGCCATCCAGGCCGACCGCTGGGACGTTGCCGCCAATCTGGCTGCACGTGACGGCCCGGCCGCGGCCGACCTGATCGAATGGTATCGGCTGCGCTCGGGGCGCGGTGACGCGCAGGCGATTCAGGCGTTTCTGGATCGCAATCCCGATTGGCCCGCGCTGGACTATCTGCGCCGCCGGAACGAATTACGGATGATCGTCGCCGACCACGACGCCATCCTGAAATTCTACGCGGCGCATGCGCCCCAGACCGGCATCGGCGCGCTGACCTATGCCGGTGTGCTGATGGCCAACGGCCGCCAGGAAGAAGCGGAAGCCACGATTGTGACCGCCTGGCGGACGATGGACCTGACCACCGAGGAGCACAACGCCTTCATGGAGGCCTATGAAGGGATCCTGAAGCCGCACCACGTGGCGCGGATGCACATGGCCGCATGGCGGGGGCTGAAAGATGTCAAGCTGATGAAGCCGCTGGTCTCGGCCGATCTGCGCAAACGGATCGAGACGCGGCAGACCATCGAAAACGGCCGCAAGGCGCTGGACAAGTGGATCGCCGCCCTGCCGGCAAAACTGCGTCGCGATGCGCATGTCGCCTATGCGGAATTCAATCACCTGATGAGCAAGCGCAAGACCGACAGCGCGATCAAGCTAATGCTGCGCCAGAGCCGGATCGACGGCGGGCTTGGCGACCCGCACCGCTGGTCCAACAACCGCCGGTCGCTGGCGCGGGCCCAGATGCGCGCGGGCAATCACCAGATGGCCTATGATCTGGCGTCGGTCCACCAACTGTCCGGCGGGTCCAGATACGCGGATCTGGAATGGCTGTCGGGCTATCTCGCGCTGCGGTTCCTGAACCAGCCAGAGCTGGCGCTGGATCATTTTCAAAGGCTTCGTGCTGCCGTGGTGACACCCATTTCCCTTGGCCGCGCCGGTTACTGGATCGGGCGCGCCCAGGAGGCCCTGAACGACCCCGAGGCGGCGCAGATCGCCTATGCGGAAGGCGCCCAGCATCCGACCAGTTTCTACGGGATACTGGCGGCGGAACGGGCCAACATCCCGCTGGATCCGATGTTGGACGGAAAGGAATTCTTCGCCCCCTGGCGCGAGGCAGGGTTCACCAGCTCATCGGTCTTTCAGGCCGGGGTTCTGGCCATCGCCACCGGACGGATTACACTGGCGGAACAGTTCTTCGTGCATCTGTCCCAAAGCCTGGACCGCGAGGAACTGGGCCAACTGGCCCACGCGCTGGATGATCTGGGGCAACCGCATCTGCAGGTGATGGTCGGCAAGGCCGCCGCGCGGCGCGCCATTGTACTGCCGTCCGCCTATTACGCGCTGCACCCGCTGGCGCAGGAAAACCTGCCCGTGCCGGCGGAGTTGTCTCTGACCATCGCGCGGCGCGAAAGCGAATTTGACCTTGGCGTCGTCAGCGGCGCCGGGGCGCAGGGGCTGATGCAGCTGATGCCCGGCACGGCCAAGGAGGTCGCCGGCGATCTGGGCCTGGCCCACAGCCGCACCCGGGTGCTGGAAGACTGGCGCTATAACGTGGCCCTTGGTTCGACCTACCTGGCGCAACTGGCCGATTGGCTGGATGGCAACCTGGTGCTGATGTCGGTGGGGTACAACGCGGGACCGGGCCGCGCCCGGCAATGGATCGAGGCGATGGGCGACCCGCGCACGAGCGATGTCGACATCATCGACTGGATCGAGCACATCCCGTTCCGCGAGACACGGAACTATGTGATGCGGGTCACCGAAAGTATGCCGGTCTACCGCGCCCGCCTGGGCAAGGACCCGCTGCCCATCCCGTTCAGCGAAGAGTTGAAGGGAAAGACCATCCGCCCCGACCGGCGCACCATCGTCAGCGATTAAGACCTGGCGGCACCAGTTTTCGCTGTCGCATCTGGCCGGATCGAGCGCATGGCGGTCAGTCAACGACAGCCGCGCGATGACCAGGCCACACCGCGGCCTGCGGTCATGGCTCCGCACAGCGCTCTCCGGCCGAAGGCCGGTGTCGTCCGCATGGCACGCATCAACGGATATCCGTCCGCAAGGTTCTACGCCCGGCGATCCAGATTGTGCTGGCGCCAGAGCGTGAAAAGGCCCGCCGACACGATCAGCGCCACGCCCAGTGCCACGTTCAGCCGTATGGTCTCGCCAAAGATGGTGATCCCGATGATGCTGGCAAAGCCAAGCTGCAGGTAGGCAAAGGGTTGCACCGCGCTTGCCTCGGCCACCTCGTAGCACTTGATAAGCGTGAAATGGCCCAGCACGCCGGTGAAACACAACGCAATCATCCAGCCCCAGTCGGGGCCGGTCATCGGTTCCCAGAACCAGATGCCAACCGCGGTCATCGCCACGGCAGCCACGGTGCCGGTCCAGAAAAAGCTGGTCTGGGCGTCGTCCTCGCGTGCCACATAGCGGGTCAGCAGCCCGTAGAGCGCGAACATCAGCGCGGCGGTCAGCGGCACGATGGCCTCGGGCTTGAAGACGCCGAACCCGGGTTCGAGGATGATGATGACGCCAATGAAACCAACGCCAATCGCTGTCCAGCGCCGCCAGCCGACGCTTTCGCCAAGAACCGGCCCGGACAGGGCCGCGATCAAGAGCGGATAACAGGCAAAAACCGCGTGGCTTTCGACCAGGCCCAGCAACGTGAAGGCCAGCACCATGACGCAGATCTCGGCCACGAGCAGGACCGACCGGAACCCCTGAACCAGGGGCTGTTTGGTTGTCGCTGCGGCGCGCAAACCACCGGCCTTGCGCGACGAGATGGCGATTACGAAAGCAGCAAAGAACCAATAGCGGATCATGACCACCATCAGCACGTTGTATTCCGCCGCCAGATGGCGCGAAAGCCCGTCTTGTACCGCGAAGACGAAAGTGGTGGCGACCATCATCAGGATGCCAAGCCGCGCGTTCTGCTCTGTCATGATGTCCTCAGTCTGGCCACGGTCATGTGACGCTTGCGGCCATATCCCGGCTTGCGGGTAACGTCAAAGCCTGCTTGATCCAGTCCGCGCCGCACGAAGCCCGCCGCCGTGTAGGTTGCCGCGGTGCCGCCCGGCTGGGTGTGCCGGCCAACCTCAGCCATCAGCTCCGCGCCCCAAAGCTCTGGGTTCTTGGCAGGAGAAAACCCATCAAGATACCAGGCATCCGCCCTGCCCCGCCAGTTGGGCAGCGTTTCGCGCGCGTCGCCTTCGATCACGGTCAGGCTTATCCCGTCGGCAAAATTGTGCTGCCGTGCCCCTTTGGCCCAGACATCCAGCAAGGCGGCCGCCACCGGGGACAGTTCGGGAAAGGCGCCCAGGGATTTCGCCATATCTTCTTCCGACATCGGATAGGCCTCGAAGCTCGTATAGCAGAGCCGGCCCGGATAGCCGCCGCGACACCACGCCAGCACAGTGGTCAGGAAATTCAGGCCTGTGCCGAACCCCAGCTCGGCCACGTGGAACCCGTCGCGGAACCGCCCGGGCAACCCGTTGCCGTCCAGGAACACGTGGCGGGTTTCCTGCAACCCGTTTTCCAGGCTGAAATACGGGTCATCAAACCGGGTCGAGACCGGCACATCGCCGGTCTGCCAGTCTATCTCGGCCCGCTGGCCCTGCATGGCGGCATCCTTTAGGAAGGGTCTGAACGGGCCGAACATGCAGAGGAGAGCCGCAATTGGCAATGGCCGATGTCACGATCTTTGGCGCAGGCATTTTTGGCCTCTCGATCGCGTGGTGCTGCCAGTCGCGCGGCGCCCATGTGCGGGTGATCGACCCGGGCGGTGTAGGCGCAGGCGCCTCAGGCGGGGTGGTGGGCGCGCTGGCCCCGCACGTGCCCGAAAACTGGAACGCGAAGAAGGCGTTTCAACTGGACAGCCTGTTGATGGCCGAAGCTTTCTGGCGCGCTGTGCAAGAGGTTTCCGGGATTTCACCCGGTTATGCCCGGCTGGGACGCCTGCAACCGGTGCCCGACGCGGCGGCATTGTCTCTGGCCCGCGAAAGGGCGGAAGGCGCCGCGAAGCTCTGGCAGGGCAAGGCCGCGTGGCAGGTGGTCAGCGCGGCGGATCACGACTGGGCGCCCGTTACGCCGACCGGTTACCTGATTCACGACACGCTCAGCGCGCGGGTCCATCCCCGCCGGGCCTGTACCGCGCTGGCCGCGGCGATCACCGCGCGCGGGGGCGAGATACTGACCCAGGGCAGCGCCGAGGGCCAGGTGATTCACGCCACCGGTGTCGCCGGGCTGGACGAACTTGCCACATCGCTTGGCCGTGTCGTCGGCAATGGCGTCAAGGGACAGGGGGCGCTGCTGCATTTCGACGCCCGCGACCTGCCCCAGCTTTTTGCCGACACGGTGCATATCGTCCCGCATGAGGACGGCACCGTCGCGGTCGGGTCGACCAGTGAACGCGACTATGACGATCCCACCAGCACCGATGCCCAGCTGGACGAGGTGATCGAACGCGCGATGCGGGCGGTGCCGGTCCTGCACGGGGCGCGGGTCATCGAACGCTGGGCCGGTGTCCGGCCCCGCACCCGATCCCGCGCGCCGATGCTGGGCGCGCATCCGCAATACGAAGGTCAGTTCATCGCCAATGGCGGGTTCAAGATCGGGTTCGGCATGGCCCCCGGGATCGGGCAGGTGATGGCCGATCTGGTGCTGGAGGGCATCGACACAATCCCTTGTGATTTCCGGCCCGAGGCGTCTCTCTGATATACTCGGCTCATGCAACGACTGGTCCACCGTTTCCATCTGACCCTGCTCGCCGCCGTTTTCTGCACCGGCGTCGGGGCGGTCCATGCCGCCGACCCCTCCGCCCCCGCCCGCGACAATGCCCCGCGCATCTGGCGGGCACTGGCCGGCGACCGGATGGAACTGGACGGCCGGGTGCTCCACCTGCGCGGTGTGACCTGCCCCGCGCCCGAGACCGATACCGGGCGGCGGGCCAAGGCATTGCTGAACACCTATCTGCTGGGCAGCAGGAATTCCCGGGACATATCCTGCACGCTTTTTGGCAAGGGTGGCGCGGATTGCGTCCGCAAGGGCCGCCGCGCGTCCACCGTCCTGATCGACAGCGGGCTGTGCCAGCGCACCAGCGCCGATGAGCAAATAGCCGAGGCAGGTGAAACGCTGCGCCTCAGCCGCTATTCAGCAGGTGTGCCGCCGGTCAGCTACTGGCGGTTGCGATCATGTGTTGGCGTCCGTCCTGACCGCGTACCCACCCATTGCCGCCTTGCCAGCAGAACGTGGCCTCTTCGCTATGCAGAAGCGGCGCGGTGGCTCGGAACGAGAAGCGTTTCACGCTGCCCAACCGGCGTTCGGCCAGCAGGATCAGCCTTTGGGCCAAGAGCGGCCCATGCACCACCAAACCGTTATAGCCTTCGACCGTTCTTGCATACTCGATGTCGTAGTGGATCCGGTGGCCATTGAAGGTCAGGGCCGAGTAGCGAAAGAGCGTCGTGCTGTCGAACCGCGCATTCTCGGCCACGTCTTCGTCGGTCCGGGCCCGGGGCGGGTCAGGCACCGGGGCGGCCGGGTCTGGATCTTCGCGATAGAGCAGATCCTGCCAATCTGTCACGCAGAGCTGCCCATCCTGCCAGATTTCATGGCGCAGCGTCACAAAGGCCAGCGGCCCGGTGCGCCCCTGTTTTCGCGTGGCTTGCTCCACGGAACTAAGGCGTTGCGCCGTGCGCCCCGCGCGCAGCGGCGCATGAAATTCCAGCCGGCCGCCCGCCCACATGCGGCGCGGCAGGCCCATGTCGGGAATGATCCCGCCCCGTTTCGGATGCCCGTCACGGCCCAGCATCCCCGGCGGTTGCGGATCCCAGAAATACAGCTGATGGAAAAACGGCGGCAGCGGATCTTCTGCGCGGATGGTGATTTCGTCCCCCAGGATCGCCTGCATGGCACGGGCGCGGGCCGGGTCCATCACATCGTCAAGGGTTTGCGTCCGCTGGTTCATGAGCGCAGGTTAGGCGCAGCAAAACAGAGGGACAATGCCGAAATGACACTCCGCCACGCCGCGGCGGATCACCCTGCCCCAAGGGGCACCGGGCCGGGCAAACGGTTGGCACACCCGCGTTCCCGATGGCAACCTGGCCGCGGTCGCAACCAGCGCCAACTGGCGTCAGGTCACTTCGGCGCGCAGGGCCTGCATCCGCGTTGTCAGCGTCTTGCGGTAGAGATCGTTGTTCAACACGCCGTTTTCGTCGAATTCATTCATCGCACCCGCCACCAGGACCGCGGGCCCCGGCAACAATCGTACCTGCAATTGCGTCAGGCAGCTCAGCACCATGAACTGCGCCGTTTCACCCCCGGTCCGGCCCGCCGCCGCCGAGACAACCACGGTGGGCTTGTCCTTTAGCACGGCGCCTTTGACCCGGCTGACCCAGTCCAGCGCATTCTTCAGCACGCCGGGAATACCCTTGTTGTATTCCGGCGATGAGATCACGATTGCATCCGTGGCCTTGATCTGATCCGCCAGTTTCTGAACGGGTTCGGGGATGCCGTGTGCCTCTTCCAGATCGCCATCATAGAGCGGCAGGTTCAGATCGGCGACGGTTACGTCGGCCTCACCAAAGACCTTCACCGCCTCTTTGAGAAGCATCCGGTTGTAAGAGCCTTGGCGTAGCGACCCTGAGATTGTCAGAAGTTTGGGGGTGGACATGGTGGCTGATCTTTCCTGGTCTTTTTCCGTTTCCGGTAATCTGCGGTTCTTCGCACCGTGTTACAATACGCAGCCATGCACATAAGCTATGCAATGTCGCCCCTCTGTGCCCGACCTGCCATATGCCCCGCGCGCTGATGCCCCGTCAACCCGGGCATGTCAGGTGCAACGATGCCCTTGTCGGAATCGCGATCCCCCACTGAAAGACACCCCATACACACGCATAGGTAGAAAACCCGACGCAATCATGTTTGTATCCCGGGCCGACAGTATCGGGCCATCCACGGCAAAGCGGACCGCCCGTCCGACCACCAAGATGAAGCGAACGCACCGGGACATTTGAATGCGCACTGATTTTTTCGAGAAATTTGCCGCTGAATTCAGCAGGAGACGTCTGGATCTGGCCGCCCGGCGGTTCAATTATCCATCCGCGTTCTATCTGGGCGGCGCCACGAAGGTCTATCGTACACAGGCAGAACTGGGCGCGGCGCTGGATGCCTACCACGCGCGCCTCAACCTCTTTGACTATTCACGGACACGGGCCAAGGTTGTCTGCATGACCCCGAAACGGGGCGACAAGCAGATCGTTTGGGTCGACTGGTGTCATTTCGACGGCTCCGGCGATGAAATCGAACGAACGACCGTGAAATATTTTTGCAAGAACGCCCACGAAGGCAGCTTCAAGATTCAGCTTGCCGAATATATCGACCCGCCATGCATCCCCGTGTCGGATGATGCGGATCCCGAGCATTCCCACACCACTCTCCTGTTGCACTGACCAGCCGTTATCGCCGGGATGTGCAACCTGCCCACAGCCGACAAGAACCCCGGATGATCGGGGCATCCGGGGTCAGTTGGCCTTGAACAGGCTGAGGGGGGAACACTACCAGTCGGTCGGACCTTTCTCGGCGAAGGCGTGGACCAGGAAATCGATAAATGCGCGAACCTTGGGCTGGGTAAACCGGCCCGGGGGGTAAACCGCATATATGCCCTGGGTTTCAACCGGCAGGTCGGGAATAACATCCTCGACCAGCCCGTCTTCCAGAGCTTTGGCGTAGAGGAAGCTGGGAAGGTAGGCGATGCCCAGCCCCGAAATGGCCGCGTTAAGCAGGGATTGCCCGTCATTGACAGACAATCCCCCGGCCGTGCGCACCTGGCGCTTTTCTCCCGACGGTGCGGTCAGTTTCCAGACCGAACCATTGGCCTGGCTGGAATAATGCAAAAGCTTGTGATCATTCAGATCATCGATCTTCATCGGCCGGCCATATTTCTGGATATAGGACGGGCTTGCGATCATCCGCTTGGTTGTCTCGGTCAGCTTGCGGGCGCGCAGGGTGCTGTCTTCCAGCTCGCCAATGCGGATCGCCATGTCAAACCCTTCGGATATCAGTTCGACATAGCGGTTATTGAGCACCATGTTGACCGTAATATCCGGGAATTCATCGAGGAATTTGCCAAGTACTGGGCTGAGGTGATTGACGCCGAAATCGGTCGCCACCGAAATGCGCAAGAGGCCCGAAGGGTCCGACTGCATGGAGCTGACCAGCGCATCCGCTTCGCCCGCATCGTTCAGGACACGCAGCGCGCGATCATAATAGGCAAGGCCAATCTCGGTCGGGCTCACCCGGCGGGTTGTACGGTTCAGCAGACGCGCGCCCAGACGTGCCTCAAGCGAGGATACATGCTTGGATACGGCGGATTTGGAAATCCCCATCTTCCGGGCGGCATCCGTAAAGCCGCCCTGGTCCACTACCGTGGCAAAGGCCTCCATTTCCGTCAGGCGATCCATACTCATACCTCGTCATTCAAAGTCACCGAACTTTATCTGGTACAAATCGGGCACAACTGGGGCGGACCACGGACAATATCTTGGTTTTGTCGCGGATCGAACATGGCACCGAAACAGTGCAACAACGGTTTCCCGCAACCAGTGCACCCACGGATTTTGACAATTTACTTGCCCTGCTTATCCTCGGGATTCTGTTGCGGGGAGGAAAATCATGAATTTCAAGAAATCGTTAATCGCATTTGCAGTTCTTGCCGCCGGGATTGCGCAGGCCGGGGAAACCCCGGCGCCCGCGGGTGCCGAGGTCTATTTCGTCAATCTGAAAGATGGCGCGACGGTGACGTCGCCGGTCACGGTGATATTCGGTCTCAAGGGCATGGGCGTCGCGCCGGCCGGGACCGAAAAGGAAAATACCGGCCATCACCATATCCTGATCGACCGCCCACCGCTTGGCGAGGGCGAGGGCGGCGCGGAAGAGCTGGAATATGGCCTGCCAGCGGATGAAAACCACCGGCATTTCGGCGGCGGCCAGACCGAAGTTTCGCTGGAACTGCCCGCCGGGATCCATACGCTGCAGCTTGTGCTGGGCGACCAGAATCACGTACCGCATGATCCCCCGATCGTCTCCGGGGTGATCACCATCACTGTCGAATAGACCCGCGCTAAAGCGTGGCGGCCAGGCGCGTTCCCTGGTTGATGGCGCGCTTGGCGTCCAGCTCTGCCGCTACATCGGCGCCCCCGATCACGTGGCAGTTGACGCCTGCTGTCTCCAGCGCGTCCGCCAGCGAACGATCCGAGAGTTGGCCAGCGCACAACACAATTGTGTCGGCCTCGATCAATGTGGGGTTCTCGCGCGCCTCACCATGGCTGACATGGATGCCCTCGGCATCAATCCGCTCATAATTCACGCCGCCCATCATTTTGACATCTTTCATCCGTAACGCGGCGCGGTGAATCCACCCGGTGGTCTTGCCCAGACGCTTGCCGGGTGCCTCCGATTTGCGTTGCAACAGCGTGATCCGGCGTGCCGGCGGTTCCGGTTGCGGGCCCGCAGGGGCCAGCCCGCCGGGTGTCTCGCTGGGGTCGCCAATGCCCCACTCCTCGCGCCACAGGTCAAGGTCTTCGGTTGGGCTGTCACCCTCATGCACGAGGTATTCGGCCACGTCGAACCCGATCCCGCCCGCGCCGATGATCGCCACCCGGTCACCGACCGGCGCCTTGCCGCGCAGCACGTCGATATAAGACAGGACATTCGGCCCGTCCTGTCCCGGTATGCCGGGATCGCGCGGCACGACGCCGGTGGCGATGATCACCTCGTCGAAAGCGTCGAGATCGCCCGCCGCGATCTCGCGCCCCAGCTCAAGGGTAATCCCCAGATCCGCCACCATGGTGCGGAACCAGTCCACCAGACCGTGGAATTCTTCCTTGCCGGGGATCACCCGGGCCATGTTCAGTTGTCCGCCGATCTCCTCTGCCCGGTCAAACAGCGTGACCTTGTGGCCCCGTTCCGCCGCCGTCATCGCCGCCGACAGGCCCGCCGGACCGGCCCCCACCACGCCGATGGATTTCTGCCGTTCCGTCGGCGTTATCATCAGTTCGGTTTCGAAACACGCCCGGGGATTTACCAGGCAAGTACTGATCTTGCCGCTGAACGTGTGATCCAGGCAGGCCTGGTTGCAGGCGATACAGGGGGCGATGGTTTCGGCCTTTCCGGCCGCCGCCTTCGCCACGAAATCCGCGTCCGCCAGGAACGGCCGCGCCATCGAGACCATATCCGCCGCGCCCGAACTCAGCACATCTTCCGCCACTTCCGGCGTGTTGATCCGGTTCGAGGTGATCACCGGGATGCCCACCTCGCCCATCAGCTTTTTCGTCACCCAGGTAAAGGCCGCACGGGGAACCGATGTGGCAATCGTCGGGATGCGCGCCTCGTGCCAGCCGATGCCGGTATTGATGATGCTGGCCCCGGCCTTTTCGATTTCCTGGGCAAGCAGGATAACCTCTTCAAAGGTCGAGCCGTCCGGGACAAGGTCGATCATGCTGAGCCGGTAGATGATGATGAAATCCTCCCCGACCGCCTCGCGCGTGCGCCGCACGATCTCGATCGGCAGGCGCATTCTGTTCTCATAAGAGCCGCCCCAGCGGTCCTCGCGCTTGTTGGTATGGCGCACCAGGAACTGGTTGATGAAATACCCTTCGGACCCCATGATCTCGACCCCGTCATACCCCGCTTCCCGCGCGCGGCTGGCCGAGGTCACGATATCCGCGATCTGCTTTTCGATCCCGGCTTCGTCCAGTTCTTTCGGCGGGAAAGGCGAGATCGGCGATTTGATGCCCGACGCACTGACACATTCCGGCCCATAGGCGTAGCGGCCCGCGTGCAGGATCTGCATGGCGATGCGCCCGCCAGCCTCGTGAACGCGGTCGGTCACGACCCGGTGGTTGGCGATGTCCTCGGCGGTAAACAGCCCCGCTGCGCCGGGAAACACCCCGCCTTCTCGATTTGGCGCCATGCCGCCCGTCACCATCAGGCCGACACCGCCGCGGGCGCGCGCCGCATAGAACTCCGCCACCCGGTTCCAGTCCTTCGTTTCTTCCAGGCCGGTGTGCATCGACCCCATCAGCACGCGGTTGGGAAGGGTCACGTGCCCCAGGTCAAGCGGGGCCAGCAGGTTCGGGTAGTGGGTCATGACAAAGTCTCCGGGGCAAATGCCGGGACAAAATGGCGCGGCGCAAGCATCTTGTCACCCCGAAACGCTGCGTTACGGACACCCGTTCCTCTGCGGCACAAAGTCATATCGCGACGCGGTCGGGCAGGCGCGGCCCGAGGAAGCAGCGCGGAGCGCGGATGACGAGAGATAGAGCGTGCGCGCCGGCGCACTCAATCTGGTCGCGCTCACTCCGCCAGTTCGCTCACGATCTTGCCATGAAGCACCGGATTGGCGGCCAGGACGCCATTGACCTGTGGCAGCTTGTTGTTGAACCGCAGCGCCCGGGCAGTTCGGTCCGACGTCACCGCCCCGGCCTCGCGCAGGATCAGGTCGCCCGCGGCCACGTCCCATTCCCAGGTCGGGCGGATCGTAAGCATGGCGTCGAACCGCCCCTCGGCCACCAGCGAGGTGCGATAGGCCAACGAGGGCCGAAGCGACCGTGAGACCTCCGGCGGGTCTGCGCGCCAGAACTCCGGCGCAAAGGCGGGCCTGGCCGCCAGGACCGACGCGCCCGGCAATTCGGTCGCCCCGGATACCCGGATCTGCCGGCCGTTCAGCCGCGCGCCCTCGCCCGCCGCCGCGGAATAAAGCTTGTCGCGCAGGGGCAGATATACCACCGCCGCCGTGACCACGCCCCGCTGCGCCACCGCCAGCGCATGGGCCCATGTACGCGAACCTTCGATGAAGCTACGGGTACCGTCGATCGGGTCGACGATAAACACATGCTCTTGCTGCAGCCGCGCAAGATCGTCTTCGGATTCCTCCGAGAGCCAGCCATAATCCGGCCGGGCCGTTCGCAATTCGCGGAACAGCATGTCGTTCACCGCCAGATCGGCCTCGGTCACCGGGCCGGCATCGCCGGACTTGTCCCAGCGGCGCGCGGTCTCGCCGCGGAAACCGGTGGCAATCTCACCGGCGGCGCGGGCTGCCCGGATCAGCAGGGCAAGATCAGTTTCCGGCAAGGGTCATCCCTTCGACCAGCAATGACGGCACAACGCGTGACAGATGGGTGCGGGCGTCATTCGCCGGGATGATCCGGCGCAGCATCTCCGGCAGGGATCCGGCGATCGTGCATTCATTCACGGGGTGACTGATTTCACCCTTTTCCACCCAGAAACCGCTGGCACCGCGGGAATAGTCGCCGGTATTGGGGTTGATGGTCGCGCCGATCATCGACGTCACCAGCAACCCGGTCCCCATTTGTGCGATCAGGTCGTCACGCGACGCCGCGCCCTGCGTCAGCGCCGTGTTCCACACGCCGGGCGATGGCGGGGACGAGGTACCGCGCTTGGCATTCCCGGTTGAGGTCATGCCCAGCTTGCGCGCCGTGGCCAGATCCAGCGTCCAGCCCGTGAGGATGCCATCCTCGACGATCCGGCGCGCCCGCGTCGGCAGCCCCTCGGCATCGAAGGGGCGCGATGCCGCGACCCGTGTCCGATGCGGATCCTCGGTAATCGACAGCTCCGGCGGCAAGACCTGCTCGCCCAGCTTTCCCAGCAGCCAGGAAGAACCGCGCGCAATCGACAATCCGTTCGCCGCCGCCAGCAGATGGCCAATCAGGCTCGAGGAGACACGTTCATCGAAGAGCACCGGATAGGCGCCGGTTGGCGGCTTGCGTGCGTCCAGCCGTTCCGCGGCACGTTCACCTGCGCGCTGCCCGATCTCCCGCGCAGATCGGAGATCGGCGCCAAAGATGCGGCTGTCCCCGTCATGGTCCCGCTCCATCCCCGCGCCGGTCCCGGCGATGGCGACGCAGGACAAACCGCGATCGGTACGCGCATAGCCGCCGGAAAACCCGTTGCTGGCCGCCATATGTATCTGCCGGTGGCTATAGGCCGCCGATGCCGCCTGCACCTGGCTGACACCCTTGACCGCCAGCGCCGCCGCCTCGGCTTCCTCGGCGTCGCGCTGCAACTCGGCGGGCGAGGGTTCTGGCGCGGGGTCGGACAGTTCCAGCGCGTCGATGTCCCAGCCCTTGGCCAGCTGCTCCGCAGCGGCCAGCCCGATATCTGGGTCTTCGGGCGCTTCCCTTGCCATTGCCACGGCGCGCTCGGCCAGGGCGGTCAGGGTCTCGGAACGCGTATCCGAGGCCGAGACATTTGCCTGCCGCTGCCCGATCAGCACCCGCAGCCCGATATCCACCCCCTCGGAGCGTTCGGCCTGTTCCAGTGTCCCGGCACGCACGTCAATCGACAACGATGCCCCCCGCACCGCCAGCGCATCCGCCGCATCCGCCCCCGCCCGGCGCGCCGCATCCAGCAGGGCATCGGTCAGATCGTGCAAGGTATCGGGCATGTTCAATCTCCTGTCCGGCAACAGGTAGAGCCTGCGACCGCAGGGTGCAAGTGCAGGTGAATGCAGAACCGGGCGCGGTCAGTGGAGATACGGAACCGCGCAAGAAAAAGGGGCCGCAGGCGACATGCCCGCGGCCCCTATGCCGGATTGTCATGCGGTCACTTGAGGCGCTGACCGTTGGCCTTGACCTGGCCGTCGCCGGTGACTTCGATTTTCGAGGTCAGCTCGTCTTCGCCCTGACCGGGAACCGCAAACATGCCCATCATCATGCGCGCGCCCATCGCCTGTTCCTCGGGCACAAAACCCATCGCGACCAGCTTGTCCAAGAGGCCATTGCCGCCAACCAGTTTCAGATCGACCGAGCCGGTCGGGGCGGGCATCCCGCCAAAGGTGACCATGTCACTGTTGTCGAAGGTAAAGCCGCCCTCGCCGGTCAGTTCGGCACCGGCGACGCTGACCCGCAGGTTGTTCAGGTCCAGCGCGTGCAATTCGCCTGGCATCTTTTCACCCCGATCGACCGCCGCCATTTCGTCCGGGTTCATCAGGTCGACCAGAAGCTTGACCTTGCCGGTCAGATCAATCGCGATCGTGGCCGGATCACGCGGCAACTGGCCGCCCGCATCGAACATGCTCCAGATCAGGTCCGACATGGTGAAATCGCCCATCGTCAGGCCAAAGGCGAAATCCTGCTCCTCGTCGCTGCTGGCGACCGGCATCAGCAAGTTGAACGCGGTTTCCCGCATCGCCATCTCCACCGGGAACGGAAATTCGCCACCCGACAGCTGTATTTCGTAGTCAACGGCGCGCCCCGCATAGCTGAGCCGATCGGCATCCATCGCCACATCCAGCGTACCGCCCCCGGTGCTGCTGGCGCCCTGAACCGCCTGTTCTTCGTCGGTAAAGTTGAACTCGGAACTGCCCGCCCCGAAACTGAAGGCGCCGTTGAACGCGAATCCGGCCTCCAGCATCTCGGACATCTGGGCCGGGTCCATCACGAGGGGAAAGCTGCCTTCGCCGGTAAATCCGATGCTGTCATAACCACCGCTGACCTTCATCTGGCCGGGACCCTCGGGATCGTTGATATCCGCCAGGAAGGTGATCGGCCCGGAATTGACCCGCTGCACGGTACTCCGCATGTCGCCTTTTTTCATGTTCGACGAACCGGTGATGTCGGTCATCGTCACGCTGGCTTGCCCGAAATCCACGGGCGCGCCGTTCACGGCCATCTCGGCCAGGGCGATGGTGATCTCGGCAACCGAGTAATTATAGGTCATGTCATCGGGATCACCCGAAATGACCACCGAATAGCCGGACGTATCGTAATCGACTTTCACGTCGACATCTTCACCCTCGGCGGCGTCAACATTCACCGTGATCGGCATCTGCGGCGGGATCGACATCGAAACGGTGCCGTCGCCATTGTCGGTAAAGGTGAAACCACCCATCGCGATGCTGATCGAGACATCTTCTTCGGGGATCTGCATGGCCATCGTCAGGTTGCTGACCGTCAGCGCCCCGGCGGAATAATCCTCCTCGGCCTGCATGTCATAGCCGAACCCGGCCATGTACTGTTTCCAGTCATTCCAGACCTGTTCGGCCGTCACATCGGCAAATGCCGCAGATCCCGTCATGAAAACACTTATGGCAGCCGCCGACACCGCGGCGGTTCTTTTGTGCGCCATCATTAACCCTTTCGATTTGAAAGCTTGAATTTCAGTACCAACTTCTTCCCAAGTAGTCATGGGGTCAAGTGGTGATCTGGCTGGACCACCGGCAGCCCTGCGTCTAGGACTTCTTTATCAATAAAAGGGCGAGAATATGAAGTTACAAGGCAAGACCGTGGTGATCACCGGGGCAAGTCGTGGCATTGGCGCGGCCGCGGCCCGCGAATTTGCGGGTGCCGGCGCGAATGTGGCTTTGTTGGCGCGGGGCAGCGATGCCATCAATGCGCTGGCGGCCGAAATCGGTGATCAGGCCATCGCCCTTCCCTGTGACGTCAGCCGATACGCGGAACTTGAAAAGGCCGTGCACACCGCTGCCGACAGGTTCGGCAGCCTCGATGTGCTGATCGGCAATGCCGGGGTGATCGAACCGGTCTCGCATCTTTCTCAGGCAGATCCGGATGCCTGGGGCCATGTCATCGACATCAATCTCAAGGGGATTTTTTACGGGATGCGCGCGGCGATGCCCCTGATGCAGGCCGCGGGCGGTGGCACCATCATCACCATCAGCTCGGGCGCCGCGCACAGCGCGCTGGAGGGGTGGAGCCATTACTGCTCTTCCAAGGCCGGGGCGGCGATGCTTACCATGTGTGCCGACAAGGAAGGGCGCGCGCAGGGCATTCGCGCGATGGGCCTGTCACCCGGCACCGTTGCCACGCAGATGCAGCGCGAAATCAAGGCCAGCGGCGTCAACCCCGTGGCGCAGCTGGACTGGTCCGACCATATCCCGCCCGAATGGCCGGCCAGGGCGCTGTTGTGGATGTGTGACCCGGACGCAGATGAGTTTATCGGCCAGGAGATTTCGCTGCGCGACGAAAACATCCGCAAACGCATAGGGCTGGCATGATCGAGCTGGAAAAAGACGGCGGGCTGTGGATCGCGACCCTGAATCGCCCTGAAAAGGCCAATTCGCTGACCGAAGACATGCTGGTCCGGCTGGCCGAAATCGCCGAGGCGGCGCAGCAGGCCCGCGTGCTGATCCTGACGGGTCGGGGCCGCGCCTTCAGCGCCGGGATGGATCTCGAAGCGGCCAAGACAGGTCTGCCGACCTCGCCGGTATGGGAGCGGCTGTCGACGGCCATCGCGGCCCTTCCGGGCCTGTCGATCGCCGCGCTGAACGGCACCGTGGCCGGCGGCGCGATGGGCATGGTCCTGGCCTGCGACCTGCGGATCGCGGTGCCCGAGGCCAAGGCGTTCTATCCGGTGATGCGTCTGGGGTTTCTGCCGCAGCCGTCCGACCCGGCGCGCCTGACCCGCCTCGTCGGACCCTCCCGCGCGCGGATGATCCTGATGGCCGGGCAAAAGATCTCGTCCGAGGAAGCACTTGGCTGGGGCCTTTTCGACCGGGTCGTCGCGCCCGATGCACTGCTGCAGACGGCGCGTTATCTGGCGGCCGACACCTTGGCCGCGACACCGGAGCATGTGGCCGGAATCAAGGGGCTCTGCCGCTGATGCCGCGCCTGTCGGCAGTTCTGCTATCAGTCTCTGATCCAGCGGAACTTGCCGATTTCTATGTATCTTTCCTGGGGATGAGGGCCCGCCGGGATGCGGAAGGATGGCGGGTTGGATATGATGGCATCGATGCGGATATCCTGCTGCGGCCCGGCGGTTCCGGGTACCGACATGCCGCCACGGATCGCTACTGGAAAATTGGCATCACCTTGCCCAATGTGGATATCGCCCATGCGCAGCTAACCGCTGCGGGGGTCGTGGTCAGCCAGCCGCACCAGTTCCGCGATATCGGATACATGTGCCATCTCAGCGACCCCGAGGGGTTCCAGATCGAGCTGCTGCAGCATGATTTCCAAGCCAACCGCCCCACATCGGCGGGTGATCGGAGCCTGCCTTTGGGTGGAGGCGCCCGTATCGGCCAGATCACGCTGCGCAGCACCGCAGATGAGATTCTGCCGGAGCCGTTCAAAAAACTCGGCATGCGGCACTTGTCGGTTCAGCCGGTGAAGGATCTGGGGTTTGTCCTGCATTTCTGGGCCTTCACCCAGGACACGCCGCCCAATCCCGAGCTTGACGCCGTCGAAAACCGCGCGTGGCTCTGGAAACGTCCCTATACCACGCTTGAAATCCAATGTGTCGACGGGCTGGTTGCGACCGCGAATTCCGGTTATGCCGGGATCGGTGTCGCGGGTCTTGCCCGGCGGCTTGCGGGTGATGCCAGCAATGAAATCAGACCCTATCCCACCTGAATGTTGACCAAGATGGTCGGACGACACCCTTATGTCACGCGGATCCAGTTCATCATACCCGACATCTGATGTGCCGGCATGTGACAATGAAACATCCAGTCACCGGGGTTTTCCGCGACAAAGGCAACCTCGCGGGTCGTGCCCGGGTCGATCAATAGCGTATCGCGCCACGGTCCCAGGCCGCCTTCGGCCAGCACCTCGCGGAAATGGGTGCCGTGCAAGTGCATCGCATGGTGAAAGGCAGTCCGGTTGCTGATGGGCACGCGGATGCTTTCCCCCAGCGCGGCCTGAATCATGGGCTCTGTGGGCATCCCGGCAACCCCGTTAAATGCCCAGAACTGGCCCAGTTCGGCCAGTTGGCGCATATCCATGCGGGTGCCTTCCCAGCTGGCCCCCCCGGGCAATCCCCGCATCGCACCGCCCTCCATTACCAGCGGCACACGGCGCGCCGCGGTAAGGTCAATCGCGGGCATGTCATTGGGCGGCAGGGGCCTGGGCCCGTCACGAAAGGCGCCGCCGGGGCCGGCCACGTCATAGATGGCCATTGCATAGGCGGCTTCGCGCTCGACCGATGCGATCAGTGCCTCGCCCCCGGCCTCGGCGGTCACATCCACCAGCAGATCGACCCGCTGCGCCGGTGCAATCACGATCTCGACACTTTCCTGAGGAGCAACCAGCGGCATCCCGTCCAGCGCCACGACCCACGCCCGCAATCCATCGAAACGCAGCCGGAACACCCGCGCTGTCGCCGTATTCACCAGCCGCAACCGGTGCCGCGTACCGCGCTGCAAACTGCCGGTCAGTTCCGGCAACCCGTTGACAGTGATGTAATTTCCCAATCTGCCCGCGTGGGACATGTCATGACGATTGTCAAAGGACGGGTCTATCACCGCCTCTTGGGTCATCCGCCAGTCATCCAACACCAGCGTCGCATCGCCATCCACATCGGGCGGATCGGCCTCATCCACAACCAGTACCCCGGCCAACCCGCGCGACACCTGCTCCAGCGAATTGGCGTGGGGGTGATACCAGTATGTGCCTGCGTCCCCAAGTCTGAAGCGATATTCGAACGCCGCGCCCGGCGCGACAAGGGGCTGGGTCATGCCCGGCACGCCATCCATCGCGTTAGGCAGCCGCAGCCCGTGCCAGTGCACCGTCGTTCCCTGCTCCAACCGATTAACCAGGCGCACATTCAACGTCCCGCCCTGGCGATACCGCAGCGGCGTGCCGGGTACCGCGCCGTTATAGGCCCAAACCTGTGTCCGCGGGTAATCCGGCGGTGCGATCTGCAAGAGCGTCTCGGCAGCGCTGAGCGCGACACCTTCACCGGCCTGCGCCACCCCGGCGGATTGCAGCATCGGCAGGGTCGCCATCCCGGCCAGAAACCCTCGTCGCCTGATCTGCATATCTCCTCCTTACAAGTCTCTGATCCAGCCCGGAACTTACCTTTTTCGCCGCCGCCCCGGTGTCTTGGAATGAAACCCGGGCGGCCGTTTGCGCACCCAGTTGATGAATTTCTCCAACCGCGGATGGGCCCGCAATGCGTCAATCGTCGCATAATCCCGCGCCAGTTCCGCCTCGGTCAAGGTCGCATGGATTTCATTATGACAGATCTGGTGCAGCAACACGACCGGCCCGCCCTTGCCGCCTTTCAGCTTGGGGATCAGATGGTGCAGGCTCTGGCTTGCATCAGCGGGAACGGGCCGGCCGCACAGGGGGCATATGGGTGTCTTGGTCGGTATGGCTTGATCCTTTTGGCTTCGCGGGGCATGAGTTTGAGTGTATCGGGAAAAATGGCAAGAGGTGCGTGATGGATTGGGAAACCCAGCCCGAGATTATCCGGCAGGCCCATGATTATGCGCTTCAGGGTTGGGATCTTGCGCGAGAGTGGCTCCTGTCGCCTGCCGCCTGGTCGCAATTCGCCTTGCTGGTCGTGGCCTATCTGGTCGCCCTGGTAGTCTCGCGCAAGCTCAAGCCGGTCCTGCGCCAATTGCTGACCCCGCCCGAGGGGCAGGATCACGCCATCGCCCGCGCGCGCCGCTTTCTGCTGCTGCTTGTCCCGCTCCTGCTGCCGTTGCTTGCCTATGGCTTTACCGGCATGGGTGAAAACATCACCCGTTCCGTCTTTGGTTCCGGCGAGGTGATCGCCTTCGGCAAGCGCGTCTTCCTGTTTCTGGCGGTGCGCATCCTTGTACATCGCATCATACAGGATCCGTTCCTCAAGGCCGTGGGCAAATATATCCTGGTCCCGGTGGCCGCCATTTACGCCGTCGGCCTGCTGGGCGCGCTTACGACCTGGCTGGAGGGCACGGTCGTGCCCCTCGGCAACATGTCCTTCAGCGTGCTGTGGCTGATCAAGGCGGTTGTCACCGGCGGGGTGATCTTCTGGCTGGGGCGCTGGTCCAATGACCAATCGGCCAGCTTTATCGAACAGCAGAAGGAAATGCGCCCGGCCACGCGGCAACTTGCCGTGAAGGCAGCGGAAATCGCCATCTTTGGCGCCGCCTTCCTGATCCTGATGAACATCCTCGGTATCTCGCTCACCTCGCTTGCGGTATTGGGTGGCGCGATCGGCGTGGGGTTGGGGTTCGGTCTGCAAAAGATCGCGGCCAATTTCATTTCCGGCGTGATCCTCCTGCTCGAAGGGCAGGCGACGGTGGGCGACTATGTCGAGCTGGACAATGGTGAGGCCGGCACCATCGTCAAGACCACCGCCCGCGCGATGATCCTTGAAACCTTCGATGGCCGCTGGATCGTGGTCCCGAACGAGGATTTCATCACCACGCGGGTGGTCAATTATTCCGATCAGGGCAGCGCCAACCGCTACGAGGCGCCGTTTTCCGTCAGCTACAACACCGATATCAATCGGGTGCCCGACATCATCGAAAAGGCGGTCTCCAAGCTGGATTTCGTGCTGCAGGAACCCGACAAACCCGATTGCGAACTGCGCGCCTTCGCCGATAGCGGCGTAGAATTCGCGGTGGAATTCTGGGTCAATGGCATCGACGACGGCAAAAACCGGTTCACACCGCAGGTACTGTTTGCCATCTGGAACGCGCTGAAAGAGCACGACATCGAAATTCCCTTCCCGCAGCGTGTCGTGCATCACAAGGGTCTGCCGCCCGGCTCATGATGGACGCGCTTGTCATCGGTGCAGGCCCCGCCGGTCTGATGGCGGCCGAGGAGCTGGCCCGTGCAGGCCACCGCGTGCGGGTGGCCGAGGCCAAACCCTCGGTGGCGCGAAAACTGCTGATGGCCGGAAAATCAGGCCTGAACCTGACCCGCGATGAACCCTTCGACCGGTTCCTTGCCGCCTATGGCCGGGACGCCACTGTGCTGGATCCAATGTTGCGCGCATTCGGGCCGGAACAGGTAAAGAACTGGGCAACCGGGCTGGAACAGAGCCTGTTCACGGGCTCCACCGGACGCGTTTTTCCCACCGTCATGAAAGCCTCACCCCTGCTGCGGGCATGGCTGGCGCGGCTGTCAGACCTTGGCGTTGAGATCAGAACCCGCTGGCACTGGCAGGGATGGGACGCGGATGGCGTAATCTTTGATACGCCCGGTGGCGCGCAGCTCCTGGCACCCGCCGTCACGGTTCTGGCCTGTGGCGGCGCAAGCTGGGCCAGGCTGGGTTCTGACGGTGCCTGGGCCGCGCATGTTCCCGCATCGGCCCTCACCCCGTTCCAGCCCGCAAATGCCGCCCTGTCGGTGAACTGGAGCCCGCATATGCGTCCTCATTTCGGTACCGCGCTCAAGGCGGTGCGCTGGTCCGCCGGGACGCTGAGCTCGCGCGGGGAAGCTGTCATCACGGAACGCGGGCTCGAAGGCGGCGGGCTTTATACCCTGACGCCGGCAATGCGGGCCGGAGGCGCCCTGACCGTGGACCTCGCGCCCGATGTTCCTCTGGCCAGGCTGGCCGCGCAACTGTCTGCCAAGCCCGAAACCCTGCGCCTGTCCCGCTGGCTGAAGAACGCGCTGCGGTTGTCACCGGCCAAATGCGCCCTCTTCCTGGAATATGCCCAGGGCCGGGCGCTGCCGCGCAGGGACTGGGCACAAACGCTCAAGGCGCTGCCCATCCAGCACACCGCCATTCGTCCGCTGGACGAGGCGATCTCGACCGCTGGCGGGCTGCGCTTCGACGCGCTGGACGCGCGCCTGATGCTGCGCGCCCGGCCCGGTACCTTCGCCGCCGGCGAAATGCTGGATTGGGAGGCGCCCACCGGCGGCTATCTGCTGACCGCCTGCCTCGCCACCGGTCGCTGGGCGGGCCGGGCCGCCGCGGATTACCCCTGACTGCCTTCATGGTTCCCAAAATACTCCCGCCGGAGGCGCCCGCCCTCCGCCCCCAATCGCATCTGCTGACAATTCCTGTCGCACTTCTGTGCCAGAAATTGGATAGTGTCGGTAACAACGCCATGCCCGGAGGGAAAACGCATGCCAAAAACCGGATCGTGCCTGTGTGGCGCCGTAAGATACACCGCAATCTCCGAGATCGCCGAGGCCGGCGCCTGTCATTGCAGCATGTGCCGGAAATGGTCCGGCGGGGTCTATATCGGCATTCGGGTTCCGGCCGACGCGCTCAAGATCGAGGGCGCGGAAAACCTGTCGGTCTTCACCTCTTCCGATTGGGCCGAGCGGGCGTTTTGCAGCACCTGCGGCAGCAGCCTGTATTACCGGGTCACCGCGCCGGGGCCGCATCACGGCACGTACCATATCGGCATGGGCACGCTTGATGATGCCTCGGGCGTCGAGGTGACCGAGGAGATCTTCACCGATCTCAGGCCCCGGGGGTATGCCTTTGCCGGCGAGCTGAAGGGGAAGACAGAGGCCGAGGTGATGGCAATGTTCGCCGATGCCGGCGGGGACAGCTAGCCGCGCGCCCCACGCGCGACCGGCCAGGCGCGCATTACCGCGCTGCCAACATCGCCAGCCGGATCAGCGTTCGCTCGACCAGGGCCATCGTGGGGGCGCTCTGACCGGCAGAGCGCAGTTGCAGATCCGTATCCGTCAACAGGCTCAGCGCCTGTTCCAGCCGCGGCGCGCCCCATTTCTGCGCCTGCCGCAGCATCCGGTCACGGCGCCGCCCGAAAATAGGCGGCCGCATCCGCGCGATCCCCTGCGCCGCACCGCCCGGATCTGACGCCGCCGTATAGAGCGCCCGGAAATGCCGCGTGGCCCCGATACAGAGGCTCACCGGCTGAACGCCCTGCGCCTTCAGTTTTTTCATCACCGGGCCGATTTCGCCTGATCGCGCCTCGGCCACGATATTCAGCACGTCGTCCAGATCGGCCTCGGTCGAGGTCGGCGCGCAGGCGCCAATGTCCTCGGAAGTCACCGGCGCGTCGTCCCCCAGCTTGTACAGCGCCAGTTTCTCCATCGTCTGGCGGAAATCACCCGGATCCAGATCGCGCGCCAATGCCGTCAGGTCAGTCATTGCGTCCGTGCCCACGCCGGTCAGGCCCGCCTTGTTCAGCGTCGCCTCGATCTCCTGTCGTGACGGCGGATCGTCGTAAATCCCAGTGGCATAAGCGTTTTCATGTCCCTCGAAGAGCTTGCGCAGTTTCGATGACGCCTTGAGCGCTCCGGCGGTCACGATCACCTGCGCGTCGCCTTCGGCCCATTCTGACAGGGCATCGGTGATCGGTGGCGTCATCGCGTCGGTGGCCTCTTCGACAAAGACCACGCGGGGCCCGGGAAAGAACCCCTGCGCCTTGATCGCGTCCAGCAGCATGGCCGGATCCTTGCGCAGATCCGCCGCCGGAATGCGGGTCAGCCGCATTTCATCCTCGCCTGCGGGGCCGATCAGCGCGGCGATCACCTCCTGCCGCCTGAGCGCGATACGCATCGCGTCCTGACCATAGATCAACAGCCCGGTGCGGCCCGGCTCAGGCCGGGCAAAATAGCCGGGCGCGTCGCGGGTCGAAAGCTTCATGCGCGGCCCGCGCGGTGCCGGGATTTGTCAGATGACCACATTCACGATCCGACCGGGAACAACGATGACTTTCTTGGGCTGGGCCCCGTCCAGCGCCTTTTGCACAGCATCGGTGGCGAGCGCGGTTTTTTCAACCTCGTCTTTGGCCATGTCCGGCGGCACGCTGATTTCAGCCCGGCGCTTGCCGTTGATCTGGATCGGCAGGATGATCGCCTGATCCACCAGCATCGCCTCGTCCGCCTGCGGCCAGGGTGCGTTCACCACCAGCCCCTCGCCGCCCTGCTGCGCCCAGATATCCTCGGACAAATGCGGGGTCATTGGCGACATCAGCTGCGCCAGCACCATGATCGCCTGTTTCTGCGCCGCGTGACCGGCCTTGGATTTGGACAGGGTGTTGGTGAAGGCGTAGAGCCTTGCAATCGCCGCGTTGAAGCCGAAGCTTTCCACGCCAAGCGTCACGTCGCGGATGGTCTTGTGCATCTCGCGCAGCAGGTCGTCATCGCCGTCGCCCGTGGCATCCGCCTCCATCGCGCTGACCCGGTCGCTAAGGTTCCAGACGCGGGAAAGGTGCTTGAACGCCGCCTCGGCCCCGCTGGCCGTCCATTCCACGTCGCGTTCCGGCGGGCTGTCGGAAAGGACAAACCATCGCGCGGTATCGGCCCCGTAAGAACCGATGATGTTGACCGGATCAACCACGTTCTTCTTGGATTTCGACATCTTGGCCGAGGGGATGATTTCCACCTCAGTGCCATCTGCCAGCTTCCCGTCTGTCACATCCTCGGGCAGGTGATAGACCGGCCGGCCCCTGGCATCGCGGGTCTGGTAGATCTCGTGCGTGACCATCCCTTGGGTGAAGAGCGCATCGAAAGGCTCGATGGCTGTCGAGGGCAAGTGGCCGGTGATATGCATCGCGCGGGCAAAGAACCGGCTGTAGAGCAGGTGCAGAATCGCGTGTTCGATGCCGCCGATATACTGGTCGACATTCATCCAGTATTTGGCCTCGGCCATGTCGGTCGGCGTCTCGGCGCGGGGCGCGGTGAAGCGCGCGAAATACCACGAACTGTCCACGAACGTGTCCATCGTGTCGGTCTCGCGCTTCGCCGGTTTGCCGCATTTCGGGCAGGCGCAGTCCCGCCATGTCGGGTGCCTGTCCAGCGGGTTGCCGGGGATGTCAAAGCTGACGTCATCGGGCAGTTGGACGGGCAGGTTTTCCTTGTTCTCGGGCACCACGCCGCAGGCCTCGCAATGCACCACAGGGATCGGACAGCCCCAATAGCGCTGGCGGCTCAGCCCCCAGTCGCGCAGGCGATACTTGACCTGACCTTTGCCCAGATCCTTGGCTTCGAACCAGTCAATCGTGGCGTCGATACCTTCCTGGCTGGTGACGTCGGCGATCCCTGCGAAATGGTCGATATAGACAACCTTCTCGGATTTTGCAGGGACCAGCGCCTCGTTTTCAACCTCGGTCTCGTCACCGGGCATGTAGAAGGCGTTGCGCACATCAAGGCCGTATTTCCGGGCGAAATCCAGGTCGCGCTGGTCATGTGCCGGGCAGCCAAAGACAGCGCCGGTGCCGTAATCCATCAGGACGAAATTGCCGACCCAGACCGGCAGGTCGATATCCGGGTAAATCGGGTGGCGCACGGTGATGCCGGTGTCGATCCCCTTCTTCTCGGCCTTTTCCATCGCGGCCTCGGTGGTGTCCATCTTGCGGGTTTCGGCGATGAAGGCGGCGAGTTCGGCATTGTGCTCGGCCAGTTCGCGCGACAGCGGATGTTCGGGCGAGATCGCGATGAAGCTGGCGCCGCGCATCGTGTCGGGGCGGGTCGAGTAGCACAGTACCGGCTCGCCGCCATCGGTGCGGTGGAACGGGATTTCGATGCCGCGCGACTTGCCGATCCAGTTTTCCTGCATCAGCCGCACCTTGGCGGGCCAGTTATCAAGGCCGTCCAGCGCCTCGAGCAATTCCTCGGAGAAATCGCTGATCTTGAAGAACCACTGCGTCAGCTCGCGGCGTTCCACCTCGGCGCCCGAGCGCCAGCCCTTGCCGTCGATCACCTGTTCATTGGCCAGCACCGTCATGTCGACCGGGTCCCAGTTGACCACGGCGTTCTTGCGGTAGACCAGCCCCTTGTCCAGCATGTCGAGGAACAGCGCCTGTTGCTGGCCGTAATATTCCGGGTCGCAGGTGGCGAATTCGCGGCTCCAGTCAATCGACAATCCCAGCGGCTTCATCTGCGCGCGCATGTCGTCGATGTTCTGATAGGTCCAGTCCTTGGGGTGGCCGCCGATGGCCATTGCCGCGTTCTCCGCAGGCATCCCGAACGCGTCCCAGCCCATCGGGTGCAGCACGTTATGCCCCGTGGCCAGCTTGTAACGCGCGATCACGTCGCCCATCGTGTAGTTGCGCACATGGCCCATATGGATGCGGCCCGAGGGGTAGGGGAACATCTCGAGCACGTAGTATTTCGGTTTGTCATCCGTGTGGGTGGCCCGGAAAATCCCGGCCTCGTCCCAGGCCTGTTGCCACTTGGCTTCGATTTCGGCGGCGGAATAGCGCGACATCGGCGTCGGATCCTCTGGTCATCTGATCGGTCCAGAGCGTGATAGGCGCATGGGCGCGCAGGGTCCAGCGATTAAAGGGCAAAAACCGGCCTTTGCAGGCGCCAACAGCCCGCCTATAAGCGGATGAGGGGCAAACAGGCGGCACCATAGTTGAAAATCCTTTTCATCCACCAGAATTTTCCGGGACAATACAAACATCTCGCGCCTTTGCTGGCGTCCAAGGGGCATCACTGCGTGGCATTGACGCTGCGCGTGGACGAGGCGGTCACATGGAATGGCGTGCGGGTTCTGCCCTACAAGCTGCCGGAACGATCCGGTCAGAACGTGCATCCGTGGATTCTGGACCTGGACAGCAAGGTCACGCGGGCCGAGGCCTGTTATCGCGCGGCGATAAAGCTGAAAGACGCCGGGTTCCTGCCTGATCTGATCCTGGCGCATCCCGGTTGGGGCGAGGCGATGTTCCTGCGCGATGTCTGGCCGGGGGCGCGGATGGGGCTGTATTGCGAGCTTTATCATCACGCGGAATATCCGCACCTGAATTTCGATCCCGAGTTCGACCAGGCCGATCCGGCCACCGAGGTGCTGCGGATGCGGCTGAAGAACCTGAACAACCATCTGCATTTCCCGCATGCCGAGGCCGGTATCAGCCCAACGCGGTTTCAGGCCGATACGTTCCCGGAGGAATTTCGCGACAAGATCACGATCAGTCATGACGGGATAGACACGAGCCGCGCGGTCCCCGACCCGAACGCGCGGCTGGCAATTGACGGGATCTGTGACGTCACCGCGTCCGACGAGGTGATCACTTTCGTCAATCGCAACCTGGAACCCTACCGCGGTTATCATGTCTTCATGCGGGCCCTGCCACGGCTGCTGCGGGAACGGCCGGCGGCGCAGGTTCTGATCGTCGGCGGCGACGAGGTAAGCTATGGCGCGCGACCGAAAGAGGACAAGACGTGGAAACAGATCTTTATCGACGAGGTGCGCGGGAAGATTTCCGATGCCGATTGGGCGCGGGTGAAATTCCTGGGCCGCATCCCCTATGACCAGTTCCTGCAGCTGCTGCAGGTCAGCCGTGTGCATGTCTACCTGACCTATCCTTTCGTGCTGAGCTGGAGCCTGCTGGAGGCGATGAGCTGTGAGGCAGCGATCGTGGCCAGCGACACCGCCCCCGTGCGCGAGGTCATCACCAATGACGAAACCGGCAGGCTGGTGGATTTCTTCGACCGCGATGCGCTGGTGGACGAAATCACCGCATTGCTCGAAGACGCCGCCGCCCGCAAGCGCCTGGGGCGGGCCGCCCGCGCATTGGCGCGCAATCGGTTTGACCTGCAGTCGATATGCCTGCCGCGGCAGGTCGAATGGGTCTCGGGGCTGATGGCGGCGGAACCGATACCCCATTGAGCGCGCAAGGAGCCATCTTTCCGCGCGCCTGACCGGTGGACCGGTTACGAGCCGTAGCGCGCGACGAAGTTTCGAAGGACGATCTCCGGCGCGAATACATCGGCGGTGGCGCACATCTCGATCAGCTCCTCGGCCGCATCGGGCGGAAAATAGCCGCGATGTTTGTAGATCAGGATGCGGGTTCTGAAACCGTCACCGTCCGCTTCGGGATGGAACTGCGTTGCATAGACATTCCGCCCATACCGGACCATCTGGTAGGGACAGGCGGAAGAACTGACCAGATGCGTGCATTCTTGGGGCAGGGATTGCATCGCTTCCTTGTGGCCGACGAACGCCTGGAAACGGTCCGGAACACCCCGAAGCAGCGGGTCGTTCCTGCCATCGGCGGTTACCTGGCAATCCGACGTGCCAACCGGTTCGGAATACGCAGCCTTGCTGACATCGCCGTCAAGATGTTTGCCCAGGATGCCGATGCCATAGCAGCACCCCAGGAACGGAAAATCGCGCCCGGTGATCTCGGGCATCAATGACAGGATCGCGGTTTCGATCCGCGCCTCGACCTCGCTTTTCTGTTCGGGGGGATCGCTGACGCAGCCGGGCCCGCCGCCGACGATGACGCCAGCGAAATCATCAAGCCTCAGGTCATCGGGCAGCGCCGTTTGATCCAGCCGGACGCGCAGGGTCTGGTCCGCCGTCAGCCCGCCCTTGCGCAGGATCGCGGCATATTCATCATCCGCCGCTTCGGTTTCAGGGCGCAGTTGAAGGATCAGGAAAGGTTTCGACATGGGCCGCTTTCGATATTCACCGGATGCTGGTTGCCCCTTTCTGTCCCTGTCGTCAAGCTGGGTCCGCCGTCGGGGGCGTGACCTCCCCGGCCTTGACCCCGCTCTGCAATCGAATACGCTGCGCGCCAGCTTTACCCGCACAAGGAAACCCGATGATCAAATGTCTGCACTCGGTCTTTGGTCATACGCCACCTGATCCGGGCGGGGCGGTTTGCCACGACACGAGCGGACAGAGGTGAGTTGAGCGATGGGGCGTTCGCTTAGCCTGGCGGCCTATCTGGCCTATGCCCGCGGGACATCCCGGGCAAGCCCGCACCCCTCGACACCCAGGCCGGCCGGAGAGCTGATCTGGGGGCATGCGGTGGATGCCGGACGGGCGGATGCGCTGCAACAACTGGCCGACCGGCTGATCCAGCAACGGCCCGGCGTGACCGTCCTGCTGACCGGCGCGAAAGAGCTGCACCGCGATGCAAAGGAAGGTGGGGTCATCTGGCAGACCGTGCCCGAGGATTCCGTGGCCGCGTCCGAGGCGTTTCTTTCCCACTGGTCGCCCGATCTATGCCTGTGGACCGGGGGCAACCTGCTGCCCGCGCTGATCAGTACCGCGGACGCGCGGGATACGCCGCTTTATCTGATCGACGCGGATGAAAACTTGCTGATCCGCCCCGGCTGGCGTTGGTTTCCCGATCTGCCCAAGGCGCTTTTTTCCCGGTTTTCCGTCATCATGGCCCGGTCGGCAAATGCCGCGCGAGAGCTTCGCCGCATTGGCACCGGCGATACCGAGGTTACCGTGACCGGGCCGTTCCTGGAAGGTGCTGTCGCCCTGCCCTACAACCAGTCCGACCATGACGAGCTGTCGGGCCTGCTGCGCGGCCGCCATGTCTGGCTGGCGGCGATGGCGCAGGTGGATGAGCTGCCGGTGATCCTGCACGCACACAAGAATGTCAGCCGGCTGGCGCACCGGGCACTGCTGGTGATCGTGCCCGACGACATCTCGGAGACCGCGCGTTTTCGACGGCAACTTGCCGAGGGCGGCTGGCGACACGCGATCTGGTCCGATGGCGATCTGCCCGAGGAAGCGACGCAGGTATTGCTGGCGGATACGCGGGGCGAACTGGGGCTGTGGTACCTGCTGGCATCGGTCACATTCATGGGCAGTTCCCTGGCCGCTGGCCAGGTCGGGCGCGACCCGAACGAACCGGCGGCGCATGGCTCGGCCATTCTCTACGGGCCGAATGTCGGCCGCTACCTGGCGGGCTATTCGCGTTACGCCAAGGCCGGGGCCGCGCGGCTGGTGCGGGACGCAGAGACGCTGGCGACCGCGGTTGAATGGCTGATCGCGCCCGATCAATCGGCCGAAATGGCGCGCGCGGCCTGGGACGTGGCCTCGCAGGGGGCGGCGGTCATGGACCAGATCCTCGACCTGGTGCAGGACACGCTGGACGTTGTGGAAAAACGGCCATGAAACCGCCCCTGTTCTGGTATTCCGCCCCTGACCGGCTGACAATCGCCGCACGGTTGCTGGCCCCGCTTGGGGCGCTCTATGCACGCGCAACGGCGCGCCGGCTGGCGGCCGCAGACGGGTTCAGGCCCGCCTGCCCGGTCATCTGCGTCGGCAACCTGAATGCGGGGGGCACCGGCAAGACGCCAACCGTCATCGCCCTTGTTCAGCATCTGCAAGAGGCCGGGCTTGCGGCGCATGTGGTCTCGCGCGGGCATGGCGGATCGCTGGAAGGTCCGGTCAGAGTGGACCCTTCGGCATATGGTCCCGATCAGGTTGGCGACGAACCCCTGCTGATTGCCGCGTTTGCGCCGGTATGGGTTTCACGCGATCGCGCCGCCGGCGCACGGGCTGCACAGGCAGATGGCGCAGAGGTGATCGTGATGGATGACGGGTTTCAGAATCCGTCCCTGGTCAAGGATCTCTCGATCGTCGTGGTCGATGCCCAGATGGGCTTTGGCAACGGGCGCTGCATGCCCGCCGGCCCCCTGCGGGAGCCGGTGCCGACAGGATTGGCTCGGGCCGACCTGCTGCTATCCATCGGGCCGGAGGGCGCCCAGGACCGCTTCGCCGCCATCTGGGGCGATCACCTTGCCCTGCCCCATCTGAAAGGCCGGTTGGCGCCGCTTCAGACCGGGATGGACTGGCACGATACACGGTTCCTGGCCTTTGCCGGGATCGGCCATCCGGAGAAGTTCTTTGCCACGCTCAGATCGCTGGGTGCCGACCTGGCCGCGACCGAGGCCCTGGATGACCATCAGCCCCTGACACCTGGCCTGATGGCGCGGCTGGAAAATGACGCCGGGCAATTGGGCGCGCAATTGGTGACAACCGAGAAAGACGCCGTGCGCCTGCCGCCGGAATTCCGCGCGAAAGTCATCACCCTGCCGGTTCGCCTGGAACTGGACGACTGGATGCCGTTGACCGAGGCACTGGCCCGGGCGGGTATCGTCAAAGCCTGAGCGCGCGGCGCCTCAGTTATCCTGGCCCAGTTTCGGCGACGGCCGGTCCAGCACCAGATCCGCGTCCGAGAACCGGAACGGCGAGCGTACGCCGGGCACGCCATCCAGCGTTATCTGCATTTCGCGCGCCCGGACCTGCGGGTCGTCGAATACCTCTTGCATGTCGTTGATCGGACCGGCGGGCACGCCCTGACCCTCGCAGGCGGCGAGGAGCTCGGCCTTGGACATGGTGACGGTCTTTTCGGTCAGCAGCACGGTCAGGCGGTCGCGGTTCTGCACCCGGTCGGAATTGGTCAGGTAATCGGGCGCCTCGGCCAGATCCTCCAGGCCAAGCAGACCGCAAAACCGCTGGAACTGCCGGTCATTGCCCACGGCGACGATGATGTGGCCATCGGCGCAGTCGAACACCTGGTAGGGCGACAGGTTGGGATGGTATTTTCCCATCCGCTGCGGCGGCTTGCCGGTCGAGAGGTAGTTCATCGCCTGGTTGGCCGTCACCGACACGGCCACGTCCAGCAGCGCCATGTCTATATGCTGGCCCTTGCCGGTCGTCTGCCGCTGATGCAGCGCGGCAAGGATGGCCGTGCTGGCGTAGACACCGGTAAAGATATCCGTGGTGGCAATGCCAGCCTTCTGCGGCTGGCCATCCGGATCGCCGGTGATCGACATCAGGCCGGACATGCCCTGAATGATGAAATCATAACCAGCACGGTGCGCATAAGGACCGTCCTGGCCGAACCCGGTGATCGAACAATAGATCAGCCCGGGGTTGATTTCGGACAGGCTGGCGTAATCCAGCCCGTATTTCGCAAGCCCGCCCAGCTTGAAATTCTCGATCAGGATATCGGCGCCGCGCACCAGATCGCGGACCACCGCCTGACCTTCGGGGGTGCGAAAATCTGCGGTGACGCTGGCCTTGCCCCGATTGCAGGAATGGAAATAGGCAGCGGTCCGATCGCCGTCGCGTTCGATGAAGGGCGGGCCCCATCTGCGGGTATCGTCACCTTCGGGGCTTTCGACCTTGATGACCTCGGCGCCCAGGTCGGCCAGCATCTGACCGGTCCAGGGACCGGCCAGGATACGTGCCAGTTCTACGACCCGAAGGCCGGCAAGCGGGGCAGCCATTACTCGGCCAGCTTCTCTTCGATGATGGCCTTGAGGTCGCTATAGTTCATGTTCGCGTATTTCTGTTCGTTGATGATAAGCGTCGGGGTGGAATCGACCCCATGTGCGCCGGCGTGCTGCTGGTACCAGGCGACGAGTGTCTTGGATTTCTCCTCGTCGTTCAGACAGGCCTGAATCTGTTCCTCGCTGAGGCCGGCAACCTTGCCGATCTTGGTCAGGTTATCGAAGACCTGGGCACGCGACGCGGATCTGTCCGCCCAGACGTTCTGCCGGTTATAGAGCATGTCGGAAATGCCGAAAAACCGGTCCGGCCCGTCACAGCGCGCCAATTGCGAGGCGGCCAGGCCCAGCGGATCGAAATACACATCGCGATAGATGAAATGCACCTTGCCGGTATCGACGTATTCCGCCTTGAGATCCTTGAACGGGCCCTTGTGAAAATTGGCGCAATGCGGGCAGGTGAACGACGCGTATTCGATGACCGTCACCTTGGCATCCGCCGGGCCCATCGACATCTCGACGATGGACGAGGTGTCGACATCCGCCGCCTGTATTGCCTCTGCCCCGTTGCGCGCCCCGGTGCCGGAACCGGTGATCCAGTAGATCGCGCCCGCGGCAATGGCAAGGCCAACGGCCCCGATAATTATCAGTCGATTCATCAAGCTCACCTCCGGTGATCAGTGTTTGCGTCTGGATAGAACGTTCTGTCCCAGGGCTTCAAGGGCAGACCTGAGCGATGTATCGCCGATTGGTGCGGTCAGCTTTGCGGCCGCTTCGCGCAATGCCGGGTCACGCTCGGCAGGTTTCTTCTCGGCCGGGCGATGATCAAAACTGACCCTGCCCTCGGCAAAGCCCGTCGGCGCCGTCTGGGTGATCCGAACCCGCGAGATCGCATTATACCCGTAGACGGCGTTCACCTTTTCTCGCAGCTTTTCCTTCTGCATCTCCAGCATCGGGGCCTGCGCACCGGTCGTCAGCACCGTCAGGGACGCACCCAGGCCCTGCCGGCCATAGCTGACCTCGACCGGGCGCGAAATGGCGGCGATGTCCGCGCCGACAATTTCCGCCCAATGGGTCAGGACACGCGATTCAGAGAAACCGCGGCTTTCCGATGCGCGCCGGATGGATTTCTTGAGCAGCGACGATGTGCGGGTGAAACCGCGCGTCGTGGCCTTGCGCTCTGACATGGGTGACCTCCTGTACTCGGGTGCTAATTTAAGGCATGTGACGGGGCATGCCAGCCCCTAATCCGGCACGAGGATAACGAATGTGTGAAACCGCCAGAGCCACGGACCTGCTGGATTGGTATGATCGCCATGCGCGGGTGATGCCGTGGCGGGTTGGTCCGGCGGCGCGGGCAAAAGGTGTGGTGCCCGATCCATACCGTGTCTGGCTGTCCGAGGTGATGCTGCAACAGACCACGGTTGCCACCGTGAAATCCTATTTCGAAAGGTTCACACGCCGCTGGCCGACGGTGGCGGCCCTTGCCGCCGCCGATGATGGTGAGGTGATGGGCGAATGGGCCGGGCTGGGCTATTATGCCCGCGCCCGCAACCTGCTGAAATGTGCGCGCGTCGTCACGCATGATCATGGCGGCAGGTTTCCCGATAATCGCGACGCCCTGCTGACCCTGCCCGGCGTCGGACCCTATACTGCATCCGCGATTTCGGCCATTGCCTTTGACCGCGCAGAAACGGTCGTGGATGGCAATGTGGAACGGGTCATGGCGCGGCTCTTCGACATCCACACCCCGCTGCCTGCTGCCAAGCCCGAGCTGACACAAGCGGCATCGCAGCTGACCCCATCGGTTCGCCCCGGCGACTATGCGCAGGCGGTCATGGACCTGGGCGCCACGATCTGTACCCCCCGCGCGCCAGCTTGCGGGATCTGCCCCTGGCGGGTTCCGTGCCGTGCGCGCGCCGCAGGCAATCAGGCCGACCTGCCGCGGAAATCGCCCAAGACAGCCAAACCCACACGGCACGGCATCGCCTATGTCGCTCAGCGCAGCGATGGTGCCTGGCTGCTGGAACGGCGCCCGCCCAAGGGACTGCTGGGCGGCATGTTGGGCTGGCCCGGCAGCGACTGGTCCGATGCGCCCGCACCGGCGCCGCCATTGGATGCGTATTGGCACAGTTTGACTGAGGAGGCGCGCCATACGTTCACGCATTTCCACCTGCGCCTGCAAATCGAAGTGGCCCGCGTGGAAGCCCCGACCATGCCGTCTAGGGGCGCCTTTCTGCCCGCCGAAAGGTTCAACCCGTCCGAGTTGCCCACAGTAATGCGCAAGGTTTTCGATCTGGCACATGGCGCGCTGGAAAATTTGGGCTAAACTGTCGGGCAGGATTTGAACCGTCGCCGGAACCCGCCCTATGCTCACCTCCCAGCAGATCGCCAGTTATCAGCGCGCCCTTCCGTTCTGGATGTCGCTCTTGCTGGTCCCGGTTGCCATCTTCAGCGCAATGCAGGGCGGATGGGCGCTGATCCTGATCCCGGTCGTGACCTGGTTCCTGTTTTCGATCCTCGATGTCTTCCTCGGGCTAGAGCTGGAGAACGCCGACCCGCAGATTTCCGAGGATCACCTGACCTGGTACAAGGCGATCACGCTGATCTGGACCCCGATCCAATTCCTGCTGCTCTACTGGTTGATCTGGTATGCCAATGGCCCGGGTGACGCCCATCTTTCGCCGCTGGAAACCATTGTGCTGTTTTTCGGCGTCGGCGTGATCACCGGCTCGGTCGGTATCAATTACAGCCATGAACTGATGCACCAGAAAGACCGCCGGGAACGCTGGATGGGCGATCTGCTGCTGGCGATGGTGCTGTATTCACATTTCCGGTCCGAACATCTGCTGGTGCATCATCGCTATGTCGGCACACCGCGCGACCCGGTGACCGCGCGCTACAATGAAGGCTTTCACCGATTCTTTCCGCGGGTGCTGATCTCGTGCTGGAAATCCGCGTTTCGGGCTGAGAAAGAGATGCTGGCGCGCAAGGGGCTGCCTTGGACAGACCTGAGCAATCCGTTCTTCCGCTACTGGGCGCTGCAGGCCGGCATGATGATACTGGCGCTGCTTCTGGGCGGATGGACGGGGTTGGCCCTGTTCATCTGGCAGGCTTTCGTCGCCATATGGCAGCTGGAACTGGTCAACTATATCGAACATTACGGCCTGACCCGGAAACATCTGGGGGATGGCAAATATGAACACGTCCAGCCGCGTCACAGCTGGAACGCGGCGCACAAGGCCTCGAACTGGTTGCTGATCAACCTGCAGCGCCACTCCGATCACCATTACAAGCCCGACCGCCGCTTTCCGCTGCTGCAGACCTATTCCGGTGGTGACGCCCCGCAGTTGCCCTTTGGCTATCCGGTGATGACAATGGCCGCGATGGTCCCGCCGCTGTGGCGCCGGGTCATGAACCCGCGGGTGCGCAGATGGCGACAGATGTACTACCCCGAAATCACCGACTGGAAGGCCTACAACAAGGCATGCAATCCACTGCCGAGATAGACCGCAACGGGCGCATATTCCCGATGATCGCGGATATCGGTTAAGCCCTGATTAAGCCCTTTGTGACAGTCTCACGCCGCATATAAGGACGGTACCTATGCGAGATCACTCAAAACCGATGGGCCAGAACCAGACATGTCTCGTGATCGAAGACAGTCTTTTCGATCAACGGCTGATCGAACGTACCCTGCGCGCCTCGGGTGTCGAGGCCGAACTTGTTTTTGCCGGGACATTGCAGGCTGCCAGGCAGGCGCTTGCCACGCAGAAATTTTCGATGATCCTGTGTGATAACAACCTGCCTGACGGGAACGGCACCGATTTCGCCCAGCAACTTGCCAACGATCCCTCCTATTTCAACACGACAATCGTGATCGTCTCGGGCTGGCCCTCTCCGTTCATGTGGGACAAGGCAAATGCCGCGGGGCTCCAGATCATCGACAAGAATGACGAGATCAGGATCAAGCTGGCCGAGGTCTTTCGCCGCCGCCTGGGCCGCAAGCGTATGGCGTCACCGCGACCGCGCCAACGGCTGCTGAACTAGGGCGCAAAAAAGCCCCGCCTTGTCGGCGGGGCAGGTTGATGGTGCATATGGAAGTCAGACCACAGGCACCGGCGGTATTCCCTGGATGAATTCAGTTTGCCATCTCGGCGCGGATCTGTTGCCGCAATAGGTCAATCGGCACGGTCTTGCCGTCGCGTTTGAAACACCAGTAGGTCCAGCCATTGCAGCTGGGCGCGCCTTCCAGATGGGCGCCCACCTGGTGGATCGACCCCTTGATGTCATCCCCGATCAGGGTGCCATCGGCGCGCACCTTGGCCTTGTGCCGCTTGTTCATCGAATAAAGCTCTTCGCCCGGGCGCAGCAGGCCCCGCTCGACCAGCTGGCCAAACGGCACGCGCGGCTCGGCGCGCTTGCTGACCGAGACCTGCAGCGCCTCGCGATCGAATTTGCGGGTCGCCGCCAGGCGCTTTTCGGCAACCGTCCGATAGGCCTCTTCGCGTTCGATGCCGATATAGTTGCGGCCCAGCATCTTGGCGACGGCCCCGGTGGTGCCGGTGCCAAAGAACGGGTCCAGCACCACATCGCCCGGGTTGGTCGAGCCGACAAGGACGCGATGCAGAAGGCTCTCGGGCTTTTGCGTCGGATGGGCCTTGTCGCCCTTGTCGTCCTTCAGGCGCTCATGGCCGGTGCAGATCGGCAGTACCCAGTCGCTACGCATCTGAATGCCTTCGTTCAGCGCCTTCAGTGCCTCATAGTTGAACGTGTATTTTCCGCCCTCTTCCCGGCTGGCCCAGATCATCGTTTCATGGGCGTTGGTCAGCCGCTTGCCGCGGAAATTCGGCATCGGGTTGGATTTGCGCCAGATGACATCGTTCAGAATCCAGAAACCGGCATTCTGCAGCGCCGCGCCTACGCGGAAGATGTTGTGATACGAGCCGATCACCCAGATCGCGCCGTCGGGTTTCAGAAGCCGGCGCGCGGCGGTCAGCCAATCCTTGGTGAACTTGTCATAGGCGGCGAAGGACGCGAACTGGTCCCAGGCATCGTCGACCGCGTCCACCTGGCTGTTGTCCGGGCGATGAAGGTCACCCTTCAGCTGCAGATTATAGGGGGGATCGGCAAAGATCAGGTCGATACTGGCCGCCGGCAGACTGTTCATCATCTCGATACAGTCACCGGCAAGAATCGTGTTCAACGGGAGCGCTTTTGCGCCCTTGGAAGTAGTTTTCGTCGTCATTTTCTGCCTCTGGTCCCGGCGCTTCAGCGCTCTGGTTCGTTGAGGTCAAAGATGATTCAAAGCCGATTCGCCGTCAAATTCTTTTTTGAATCAAACGCTTAGTTATTTTCTTGATACAAGATGTTGTGGACCGGCCTGAAGGAACGTCTATGGTGTGGGGTCACCCCAAGATTTTGCAACGCCTCCCTGTGGCTTTTTGACGGATAGCCCGCGTTTGTTTCCCATCCGTAGCCGGGATACTGTTGCGCCAAATCCCACATGATCCGGTCCCGGCATGTTTTTGCAACGATCGACGCCGCCGCGATCGACACGGAAATCGCATCGCCCTTCACCACGGACCGCGCCGGAACGCTCAGCCCGCGGGGGATCAGGTTGCCGTCAATCAGGGCCAGATCGGGGGTTTGTCGCAGGCCCGCCACCGCCCGTTCCATCGCCAGATGCGAGGCGCGCAAAATGTTCAGTTCGTCAATCTCGGCCACGCTGGCATGGGCAATCGATACGTCCGCACAGGCCATCAGCTGATCCTTCAGCGCCGCGCGCCGCTTGGCGGTCAACCGCTTGGAATCGTTCAACCCTTCGGGGATTCGCGCCGGATCCAGAATGACCGCGGCGGCGGTGACCGGCCCGGCAAGCGGGCCGCGCCCGACCTCGTCCACACCGGCGACAAGCCGCGCGCCCTCGGCCTGCGCCAATTGTTCGATAGAGTAATCCGGCCCGCTCATGACTGCCACAAAGCACAAGCGGACCCGTAACGCAAAGGGGAAGGCCGAAACCTTCCCCTCCATGCTCGATAGTGCCGGTGTCAGTACCTTGCGGCAACGTATCCGTATCGGCTCAGGCAACGGCTGCCATAGACGGTGTTGCGCTTGTTGTTGTGCAGGATGCGGGCATTGACGGCACAGTTGCGCGGCAGGGATCTGGCGTGACTGTATTTCCGGTCTAGGCACCAGTCGCTATAGGCCAGGAAGTTCTGGCCGCGATTGCGGGCCCGTACCTGGCAAGATGCCGGCAGCAGCTTGCGCTGCACGCGGCGGGGCAGCGGCCGGGCATGGCGATCATCACGGTACCGGCCATCCTTTGCGCCATGATGCCGATCACGATGTGAGTGGTGGTGGTGCTTGTGATGCCTGCGATGAGCCTTCTTTCGCTGGCCGTAGTAATAGGGATAGTTGCGACTGACCTTGTCATCATCCCGCGCCTCCTTGATGGCAGAGCCGATGATGGCGATGGCGGCGACACCGCCGAGGATCTTGAGCAGATCTTCATTGTCGGCACGGGCGGGGGCCGCTGTCAGGCCGGTAATCGCTACGGCCGTGGCCAGGATCGAGGCTATGAACTTGCGGTACATCATTGGATTTCCTTTCAGGCTTCATCTGCTGGGGCACCCGGGGCAGCTGGGTGCGTGTTCGATGATCCAAGGATGGGTCAGAGCACCAAAGTCAGGCAATATCGCCACAATGTTATCTAATAACAGCGAGCTCCGGGATCATTTGAGCGCACATGTTATTGAATAGCTGTGAGCTCTCGCGCATGTTCGTGCCATGAAACGCATTCTGATCATCCCCGCGGCCATCATGGCCCTGACACTTGGCGCCCAGGCGGCCAGCGCCGCCTGCATTGTCGAATACAAGGCCAAGCGCGATAACCCGCTTAAGCTTTTTCACGAAGTTGCGCAGGTGAGTGGCGACTGTAACATTGCCGCCGTTACGCAAAAGCTCGAAAGAAGGCTGAAGCAGAAAGGGCTCACCTTGCTCAAGGTTTTGTCGGTCAAAAAGCAATAGGGCCGGGAAGGATCGGTTTTGCACGAATTGACGAATTCTGCCGCAGATGCACGCCGCACGGGAAACCGTGCGGTGGTTATCGGCATGGGTGCCGTGGTACTGATCCTGACGGTGGCGGCGGTATTGCTGTTTCTCAGCCTGCCCGATGCCAACGCTTTCAACGCGCGGGTCGAGCGGATTTTCGTGGAAAACGACGCGCTGACCACCGATGCGGAAATCAAGCTGCTGGAAATTCTTGCGCTGTCCGGCACCGCCTTTTCCGAGACGCTGGTCAGCTACCGGATGGTAATTTTCGTGTTGCTGGTCTTTGCCGCGGCCTTGCTGGTGGCGGCGCTGGTGTTCCTGGTCATGCTGATTGCGATGAACCGCCGCATGGCCCAGATCGAAAGATCGGGCATCCAGGTCAGCTCCCTGCTGATCAGCCGCGAGGAGAAGACCGTCTATCTCAACAACATGGGGTTCAAGCTGACTGATGCGGCGATGGAAACGCTGTCGATCCTGGCCGAAGCGCGCATGGATGACGACGTCTTGTCAGGTGCCGAGATCGAGGCGATGATTTCCGGCCGCGACGCCAGCGATTGCGAAGAGGCCGCCGGTGCCACGCGCATCAAACGGTTGCGTGACACGCTGGGCAACCAGTTGGTCAGCGAGTTGCTGGTCAAGAATATTGCGCGCCGTGGCTACATGCTGGCCATCGACAAGGACGTGATCCAGGTGATCTGATCAGGCGGGCTACTTGGGCTCGTCGAAAAAGCTCCAGCAGTTCGAGAATTGCTGGATGTTGATCCCGTGGGCCTGCCGGCTTTTGTCCATCCGCGAAAAGATCGTGTTTGCGGCCCGTGCGCGGGCCATGAATTCCTGCACCACCCGGCCGGCAACGGCATCGCGGGCGGAATATTCCAGCAGCAGCGCATTGGTATTCAGGATCAGGTCGGACCCACCCAGCTTGAAGCGATCGAGCCCCGCAAACCCCATTTTCGTCTGCGGCAGCTTGTTGGGATATGTGGCATCCGCAGGCATATCCTCGAACGCGCGCTCGGTCTCATAGGCCTTGAGCATGTTGGCGTAGAAATAGGCACTGGCGCCGATAACCTTCTGATCTTCGTTGAGGCCGTGATCCAGAAAGGTCTGAAAGCTTGAGATCAGCCAGCGCGTGGGCAGCAGGCCCAGCAACAGCCGATACTCCTCGGACCACAGCCGCTGAAAGAGTGCGGCGGCATGGGCGGTGTGCGGCGTGTCGCGGCGCAGATAGCTGATCGTCAACCCCAGCAAGAAGCAGATCTCGGGCTGGTTCCGGAACCGGTAGACCAGAATTTCGGCCTGATTGACCATTTTCCCCCTGCCGACATCCGGCAATTCATCATCCGCCTCGACAATCTGTGTGCGCAGCGGGCGCAGATCGACATCGAGAGCGGGCATCAGGTTGGGTTGATCCTGCTGCCGGACACGCGTTTCAACGCGCTGCCAAAGCGGCTCCAGCGTTTTGGGCAACCCTTCTGGCCGCTTGGGGACGCCAAACCAGTCATTGTCGGCCGGCACGTCAACCGCTTCTGCCGTGGTTTCTTCCGGTGCGAGCAGTGACAGCTTCGCCAGTCGTTTCGCTTCCTGGGATGCGCTGGACCTGTTGATCCGCTCCATCAGCTGGATTTCCGCCGTGCTGGGCGAAACATTGGCCTGGCGCTCTGCGATGGCGCCGAGATCGGCAGATTTCATCCCCGGAATTGCTGACATGAGGGATTGCATTGCTGATCTCTTTTCACCCTGCGGGTACTCAACCATCACGAAGCGCGATCCCAGATTGCAGGCGGTTTCCGACGTGACCCCCTGCCAAAGCCCGTCGCTGTCGATAAATTCCGCGAACCCCTCCAGGCTGCTGAATTTCTGCCGGTATTTGAGGTTCTGGATATAGCAGCTTCTGATCCAGTCCTCCGGGTCGCGCAAAAAGAAATAGTAACGCGTGTCGAAGGCGCCCAACGCTTCGTCCAGAGCGGCGACATTCCGCCAGAGCTTCGGATAGATCTGGCGCACCCGGCGCGTTCCCGGCAGGAGTCCCGCCAGATCCTCACAGGACAGGATGCAGTCCCCCGGCGCCTGATCGCACAGCCCGGCGATACCTTCCAGCGCGTCCGCCGCGTCGAACGGGCGATCAGCGTTCAGCAGTCTGGCGGCCTTGGCAATATGCGGCGTCGCGATATGGGTCAGACCGAACCGCGCGGCCAGCATGCCGGCATTATCCTTCAGCGCGCGCTGAATCGCGGATGAGCCCGTTTTGTGCGGACCCAGATGGATATGTACTTTCTTCCCGGCCATCCGCACACCCGTTGCTGGCATCCACTCGTCACCGGTTTTCGGCGTAGCTCATGCCAATCTCTCCAAACGCCGGGCAAGTTTCAACGCTGTCGTGGTCGAAACCAGGCAGTGTTGCATATTTTGCAGGTCGGGCGGGTCAGGTTTGGGGGGCCAGAACGCTTATAGGGCGAACATATCGGTCGCCACTTCATCCGCCGTGACCGATTGCAGTTCGACAATGCTTTCGCCGGCCACACGCAGCTCAACACCGCGATCGGTCGAAACCACATCGATATCCGCGAAGGTGATATCCAGATCCGTCAGGTCCAGAATGTCCTGAGACGTATCGAAATCCAGGATCGTATCTGTGCCACCGTCGCTCTTGTAGACAAACGTATCCTGTCCGCTGCCACCATAGAGCACGTCATTACCCTGCCCGCCGTCGATCGTGTCGTTGCCGCTGCCGCCGTGGATGACATCGCTGCCCGCGCCGCCATTGACATTCACATCGGCCGAATGCGCCAGCAGCTTGTCATTGCCCGCGCCCAGGTCGACGGTCGCGGTACCGGATTCGATCAGGACGAAATCGTTGCCGTCGCCAGTAATGACCAACACATCGTCACCCCCCAGCATGCGAACAAAATCATCGCCTGCTCCGCTGTCGACCGAGGCGGTGGTTTCATCGATAAAGATCGTATCGGCGTGATCGCTGCCGATGAAATGTTCGATGCCGACGAATTCATCGGTCTCCCCGGTGCCGTCCTCTTCGGCAATACCTTCGCGGGCATAGATCCGGACCGCCGAGGCGCTGTCTGAGTAATCCAGCGTGTCCTCACCGGTACCGCCGTCGATCGTGTCGGACCCTTCGCCGCCGGTAAAGGTGTCCGCGCCATCGCCGCCGCTGAGCGCGTCGTCACCGGCACCGCCATTGATCAGATCGTCGCCACCAAATCCGTTGATCTCATCATCGCCGTCCAGCCCCCAGATTTCGTCGTCATGGGCAGAGCCGTCAAAGCTGTCATCGGTCGCATTCTGGTCATCCCCGAAGAGGCGCACACCAGCGCCATGCGTGATCACCACCTGCACGAGCTCGTAATCGCCCAGCGTAAACATATGGCTGCCGCCATCACCGATCGCACCGTTGCTGATCGTTCTCATGCTCGCCTCGACCCGGTAATCAGCGGCCGACGCCCCGTCCGCCGTCCCCAGAACGGTGGCATGAATATGCGACCCTGCGGTCATGTATTCGCTGAAATCCACGTTCAGATTGATGGTTTCGCCCACGCCCGAGGCCAGATAGATGACAGTCTTGCCCTCACCCTGGAATACGTAGGTGCGTCCGATAGCCTGACCGTCGCCGGCCAGAATTTCGTCGCCCTGGACGGTTTCCACCGCCTGGGTGTCCACCAGTTCGCGGCGCATCATACGATAAAGATACCCCGTCGATGTAAGGTGGTCGTCCCCCTCACGGTTGCTCAGCGAGGCAGGCCCCGGTGCCTGCGCCGTCCAGATGGCCGACATGTCCACGCCATTTTCCATCATGTTCGAGAAGACATTCAGAAGCGCCACGTTGCGCATCAGCCCGGTCACGGATGTATTGTCCGGCCCGTCGCCGCCGATATTCCATTCGGTCACGATCAGGTCCAGCCCGGTTTCATCCGAGGTATCCCAGTGCTTTGCCGTTTCCTTGAGGCGGCGGTTGACGCTGCCGCCCAGGATCAGCGGGTTGCCCGAACCGGTCGAGGCATAGAAATGCGAAATCAGCCCATCGACGGCTTCCAGTTCTTGCGCGGTGAATTGCGCCGCCAGTTCCTGATCGTCTTCGATCCCGTTGCCGTCATCGTCGCCGCGGCCCGACTGGACATAGACCCCGGTGTCCGCCCAATCGTCGTTTTCCCGGATAACCTCGTCGATCCAGAGGCCGATCTTGCTTTGAACTTCACCGAACTCGGTCGCGGTCCAGCTGAACTTGTCCTGGTACCATTCGTTGCCGATCTCGAAACCGCTGATCTGGGCCTCGCCATAATCACCGGCCAGCACGGCACGCACGAAATCCTTGAAGATCGCTTCGGCAGCGGGGTCGATCTGGCGCGTGGCCTCATCGAAATACCGGTAGGTCGGCAGGACGATGATCGCCCTCGATCCGGATTCCGCCGCGTATTCCAGAAACTCATGGATCGGCGTGACCGCTTTGTCCTTCCGGCCAAAGCTGCTGGACTGAACGCTCGCCTGCGGGTTGGAGATGTCGAAATATTCTTCGGTTACCGTGCCGCCCGGATAGCGGATCAAGTCAATGCCGACACGGTCGATTATTTCGGGGAATGTACTGTCAGAGCCCACACGATCATGATGAAACAGGTAATTGGTTCCAAAATGCGCCGCCCCGATGACGGAACCCACGGTTTCGCCACCCTGAAAATCATAACTGACATTGTATGCCATTACTTACACTCACCAAAACGCCCCGACACGTTATGAGCGGAAGTCAGTTAATGATTTGCCAAGATGGCCTAGGAAAGCATGAAGCATTTATTCCGCATTTTATCTTTGATTTCGCGGTGGCAAGCCCTGGGGCGGACATCACCCTCGACAGCCCTGCCAATTGCCGATACTTGGATGCACCCGTTTGCGATGACCAGTGAGGACCGCCGTGACGACCAAACCGGATGTTTCCCCGATTTGCGTATTGCACCCGGGCAAGACAGGCGGCACCTATCTGAAAGCGGTGATCCGGCACAACAAGACCCGCTGGTCGCGTCCGATCCAACTGCTGTCACATCGGGAAACGGTATCGTCGACGCTCCGGGATTTTGGCTCTGATCGCAAGCTTGCCTTCACGTTTCGCGATCCGGCCGCGCGGTTCGTTTCCGCGTTTCAGAGCAGGCGCAGGCAGGGACGGCCGAAATACAATCGAATGTGGTCGCCGGCCGAGGCGACGTCATTCCTGTATTTCGATACCGCGAATGATCTGGCAGAGGCGCTGAGCTCAAGCTGTGAAAGAACCAGATCCGCCGCCTATTTCGCCTTCAATTCGATCATCCACATCAAGACGGATTACAGCTTTCATTTCGAAAGCCTCGAAAACCTGGCCGGTGAAGGGCCCAATATCGTCGCCTGTGTCGACGTGCAGAACATGGACCGTGACCTGCCGGAATTCCTTGCCAAGCTGGGTATCGCAGATCATCAGTTGCCCGACTCTGCGGACCGTCACGCAAGCCCTGAAGCAGCCGCACCCTTGTCGGACCTTGCGCTGGAGAACCTCAGATCATTTTGGGAACTCGAATACCGTTTCTACCGGGCGTTCCAGGAACTAGAAGCGGAAAGGTAGTGACTTCCGAAACACATTCGGCGCCGGCCAAATTTCCGGGCAGAGCGCCCCGCAGAGCCGCGCGCGCTCCAAACACCGCGATCGTAAATCAGGAAAGGACCGGGTCGCCGGGCGCAGCCCATTTTCGGGCAATGGCTGTCGGCGCGTTGGCCACTTGCAACGATACCGCATGTGTACCGCGGCGCCCGGCCAGATCAGGGAACTGGATCAGATGGCCCGACCATCCCTGGACTGCGCCAAGCGACTTGATGTGACCTTGGTAGAGCCCGATTAGAAAAACCACTCCAAACAAGCAGATAGGTTTAATCAGGGTTAATGGCGACCCCGGCAGGATTCGAACCTGCAACCTGCCCCTTAGGAGGGGGCTGCTCTATCCAGTTGAGCCACGGGGCCGTCTGCGGTCTCAATAATGGCAGGATTCTGGTTTGTCATCGGTTGAATTTCGGAAAATGGCAGCGGGTGGGGTGTGCAGCCGCTTGATCCTGAAAGACCGTTCGCGATAACGTTTTGCAAACCACACACAGGAAGATGCCTCGTGACAGATAATGAAAATCGCCCGCTGACTCTTCGTGATGTTTCCGATGCCTCCGGTGTCTCCGAGATGACCGTCAGCCGGGTATTGCGCAACCGTGGCGATGTATCGGACGCGACCCGCAAGCGGGTGTTGGCGGCGGCGAAGGAGCTGGGATATGTGCCCAACAAGATTGCCGGTGCGCTGGCGTCGAACCGGGTCAACCTGGTGGCTGTCGTGATCCCGTCGATGTCGAACATGGTCTTTCCCGAGGTGATGACCGGCATCAGCCAGGTCCTGGATGACACCGAGCTGCAGCCGGTTGTGGGGATCACCGGCTATCAGCGCGAAAAGGAGGAAAAGGTTCTCTACGAGATGCTGTCATGGCGGCCTTCCGGCGTCATCATCGCCGGGCTGGAACATTCCGAAGCATCGCGCGCAATGCTCGCGGCATCGGGCATCCCGGTGGTCGAGATCATGGATGTGGACGGTACGCCGGTCGATTCCGTTGTTGGCATCTCGCATCGCCTCGCCGGGCAGAAAATGGCCAGCGCCATCCTCAAGGCCGGGTATCGGCAAATCGGGTTTCTGGGCACCAAGATGTCCCTGGATCACCGCGCGCGGAAGCGCTTTGAAGGTTTCACCGAAATGCTTGCCAAAGCCGGGGTCGAGATCGTGGACAAGGAATTCTACACTGGCGGCTCGGCGCTGGTGAAAGGGCGCGAGATGACAGAGGCGATCCTGGCGCGCAACGAAGAGATCGATTTTCTCTATTATTCCAATGATATCATCGGCGCAGGCGGGCTGCTGTACCTGCTTGACCAGGGCATTGATGTGCCTGGCCAGATCGGGCTGGCAGGGTTCAACGGGGTCAACCTGCTCAAGGGTCTGCCCAGGGAGCTGGCGACGATGGACGCCTGCCGGCTTGAGATCGGGAAGCGCGCGGCGCAGGTTATTGTAGAGCGCATTGCCGGTGATACCGGGCCGCAACGCATCGTGCTGGAACCGACGATCAGCTACGGGCAAACCCTCAAGCGCCGATAACCGGGCGTTTTGATCCGCTTTGACGAGTGGATGGGCATTTCCTGGCCAGACTGTCCGCGTATGAGCGGTTGACAAACCGGGGCGCTTTGGAAAACCCTGAACCAACACTTGTTTGGGGGAGAGTGTTGATGATCCTGAAAACCGGCCTTGCGGGTATTGCTGCCATATCGATCCTGGTACCGGATCGAGCGCTGGCCCAGAGCCGTCAAACGGATTTCACGCTGAGCTACCATGCGCGGGAAACGATCAACCTGCGTGACAATGACATTCTGCGCCTGCGCTACGGCGTGGAAGAACCCGGCATTGCAGGCGCATCCCGATTGGTGTTTTTCGGCGGGTTTCGCGATGTGGGCATCGACCTTTTCTCCGACTCTGACAGCGTTTCCTTTGACCAGCTTGACCTGGGCATCGAAGCCGTCTGGATGCAGGATCGCGGAGTTTACAGGCACGGGTTCGGGGCGCGGGTGAATTACGCGGAAGATCACGAGACCTCGGCCGAACTGGCCTATATTTACGAGCATTTCGGCCAGTCGGTAGATTTCCGTGTGGTGGGGGGTCTTCAGGCTGTCACGGGATCTGTTCCCGGCCGTGACGATTTCAGCCCGTTCGGCATCGCCGAGGCGACCTGGTGGCTGAGCGACAATTTCCTGCTACGCGCAGGTTTGCAGGCAGATTCGGATGGAGAGATTGCCAGCTTCGGCATGGAAACAGGTTTGGGCCAGGGGCGCTACAGCTTCTATCTGGATTTCGGCGGCGCGCTGAACGGGTATCGTGGCATCAGCGAATACAACGACGTGTCGGGCGGTATCCGGATCGCGCTTGGCGGCGGCAGCTTGCGCAAGACGCTTCGCGAGCGCCATGTCCGCTCGTTTGCGCGCAGTGTCGAGGTGCAGTAACCGCCGGCCTTCGACTTTGTTCAGGACGAAAAAGCCCGCCGCTGATGTCTCAGGGCGAGCTTCGTTTTCAGGCTGCGCTTTGGGCGCGGCACAAGCGATTAGTGGCTCTTCTTGCCCTTGACCGGCGCCCAGAGGCGCTTGTTCGTCAGATACAATAGCACCGACAGCAGCGTCAGGAAGATAACGCCGGTCAGCCCGGCATGTTTGCGGGCCATCATCTTGGGTTCGGCCGTCCACATCAGGAAGGCGGCGACATCTTCGGCCTCATGGTGCAGCTCGTTGCTGTGACCGTCGGCAAATTCGACGTCTTCGCCAGCCAGCGGCGGCGCCATCGAAATCCACCCACCCGGGAAGGCGGTGTTTTCATAAAGCGTCACACCAGCCTCTTCCTTGGTTTCACCGGTATAGCCGGTCAGCAGCGACACGATGTATTCCGGACCGCCCATGCCCTTGAACAGCTGGTTCAGCCCGGTGCCTTCAGGCCCGTGAAAACCAGCCCGCGCCTTGGCCATCAGGCTGAGGTCGGGTGCGTTTGGCAGGTTGGATTTCGGGAAATGATCCGTCGGTCTGGCCGGGCGGACATCGTCCAGCTCCGCATCGAACACCTCGAAATTCTGCTCGGCATAGGCGCGCACCTGATCTTCGGGCAGATGCGGGCCGCCTTCGTCCGCCAGCGTCCGCAGGGGCACGTATTGCAGCCCGTGGCAGGCGGCGCAAACCTCGGTATAGATCTGCAGCCCGCGCTGAAGCTGGTTCTGGTCGAACTTGCCGAACGGCCCCTCGAACGAGAAATCCACGTCATGCACGTGACCTTCGGCACCGGCTGCAAATGCGCCCCCGGTCGAAAGGGTCAGGGCGGTGACAGCGGCAATGCTGAGTTTCTTCATCATGATCCCGATCCTTTCTTATTCAGCCGGTGTTTCGGCTTTGCCGTAATGCGCATCGAAATCGGCTTCGATGGTTTCCGGCTGTGCAGTCGGTTTTTCGACAACGCCCAAGAGCGGCAGGATCACCAGGAAGTAGATGAACCAATAGGCCGAGGCGATCAGCGCATAGGTGGCATAGGGTTCTTCCGCGGGGCGGGCGCCCAGCCACATCAGCACGATGAAGTCGATGACCAGCAGCGCGAACCACCATTTGAACATCGGGCGATAGCGGCCCGACCGGACGCTTGACGTGTCCAGCCACGGCACCAGCGCCATCACCGCGATCGCGCCGAACATCGCCAGCACGCCGAAGAACTTGGCATCGATGATGCCGCCGGTGATCCAGCTTGCCAGTTGCACGACCCAGACCTCGGATGTGAAAGCACGCAGGATCGCGTAGAAGGGCAGGAAGTACCATTCCGGCACGATATGCGCAGGCGTGGCCAGCGCGTTGGCCTCGATATAGTTGTCCGGGTGACCCAGGTAGTTGGGCATGAAACCGACGATGGCGAAGAACACCACCATGATGACGGCCAGCGCGAACAGGTCCTTGATGACGAAATAGGGCCAGAACGGCAGGGTATCTTTCTCGGCCTCGGCTTTCGATCCGCGGCGCACGTCAACGCCCGTCGGGTTGTTGTTGCCGGTCGAATGGAACGCCCAGATATGGACCGCAACCAGCGCGGCGATGATGAAGGGCAGCAGGTAGTGCAGGCTGAAGAAGCGGTTCAGCGTGGCATTGTCCACCGCCGGGCCGCCCAGCAGCCAGGTCTGGATGCTTTCACCGATGAACGGGATCGCACCGAAGAGGCCGGTGATAACCGTCGCACCCCAGAAGGACATCTGGCCCCAGGGCAGAACGTAGCCCATGAAGGCGGTGCCCATCATCATCAGGTAGATCAGCATCCCGATGATCCAGGTGATCTCGCGCGGGGCCTTGTATGAGCCGTAGTAGAGACCGCGGAAGATGTGGATATAGACGGCAAAGAAGAAGAGCGACGCGCCGTTCATGTGCAGGTAGCGGATGAAGTGGCCACCATTCACGTTGCGCATGATATGTTCGATCGAGGCGAAGGCCAGGTCGACATGCGGTGTGTAGTGCATGACCAGGATGATGCCGGTCACGATCTGCAGCACCAGGCAGAAGGTCAGGACAATACCCCAGATCCACATCCAGTTCAGGTTCTTGGGCGTGGGGATCATCAATGTGTCATACATCAGGCTGACGATCGGCAGCCGCGAATGCAGCCATTTCTCAGCGCCAGTCTTGGGTTCGTAGTGATCGTGCGGAATTCCGGACATATGCGCGCTTCCTTATCCCAGTTTGATCGTCGTTTCGTCGACGAATTCTGCTACCGGCACCGGCAGGTTTTCCGGCGCGGGGCCTTTGCGGATGCGGCCGGAGGTATCGTAATGCGACCCGTGGCAGGGGCAGAACCAGCCGCCGAAATCGCCGGCATCGCCCAGAGGAACACAGCCCAGGTGGGTACATACCCCCATCTGGACCAGCCATTCACCGGTTTCGTCCAGCGAACGGTTTTCATCCGCCGCCGAAGCGCCAGCATCGATGTTGGCATTCCTTGCGTCACCGTCAGGCAGTTCGGCCAGATTTACCGCGCGCGCTTCCTCGATCTCTTCCGGCGTGCGGCGGCGGATAAACACCGGCTTGCCCAGCCATTTCACCGTCAGCTGCGTCCCCGGTTCGATACCGCTTATGTCAACCCGGATCGAGCTGAGCGCCTGAACATCCGCGGACGGGTTCATCTGATCGACCAGCGGCCAGACGGCAGCGCCGGTGGCGATAGCGCCGGTACCCGCGGTTGCATAATAAAGGAAATCCCTACGGGTGCCTTCGTGATCTTCTGCGTGGGACACGAGGTTTACTCCATTCTGGTGCCGAATGCGGCTCATGCAATTCCGGGCCGCGGGAATCCCGCAACCTTTTCCATCGCGATGTTTAACTGTGCTTTTCCGGCCAGTCCAGAGCACAATGCCGCGTAATTGATCAGGGTGCGCATGTGTCGCGCTTGAGAGTGTTGTTTTCCGGGTGTAAGCAGTCGAAAACCATCGCTTCAATCCAGAAGGGTCATCCGACATGACAAAGTTTCTGAAATCTGCCTTTGCCGCACTCTTCCTGACCGCCGCACCCGCTGCTGCGGAAATGGAACTGAGCCTTTACCTGGGTGTCCAGAGTGTGGATGAAAGCACGGTCTCGGGCGTATTGCCCGGCGGCACCCCCGTAAACCGCAGTTTCGACTGGGAAGGCAGGCCGCTGGATAGCCCCTATTACTACGGCGGCCGCGCAATCTGGTGGACGGATAGCAACATTGGTTTCGGCATCGAGGGCACACATGCCAAGGCCTATGCCTCGACCGCGGATCTGGTCGCGATCGGCGCCAGCAGCTTCGAGCTGTCGGACGGGCACAACATCATCACCGCGAATGTCATGAAACGCTGGCCCGGCGCGTTCAAGAACTATCAGAAATTCACCCCCTATATCGGTGGCGGTCTTGGCGTTGCGATTCCGCATGTCGACGTGACCCTGAACGGATCCGCTGGCCGCACCTTCGGCTATGAAAACACCGGCATGGCGGTGCGCGGGATCGCCGGTCTGAAATACAATATCAACGACCGTTGGGCGATTTTCAGCGAATATCAGTTCACCTGGTCCGATAACGACATCACGATCGACCCCGACCCGACGGTCATTGGTCAGCTTCCCGGTCGGGTCAGCACCGATCTGCTGACTCACGCGATCAACGTCGGCGTCAGCTACAGCTTCTGATCGGCGACACTAAGCGGGCGCGGTGGCTTTCATGCTGTCGCGCTCGGCGAAGACCGCAAACCAGTCATCCAGCGCGTCATTGCCCTTGCGCCACCCGCGGTCATCATGGCGAAGATCAAGATAGGCAAGCGCACAGCCGATAGCGATATGGCTGATGTCCATTGGCCCGGACAGGTGACTCATCCACCGCTGGTTGATGACCGCCGTGGCGCCTGCGACCTTCTTCCACTGCGCATCCAGCCAATCCTCGGATTGCATCTCGGGCGGGCGCAGACGTTTTTCATAGGCCATCGCCACGGCCGCATCCATGATCCCGTCCGCTGTCGCCTCCAGCGTCAGCGTGTCCCACAGGCGGCTGACGGGATAGAGGCCCGAGACTGCGTAATCATCCAGGAAACGCGTGATCACCCGGCTGTCATAAAGCGCCGGCGCGTCGCTGCGGAGAAGCGTCGGAACCTTGCCCATCGGGTTGGCGGCGGCCACGGCCGCATTGGTGTCAAACGGCGTCGTCGCAGCCGAGATCACTTCGACATCGTCGGTCAGATTTGCCTCGTGCAACAACACCCGCACCTTGCGGGCGAAGGGCGAAGTGTCGGCAGATAGAAGTTTCATGGCGCAATCTCCTGATTGTTGGCCTGATCGTGCGATCAAGCTCACTGCGATGATGACAGGTATCAGTCAGAGGGGGCAACACCGCGCATCAGCGCCGACAGGATACGTACCTCGCTGCCAAAACCATAGCCCTCCATTTGGCGGGCGGCATTCAGCCGGACGGCATCGGGTTTGTTCTGACTGAGCTTCCAGGTCCCTTCGATCTTGTCGACGCGCATCCGGCAGGGGACGATCTGGCGCATCATCCGTTCCAGCACGTCAGGTGTCATCTTGGCCGTCGTCCAGGGCTCTTTCGGCATCAGGCGGGTTTCATAGCCTGCCGACTGACGATCCAGCAGGTCGCGCAGTTCTTCGGCCGGGCGTGGCTCGATCTCGCCCACCAGATGCACGGCCACATAGTTCCAGGTCGGAACCTGGTCATCCACTTCGTACCAGTCTGGCGAGACATAGGAATGCGCGCCCTGCACCGCCAGCCGCGCCCTGAGCGGGGCCTTCAGCGCCCGCGCAATCGGGTTCGAGCGGACAAGGTGGAACTCGGCAGTCGCACCGTCCCCGGACAATAGAAACGGTACATGGCTGACAAGCGGTGCCTCTGGCATGGTGACCGCCAGAACGCCAAAACCCTGTTCGCGCGCAAAGTCGATATTCTGCGCATCGGTCGCCTTGCGGAACATGGTGTTGGGGTGCATCTTGCGGGGCCTCGGATGATGGTCGCGCGCATCATGGCGATCAGCCCGTCCGATGCAAGAGGCAGTTTGATCCGTTTTGCGGCCCGGCGGGCAGGGCAGATCAGGGAAACGCGATCCCAGGCGCACCGGGATGCCATTGCGGGTATTTCTTCATGATCGCGGTGAAGCTTTGGGATGATTTGAACGCCTCAAGCCATCGGCGCGCCTCTGGCCAGGGCTGATCGCTGAACCAGTCCAGGTCGACATGGGCGAATTGTCGGACAAAGGGCAAGATCGCCATATCCGCCAGGCTGACGCGCGATCCGAACAGGAAAGCCCGCCCCCGCAGAAGCCCATCGAGCTGCATCAAGAACGCGCTGGCGTTCCCGCGCTCGGCCTCGCTGTCTGCCTCTGGGTGCCGCGAGGCATATTTGTACCGGTCGAGCGCCGTCTTGAACGGGCCATCATTCTCGTCGATCAGGTCGTGGCCCTGCGGCGGCATTTCCAGCCACCGCTCCGGATCATTGTTCCTCAGCGCCCAGAGCATGATGTCGAGGCTTTCGTCGATGATCTCCTCGCCGGTATCCAGACAGGGAACTGTCGCCGTGGGTGAGGTTTCCAGAAAGGCCTGCGGCTTGTCGCGCAGGATGACCTCGCGCAGTTCGACCTGTGCCCCTGCCGCCGCGAGCGCCAGCCGCGCCCGCATTGCATAGGGGCAGCGGCGAAAGGACCACAGGATCGGGCGCATCCCCGGCTCAGGCGACAAGCCGTTGCCCGTTCTGACCTTGGATCGTTGCGGTGACGATCTGACCCTCGGCTTGGTCGGTGGTGAAATCGACCTCGGTAAACTGCTCGGTCCGGCCCATGCGCGGGTTTTCCATCAGGATGCGGTGGCTCTTGCCTACCTGCCCCTGCAAATGGGTCAGGACCTGCCGCGCCCCTGTGGCACGCAGACGCGCCGCCCGTTCCTTGATCGCGCTGCCGTTCACCTGCGGCATCCTTGCGGCGGGTGTTCCCGGGCGGGGCGAATAGGGAAAGACGTGCAGCCAGGTCAGATCGCACTCTGCCACCAGCTTCAGGGAATTCTCGAAATGCGCGTCGGTCTCGGTCGGGAAACCGGCGATGATGTCGGCGCCGAAGGTCATCTCGGGCCTCAGCCTGCGCGCCTCCTCGGCAAAGCGGATCGCGTCGTCGCGCAGGTGGCGCCGCTTCATCCGTTTGAGGATCAGATCATCGCCGTGTTGCAGGCTCAGATGCAGATGCGGCATCAGGCGCGGTTCGGTCGCAATGGCCTGCATCAGGTTTTCGTCCACCTCGATCGAGTCGATGGACGAGATTCGCAGGCGCGGCAGATCCGGCACCAGTTTCAGGATGCGCATGACCAGGTCGCCCAGCCTGGGCTGCGCCGGAAGGTCTGCACCCCAGCTTGTCAGGTCAACGCCTGTCAGGACCACCTCGTTATAGCCGCGGTCAACCAGCCGCTTGATCTGATCGACAACCACACCGGCCGGTACGCTGCGCGAGTTGCCCCGGCCGAAGGGGATGATGCAGAAGGTACAGCGATGATCACAGCCGTTCTGGACCTGCACATAGGCGCGCGACCGGGTGCCGAACCCATCGATCAGATGCCCCGCAGTTTCAGTCACCGACATGATGTCATCCACCTGAACCGCCTCGGTCTGGCCGATGAAATCGGCGGCAAGCCCCTTCCAGGTGTCAGGCTGCATCTTTTCGGTATTGCCGATGACGGCATCCACCTCTGTCATGGCGGCGAAGGTTTCGGGCTCGGTCTGGGCGGCGCAACCGGTGACGATCAGCCGCGCGCCGGGGTTCTCGCGCCGCAGCTTGCGGATTTCCTGCCGCGCCTTGCGCACCGCCTCGGACGTCACCGCGCAGGTGTTCACCACGACGGCATTTTCCACGCCCGCCGCGTCCGACAATTCCTTCATCGCCTCGGTTTCATAGGCGTTCAGGCGACAGCCGAGCGTGGCAAAGATCGGCGGGGCGCCCATCAGACCGCCCCGAGGAAATCTGCGGTCAGCACGCCGTCGCAAACATGCATCGTCGGCCCGGTCATCCACACGCCATCCTCGCGCCAGTCTATGTCGAGCCTGCCGCCATCAAGATCGATCCGCACCTTGCGGCCGGTCAGCCCCTTGCGCGCCGCCGCCACCGCCGTGGCACAGGACGATGATCCCGACGCCAGCGTGATGCCGACGCCCCGTTCCCAGACCCGCATCCGGATATAATCGGGACCGATGACGCTGGCGACCTGCACGTTTGTCTTTTGCGGATAAAGCGCATGTGTCTCGTAGCGGGGGCCGAATTGCTCCAGCGGGATGGCTTCGGCATCTTCGACAAAGAACGTGCAATGCGGGTTGCCCATGCCGGTGGCGGTCGGATGCCCCTCGATCGGCAGTTCCAGCGTATCCATCGCCTCGGACAGGGGGATTTCCGTCCATTCCAGTTGTGGCTGCCCCATATTGACCGAGGTCAGCCCGCCGCCAGCATCCCGCGCGAGGATATCACCCCTTGCGGTGGTCAGGTGCAGGCGGTCCTTCCCTGCCTCGTCCATGAGATAGCGCGCGATACAGCGGGTCGCGTTGCCGCAGGCGTCGGACTTGGTTCCATCGGCGTTGTAGAAAGTCAGATGCGCATCCGCCCTGCCCGGCTCGATCACCGCAAGCTGGTCGAATCCCACGCCGAATCGCCGATCCCCGATCGCGATGACCCGTGCCGGCGTCATCTCTACCGGATGCACACGCGAATCCAGCACGACAAAGTCGTTTCCCAGCCCGTGCATCTTCATAAAGGGCAACGTGTTATCGCTGTTTGCGGCCATCGTGGCGCATATAAACCCGCCGAATTGATGAATCCAGCACTACGTCGTGTTTACTTGGATTTTCGGGCTTGACCCTTGGGGCCGGTCTTTCTAGATAGGCCGCCTAGTGGGCCGTTAGCTCAGTTGGTAGAGCAACTGACTTTTAATCAGTGGGTCGCAGGTTCGAATCCTGCACGGCTCACCACTTCTCATAAATTTTCCCTTCCCTTCTCGGGGTTGTCGTCGGGTTTGACGGACCTCTTGGGAAGGTTCGCCAAATTGCGCTCGCCATTTGGGCGGGGGATCAGTTTCTCAATCGCGGAATCGGCCATGCCTTCGCGGCCTGCGGCCCCGGTGTAGCGCTGCACGAGGGCCAGTGTTTTGTGACCGGTAGCTTTGCAATTCTCCGGCGATTGTTTGACGGTTACTCTTAACGGGCAGATATCTTGCGAAGGCGGTCAATGATCTTGTTAGTAACCCGTGCTGGCATGCCGTGCCCCGGACAAATGAGATCGCCCGGCCTGACCAAATCCGCCAGCAGACGGATGGAGACCAATCCACGCTGGCGGTCTTCGTAAAGTACGGGTTCGCGGATCCACGGCACCGTCATAATCGCATCGCCGATCATCCAAGCGACTTTCCCGCCGGTTATGGGCAAACCGAACCCTGATTGCCCCGCCGAGTGACCAGGCAATGTGATCAGCCGCGCATCGGCCCATGCTATGTCTTCAGGGCTAACGATGGAACGGATGTCCTTTACCGCCTGGACTCGGTCAGGAAAACGATCGGCAACAAAGCGGGTCGCGAGGCGCCCGATCAAGTCAGGTGCCGGAGCAGCAACCCTGCGCCAGGCACCGGATCTGAGAAGTTCTGCGTCTGCCGGCGCAGCGAAAACATCCGCGCCCAGAATTTCCGACAGAACAGCGGCGCTGCCGGCATGGTCGTAATGTGCATGGGTCAGAAGGATCTGTCGAACAGGTGGATGTGGCCCAAGCGCCTGTTCAATCAAGGGTGCAAAGTCGGGCTCTCCCGTATCGATCAGGACACCATGCCCGCCGCGATCGGCCAGATAAACATTTGTGGCACGGCGGGTCGCGCGAAACAGCCCTTTGTCAATCTCTCGAAACCGCATTGCTTCTGTCCAGCGCAAAGAGATCATGTGCACCGCGCGGCAGCTTGACTCGTTCTCCGGTTCGGCGAATTTGGTCGCCTTCGAGTGTGAACGTCTCGATCCAGCCATCGCTGCGCGGGGCGTCATGGTCCTGGAAAACCACAACTGCAATTTGGTTGCCATCCGTATCAAAGACGGCATCTTCCGGCAGCACGCCTTCGAAACCGACAGGGTCGCCCAGGGTTTCAAGATGTCCAGTCGCGTCGTCGATTGCCACCAGCGACAGGGACGACGCGCCGCGCCCCGGCACCAAGCCGAACACGCCGCCAGGCAGATAGGTGCGCTCCATGTTGACCGCCACAAGACGATCGCCCGCACGGTTCAACTCGAAAGCTTCGGGCGATTTCGAGACCTTTGCCGCCGAGACAACGCCACGGACATCGTCGTCTGGCGAAAGCGCGAAAGACAGGATCTGTCCTTTTCCGTTAAAGAGCGCATCCGTCGGGGCAGCGCCCCAGGCCACATCGGCGACAAGGAAATGGTCACCCGCCCTTGTCCAGCGACCCACGGACAACCAGTCGCCCTCTTGCAGCGGTGGCTCTGCCATTGCCGCCATCGGCACGCCGTCTGCATCCAGCTTGAACCGTATCAAGCCCACACCGACGTCCGAAGCGATATACCCTGCCGCGGCACCCTCGGGGTGGATCATCGCGTAGGTCAGCCCGTCATTGACCCCAGGCCGCGTGGCAATATCGGGCAGATCAAGGTCAAGGATCCGCGGTGTCTGTGGCTGTCCGTCAACCAGCGGCACCACCGCCAATTCTCCTTCATGCGTTCCGCAGGAAATCAGCAACCAATCCTCGCTTGGCGAGATGTCTACGTTGTTGGGACGTGTGCAAATCTCGGTTGTCGCAACAACCTCACCAGACGAAAGCTCTATGGTCGTCAGCAAGGTACCCACGGGCATCTCGGCAAAGACGTTGTTCATCGCGGCCACGCCCTCTGGTGCGTTTTTTCGACTTTCGACCACATAGGCATATCGGCCCGCGGAACCGGCCGTCATGGCCCCTGGCCAGCCCATTACCGTGTTGGAGGCAGGCACCTCCGTGATCTGCGGTGCGTCCGTGCCCAGCCCGTCTATAGCAACCATCATGTCGCGGGCACCCGCGATGGGATGCAGCTTTCCGTCTGCATATCCGGTGGCCGCCATGTCGCCATCCACGAGCACAAGCAGTCGCGACAGATCAAAGGCTTCTTGTTCGCCATCGATCGGGGCAGCTGACGGTGTCCCGTCAAGAAAATTCCACCCGGCGATGCCCAGAAACGATACCGCTATTACCGCGGAAACCGTTCCACCCACCCACTTAGCCAACCGCATGCTACCTACCTCCATTTTTTCAGAATGGAAGATAATACGATCTTCGTATAATACAAGTATCGTTAATTTAAAACTGTCTCGGCAATCCGCATCATCTGACGCACAAAATCAGCCCGCTCCTCCTCTGGCAGCGCCTCCAGCATGAGAAGCATCGTCATGCGCTCCTCAGCTTCCAGCCGATCAAAAACCTCCCGCCCGAGGTCAGTGAGCGAAAGGGCGATGGACCGCCTGTCGCTTGCGGGTCTTCGTCGCTCGATGAATCCGCGTTCGACCAGCCGATCGACCACGCTGCTTGCGGTGGTCGGGACCACGCCCAGATACTTGGCAAGGTCCGACAAACGGCATTCCGGATGCTCGGCGACAAAGCGCAGGCTCTGAATATCCACAGGAAGAAAGTTCAGCGCGCGATGCTCGACCTGCAAATCCGTTTCGGCAATTTTCAACACCCGCATGAGCGTGGTGACGGCGTGATGAAGGTCTTTGATCTGGTCAGACATGATTTTGTTACTACGGCGATCAAGGCGAAAGAGAAAGTCCGTACCGAAAACGGTGCAAATCGCGTTCGAACAGATCACGCCGAACTCGGCCCCCAAAGTCACGCTCGCAAGAGAGGCCGCATGCACTTTTTGGTGCCGATCGACCGCAAGCAGGCGCTCTTCTCGCCGGGGGGCCCTGTCGGAAAGATGCGGGTCCACTGTTCAGTACGCTCAGGGTGGGGTGCCTTGCGGGCATCCGGTTCAACATCGCTCCGTTGACAATCAACATCCCGGCCCTGCAGGTGCCGACGCCGGACAGCAAGCAATGTCAGGCAAAATGCACCGTCCCGCGCGGCAGCGTTATTGCTGCATCGGCATCGGCATCCGTAACCAGATGATCGATTTCCTCAGGCCGGCAAATGGTCACGCGGCTTTGCTGCTCGATTTTGTCTTTGTTGCACAGCATGATGCAGGATTTGGATCTGCGGATCATCTGACGTGCCACCTCAGCCTCGTGAAGCTCGTAATCGGAGGCACCTCGAACCGAATGATAGGCGACAGGTGAAATGACGGCAGAGTCTGCAAGAAAGCGGTCGATCTCGGAAAAAGTCAGTTCGCCGTAGGTCGCAGGCACGTCCATGTGGGGAACCCCGCCCAGAAGCAAGACCTCGAATTGCTCGCTCCTGGCAACAAGTTGCGCAATCTCTATCGAATTGGTGATGATCCGGAGGCTGATCTGAAGATCGGCCAGGACTCTTGCAAAGGCCAGCGTGGTCGTGCCCGCGTCGATGTAGAGCGTCGAGCCCGGCTCGACCAGCGTTGAAGCAACGCGCCCGATATCGTGCTTGCCGGCGGCGTGGGTTTCAAGGCGGTCAGAGAACCGTGGCTCTGGTATGATCGCGTGTTTCGGAAGGACTGCACCGCCGTGGATGCGCGTTACGCTGCCGCACTCTTCGAGATCAAGAAGATCCCGGCGAATCGTTTCCCGCGAAACGACGAGGAGATCGGCGAGTTCATTCGTGTGAACCTTCTTGTGCGCCGCAAGCTCATCAAGAATGCGTATCTGTCGTTCATGCACCTTCATGGACCCTGTCCCTGCTTCGTCTTCGAAACCATAAGTCGATTCGCACAAATCCACACCTCAATTAAGATCGTGTGGATTTAATCACCATTCTGTGCAAAAAATCTACTCAATTATGCAAATTAGCACAAAAAATTTGCACTACTCCCGCTAAAGTGTGTGTTTTTTGAAGAACAATGTGGATTTGTGGATTTGGTCGTAGAAGCGTCTTCGTGAGCTTGCTGGTGCTGAGCCCCACTATCACGAGATTCTGATGACCGATCTGACCAAAGCACTCGAATTCGCCAACCGGATCGCGGATGAGGCCGGCCCGATCTCTCGTCACTACTTCCGGCGCTCGCTTGACGTGGCCCACAAACCCGATGACAGCCCGGTTACGGTCGCTGATCGCGAGATTGAATTGCGTCTGCGCGCGATGATCGGAACCGCTTATCCCGATCACGGGATTTTTGGCGAAGAACACGGCTGCGAAAACCTGGACAACCGGTTTGTGTGGGTACTCGACCCGATCGACGGCACCAAGAGTTTCGTTACAGGCCATCCGCTTTTTGGTGGGCTGATCGCTCTGTTGGAGAATGGCGAGCCCAAGCTGGGCCAGATCGACATGCCAATCACCGGCGAGCGCTGGTGCGGGTCTGCCGGCCTGCCGACAACTATGAACGGTGAACACGTTACGACCAGCGACTGCCGCAGCCTGTCCCACGCCTACGCCTACACAACCGATCCCTTGTTGTTTTCAGGCCCGAAACAGCGGGTTTTCGAAATGATACGCGATCGCGCTCGGCTGCTCAGGTTCGGCGGCGATTGCTACAGCTACGCCTTGCTGGCGTCGGGTTATTGCGACCTGGTCGTGGAAACCAACCTTGAGCCTTACGACTACCTGCCCGTGGTTCAGATTGTTCGCGGCGCCGGAGGGGTGGTCACGGATTGGGAGGGCAATGCCTTGAGCATGACCTCCAGCGGCGATGTCCTAGCGGCCGCCACACCGGAATTACATGCGCAGTTACTTGCCGAGATGCACGCCCTGCGCGACCCCGTCGGCGCTTAGTCCGCCGCCGCACAACCAAAGGCCCAACCGGCCGCAACAGGAGAGTGAAAATGGATAGAAGAAAGTTTCTTCATTACGGAATGATGTCTGGGGCAGCGGTATCTGCACCGCTCATAAATCCCGAGTTCTTTGTCAGTTCCGCTTTTGCGGATGAAGGGCGTCCTCTGACCTTCCTGTCGGCCGAGAATATTACCGGCAACTGGGACCCGATGGCGCACACGACGCTGTCCCAATTCAACATCGAAGGTTTCGTCATGGGGTTCCTGACGCGATCGCCGATGTTGCCCGAGAACCCCGATGAGGTGGTCTATGAGTTGGCCACCGAGATCAATCTGCTGGATGCGACGCATCTTGAGATCAAATTGCGCGAGGGCGTAACCTTTCATGATGGGGAGCCGTTCTCGGCGAAGGATGTCAAGGCGACGTTCGAGTACGGCGCCCAACCCGAACGCGCCCGTCAGGTCTATCCCGGCTTTGCCGATACGTTCGAGGTGACCACACCCGACGACTACACCGTTGTCGTCGACACCACCAAGGGCGGCTATGGCGCGGCGATGTTCATTTTCCTCGCGTCCTATCTGCCGATGTTGTCCGCAAAGGACATTGCCGGCGGTCCCAACGGGGTGATCAACCAGCGCCTGAACGGTACCGGACCATTCAAGTTCGTCGAACAGCGCGGCAACGACACCGTGATGGCGGCGAACCCGGATTACTTCCGCGGCGCGCCAAAAATTCCAGGTGTGGTCTTTTCCTATGTCGGAGATGCCACCACGCGCATGCTGTCCCTGCTGAACGGGCAGGCCGATGTCATCGAGCGGCTGGAACCGGAACAGGTGGACACACTGATGAACGAGGACGATATCGTCATCAACCGCGCCGTTTCGGTGGAAAACAAATACCTGTGGTTCCGTTGCTCCAAGCCGCCGTTTGACAACCCGCTGGTGCGCAAGGCAGCCTGCCACGCCATCGACCGGTCACTTATCAACGAGATCATGGGGGCCGCGGGCGAACCGTCTTCCAACTTCGTTTCGCCGATCAAGTTCGGGTATACCGAGCTGGACAACTATCCGGCATACGATCCCGCAGAATGTCAGCGCCTGTTGGCCGAAGCGGGCTTTCCCAATGGTGAGGAATTGCCGGAACTGGAATACATCACCTCAACCGGTTTCTACCCGAAAACCAAGGAATATGGCGAGGTGATCACGGCCCTGCTGCAGGAACAGGGGTTCCCGGTGACGCTGAATGTCATGGAGACGGCGGCATGGAACGAGCGGCTCTATGACCGGCCGGGTGGCGGACCGGGCCACATGATCGACTGCGGCTGGACATCGGCCTCGCCCGAGCCTGATCTGGTCCTGCGGACCCATTTCCATTCCACGTCCAAACGTATCTGCGGCATCGTGGACCCGGAGATCGACGCCGCGCTGGACGAAGAACGCGACGCAGCCTCGCTGGAAGCCCGCCGCGAAAGCCTGCAGACCAATCTCATGCCGCTGCTGGCGGAAAAGGTTCCGGCCTACAGCCTCTTCACATCGGTGCTGATGCACGGCGTGCGCGCCAACGTGAAAGACCTGTTCATCTACCCGGACGGCACGGCCGACGCTTCCAAGGCGTTCTTCGGCTGATCGTCCTCCCGTCACTCGGGTGGGGCCCTCACTTGCCTGCGGGCCCCACGCCTTTTCCACATTCAAGGGGAGTATCCGGATGTTTCTTGCAAGATTTCTTGCCCGCCGCCTGCTACAGGGCGTCCTGATCATCTTCCTTGTATCGGCGCTTATTTTCTCGTTGCTGCGCGTCGTTCCCGGCGATCCAGTGCGGCTGATGGCGGGCGGGATGGCGCCCGAGGCGCTGATCGAACAGATTGCAGAAGATATGGGCTTGCGGGATCCCATCTATCAGCAGTTCGCGCGATATGTCGGGGGGATCGCCAAGGGGGATCTTGGCCAAAGCTTCGTACGCCCGGCCAATGGTGCCGCAGTTGGCGGCGCCAGTTTTGACGACAGCACCCGCGGCGAACGTGCCAAGGTATGGGACCTGATCGCGCAAACCGCTCCAAAGACGCTCATGCTTGCGGTCTTGGCGATGGTTTTCGCATTGGTCATCGCCACTCCGATAGGCGTGTGGGCCGGGTTGAACCCGGGCCGCCTGCCCGACAAGTTCGCATTGTATTTGTCGTCATTCTTTGTGGGTTTGCCAAATTTCTGGCTCGGCATCGTACTGGCGCTGCTTCTGTCCGTGAAACTGAAACTGCTGCCTGCGATAGGGTATAATGGATTTTCCTATACGATCCTGCCGGCACTGGTTCTGGCCGTCGAAATTGCCCCCTTCATCATCAGGACACTATCCGTTTCGGTCGCCGGGGTAATGAGCCAGAATTTCATCGATATCGCCTCGGTGCGCGGTCTGACTCGCAATCAGATCATATTTCGGCACGCGCTCAAGAACTCATCTGTACCTCTTCTCAACCTGCTGGGTGTGCAGTTTTCCATGTTGCTGGGTGGCGTTCTCGTCATCGAATTCATCTTCGATTACCCCGGGCTTGGTCTGTTGACCATCAATGCGGTCATGCAACGGGATTTCCCGCTGATCCAGGGCATCGCAATCGTAACCGCCGCCGCGTTCGTACTGATCAACATTGCCGTTGATCTGTGTGCGACGGCTATCGACCCAAGATTGGACTACTGATGACCCGTGCGAACACTTACTCCGATATTCCTGAGACGCGCAAGGAACTCAGCATCCCGGCTCGTATCTGGAGCGAGGCATTCCGCTCGCAGGAATTCAGGTTCGGCTTTGCCGTTTTCATCCTGCTCGTGCTGGCTGCTGTTTTCTATCCGATGTTCTCGGGTATTGAACCGACCAAGATGAACATCTCGGCCAAACTGACCCCGCCGGTTTTCGTGGGCGAAGAATGGAGCTGGATGCACCCTCTGGGCACCGATCAGCTTGGCCGGGACATGCTTTCGCGCTCGCTTGTGGGGCTTCGCTATTCGCTGTTGATCGGCGTATCCACCACGGTTCTGATGGTTGCGCTTGGTGCGTTGATCGGGCTGTTTGCCGGCTACTTCGGCGGCTGGGTCGATACCGTGCTGATGCGCCTTACCGATGCGCAGCTGTCACTGCCGATGATCATTCTGGCCATCACGATCCTGGGCGTTTCACGACCGACAATTCCATCGATAATTCTTGTGTTGGGGCTTGCAGGATGGCCGGTTTACGCCCGTGTCATGCGATCCAGTGTCATGTCCGAACGCAAAAAGGAATATATCCGCGGTGCGATGGTTCTGGGTGCCACCGACTGGCGGATAATGTTCACGCTGATCCTGCCGCTTGTCCTGCCCCCAATGGCCCTGGTCGCGGTGCTGGATATCGCCCGCATGATGATTTTCGAATCCGTGCTCGGCTTCCTCGGGTTGGGTGTTCAGCCGCCGACCCCCACATTCGGCAACATTATCGCGGACGGGCGGAAATACCTGCTGAACGCCTGGTGGATCGCAACAATGCCCGGCGTATTCCTGGTGGTTACGCTGACATCCATCAACCTGATGGGGGCGGCCTTCGAACGCGCGCGCAACAAGATTTACGGCGGGGTGTGACATGTCGCTTGATCTGCAAAATACGACCGAAACGCTTTTGTCAGTGCGCGATCTCACCGTCGTTGTGAAAAACGATCACGGATCGCGCACGGTATTGGATGAGGTCAGTTTCGATCTCAAGCCGCGGCAGGTCTTGTCGGTGATCGGTGAAAGCGGTTCCGGCAAGACCGTGCTGGCCAAGGCGCTTGCCAGCTGGCTATCTCCGCCGCTTGAAATTGCGAAAGGCGAGATCTTGTTCGGAGGGCGCGACCTGATCGCGGACCGGTCCCATGCAAGACATCTTGCCGGTCGCGAAATCGCGTATGTCGGCGGGAACCCGGCAGGAGCGCTGGATCCGACGATGACCGTCGGCGCGCAGCTGGTTGAGAAGCTGCGGGCGGTGCGGCCACAAATCTCCGGCGCCGACGCAAGGGCCAAGGCGATCCGGTTGCTGGAGGCGGTGAAGATTCCGTCGGCCCACAGACGTTTTCACGAATTTCCGTTCCAGTATTCAGGCGGGATGATGCAGCGGGCAATGATCGTCGATGCGCTTATCTCGGATCCGGAACTGCTGATCGCCGACAACATCACACAGCCGCTCGATGTCACAGTGGCGGCTCAGATCCTCAAGCTGATGCGCGAGCTGAATGAGAACTTTTCCACAGCGATCCTGTTCATTTGTTCATCGCTGCCGGTGGCTTCCGATGCGGGGGACGAAGTTATGGTGCTGCATTCGGGCCGCGTGGTCGAACGCCAGGAGCCCGAGGCGCTGGTTGCCCGTCCGCAGCATGCCTACACGCGCGGAATGATTGACGAACTCCCGTCGCTTTGGGCCGACGGCCCCGTGGGTGACGGGCAACAAGCTCATGCTCAGGATCAGGCGGCTCTCATGTCGGTACGCGGCGTGGCCAAGCACTACGTGACCCGCGGCAAGCAGGGCCATGCGATTGTTCAGGCGGTTCGGAACGTGGATTTCGACGTCTTTCCCGGCGACAATTTCGGCATCGTGGGTGAGTCCGGCTGCGGGAAATCTTCGTTGATGCGCCTGCTCACTGGGTTGGAGCGGCCGGACGCCGGCCAGGTTCTCTTCGAGGGCGAAAACGTGGGCGAAGCCAGTTCGAAACGGCTGCGCGCGCTGCGGCGCCGTTTTCAACTGGTATTGCAGGACCCGTATGGCTCGTTGCCCCCTCAGGCGACGATCGGCTCGATCGTCGAGGAGCCGCTCAAGATTCATGGCATCGGCGACCGCAGGCGGCGGCGCGAACTTGGCCGTGGCGTATTGAATGAAGTGGGGCTGGCAGACAGCCTTTATGACCATCTTCCGACGGGGCTCTCGGCAGGGCAGCGTCAGCGTCTGAATGTTGCGCGTGCGATGATTCTGGAGCCGCGCCTGCTGATCATGGACGAAACGCTTTCGGCGCTTGACCAGACAGAACAGGGCAAGCTTCTGGACCTGTTCGAACGGCTTCAGGCGAAACACGGTTTTACCTATATCTTCATTTCTCACGATCTTACGATGGTTCGGAAGGTCTGTTCACGGATCGCAGTGATGTATCTTGGGGAAACCGTCGAGGTCGCCCCGAACGACAGGTTGTTCTTTGATCCGGGTCATCCCTATAGCCGCGCGTTACTGTCGGCCGCACCCACCCTGGAGGCGCGCCGCTACGCGCCGGAGGAGTGTTTGCTTGAGGGAGAACCACCCTCTCCGATAGATCTGCCTCCCGGCTGTGCCTTTGCCAGCCGTTGCCCCCGCGCCTTCGATCGCTGTCGCTCAGAAAACCCGGCATTGACCGAGCGCGGCGACGCTTCATCTGCGGCCTGTTTTCTCGTTGATGGCGCAATCGCCAGAAAGGACACGGCATGATGGATTACCGGAAACCCGAGGGGATTGATGCGCAGTTGCTGCAGTCATTCATGGAGCAAGTGTCTGCATTTGGCTGCACCGGCGATGGCGGCGTGGATCGTCCGGCACTGACCGACGATCACGCCGCTGCCCGAAACTGGTTCCGCGCAGAGTTGGAAAACCGGGGCTATCGGGTGCTGATCGACGATATCGGCAATGTTTTCGGCCACATCGACTGTGCCGGGCCAGAGGCGCCGCTTGTCATGTTGGGCTCTCACCTTGACAGCCAGCCCAAAGGCGGCCGTTTTGACGGTGCCTACGGGGTGGTGGCCGCCCTGGCCGCGGTGGAGACGCTGCGCGCTCAGGCGTCGAGGCAAGGCGAAATGCCGGCCTGTAACTACATCATCGCCGACTGGATGAATGAGGAGGGCGCGCGGTTCCAGCCCTCTCTCATGGGATCGTCGGTGTTTGCGGGCTTGCTTGACCGCGATTTTGCCCATGGACGATGTGACCGCGATGGCAGGCGCGTGCGCGACGAACTGACCCGCTGCGGTGTCATGGGCGGCGATACAGCGCCACGCCCCGATTGTTACCTGGAAGTGCATATCGAGGGCGACAGCAAGATGGAAAAAAGCGGTGCCCGGATCGCGCCTTTCATCCGGTTCTGGGGCGCAGCGAAACTGCGCATCGAAGTGACGGGCGAACAAAATCACACGGGTCCGACGCCGATGTCAGAACGCCGCGACGCGGTGTTTGGGGCGGCTCTCGTTGTGACGCGGCTTCGCGAACTGGCCGGTACGGCCAAGGACACGTTGCATACATCCGTCGGACGCATGGATATCTCTCCGAACTCGCCCAATATCGTGCCGGGCCGGGCAGAGCTTTTCGCCGAGTTGCGCGCCCCCGAACCGGAAACGCTTGAATGGGCCGAAGCCGAGTTGCGTCATTCCCTGCCGCAACTGGCGCAGAAGGCCGATGTCGGCATCGAGATCATCGCCGTCGAGCATCGTCCGGCCGGCCGGTTCGACAGCCGTCTCGTATCGCTGTGCGAGACCGCGGCGACTGCGTTCGGCTATCCGACGATGCGGCTTGACACCATTGCCGGGCATGACGCGGTTGCGCTCAGTGCGATCGTGCCATCGATTGTGTTCGCCGTGCCGTCGGTGAACGGCGTGATCCACAGGCATGACGAATACACAAGCCCAGAGGATCTGACGGCGGGCGGTGATGTTCTCTTGGACATGGTGCGGCGGATCGACCGCGCCGGTGGATCCCTTGACAAAGCGGTTGGTGGCACATGAACGGATTGGTGACAGATCAGATGCTGGCGGAAACTCTCGGAGCGGCCGGTCAGGCGATGGGCAAGACCCGGCCTGGGCCCGCGGCTTTGGCCTCGCCCAGCTATCAGGCACTGGAAAGCAGGTCGGCGATAGCCGAGGGGGGGTTCGTCAAGCGGATGCACCCCGAGATGTTGGACTATTTTGACGTGGTCACGGCGATTCAGGCCGCCCGGCAGGCCGGTGACGCAGGTGCAGGTCCGCGCGTTCTGTGGAGCGATGCCGAAACCGGCGCCCTCTTGATGGAGTATCTCGGAGACGGGTGGACCTGCGCCCGCCAGCACGACCTTCAGCATCCGGCGATCGTCACATGCGCGATGCAGGCGCTGAAACAGTTCCACGGAACCGCCGACCTTGCCGTGCGCTTTGATCCGTTTGCGGAAATCGACCGGCTGATTGAGGCGCATGAAGCCGAGGGTGTTGCGCTGCCTGACGATATCCTTTGGTTGCGCCGGGTGATCGGCTTGGCCGAATCCCTGATGGACAAGGCCGATCTTGCCCCATGCCGTAACGATGGGTCTTCCTCGAACCTGATGATCGGTCCGAAGGGCAAGGTGCTTCTGGTTGATTTCGACCGCGCCGGTATGAACGACCCGCTTTATGATGTGGGCTGTCTTCTTGCCGAAATCACGGACCATGAGGCCGACATGCGGGCAGGATATGAAGCGTATGCCGGCACGTTCGACCAGATCGGTTTTGTCCGCGCGCGCCTCTGGTCGCATGTCGATGACATGTTGCACGCGTTGTGGTCGCGGCTAAATGCCAAGCGGTCGGAACGCAAGTCCGTGGAATGGATCAAATACGGCGAATGGCGGCTCCTTCGGCTACGGCTGTCCCTGAGTCACCCGCTCTACGAAGAGAAAATTCGCATGACCAGAGAGGCGCAATGATCATGAAACCACTGGGCAGCGCAACACACCCGATGGAAGAAACGATCGAGGCCGCGATCCGGTCTGCGCCATTGTTCGATGGCGGTGACGGGTTGGAATACGGTCCCGTTACAGGAGGCATTTCGAACGAGAACTGGCGCGTCAGGGCCACCAATGGCCACGGAGATTGGTTCGTCAAGGTCCCGGGCGCGGGTACAGAGATGTTCATCGACCGTGTGGCAGCCCTTGAGGCATCCAAGAAGGCGGCGGCGGCCGGACTGGGGCCGAACGTCTACGACGATCTTGCCGACCAGGGGATTGAGATCAACGATTTCCTGTCGGATCGACGTCCGTCGAACAATGCGGATTTCGAAAATATCGAGATCTGCAAATCCGCAATTGCCGGTTATCGCACCTTGCACGCATTGCCCGCGATATCCCTGAGGAAAACCGTATTCGACATGATCGACGAGCATCTGGATCAAGTGCGCGATCTCGGGGCGCCGATGTACAACGACGCAGAATGGCTGATGTTGAACACGCAGCTGGCGAAACAGGCGATCGAGGCGTCTGGTTATGATCTGGTGACATCTTTCAACGATCCGATGCCGGGCAATTTCATGATCGGCGACGATGGCTCGATCATGTTGATCGACTATGAATACGCCTCGATGAACGATCGCTGTTATGATCTTGGCATCTGGTTTGGCGAAATGTTCTTTTCCCGGCAGCGGGAGCTTGAACTGATCGAGGAATATTTCGGCGAAATTCGACCGGACATCGTGTCCCGTGTCATGGTGTACAGGGCGCTGGCGGATGTGAAATGGTGCCTATGGTCGATGGTCCAGTTGAAGATGTCGCGCCTGGAATTCGATTTCCACAAATATGGAATGTGGAAGAAGATGCGGGCACGGTCGATCATGGAGCATCCGGACTGGGCGACCAATCTGGGAATGGTCTGAACGTCCGCACTTACCACGGTATCTTGGTCGGACGCGATGCGCCACGATTCCAAGGGCGATGCGTGCTTGTTGCAAACACGCCCATTTGAGCGGCCTCGCACTGCCGGTGGGTTAACAGCCGGTATATCCCCGGGTCGGCGCCCGTCACGCTGCGGGCGGTCATTGCCCAATTGACCGCGACTGGCGCGTGATGCCAATCCGCCTATGGCGCCGGTTGTTTTTCAGCGCGTGACCTCGTTCCTTGGCGGTTTTCCTTCCCCTGCGAGACAAAGAACAAAGCTGCACGCTGCAACACGGGCGAGCAGACAGGAAAGTCATATGTCGGGTCATACGGTATTGCCAAGTTAAATCGTACAGTGTACGAATATTCTGATAGTTTCCGGAGAATCGCCGATTATGGATGAGTTTGATCGAAAAATTTGCGAGATTGTACAGCGCGACGGGCGCGCATCAAGCGCAGCAATTGCCAAGGCTGTCGGAGTGCCGACATCCACGGCCAACGACAGGTTGCGCCGGCTGTCATCGACCGGAGCGATCCAGGGGTGGCACGCCAGGCTGGATGCGGAACGCGTGGGTGCAGGCCTTGCCTGCTTTGTCCTGATCGACATGGGCTACGAAGGCGAAGAAAGCGCGGTTACCACAATCTGCGCACGCCCCGAGGTGATGGAGGTACATCACATTTCGGGGGCACATTCGTACCTGGCCAAAATCCGGGTTCGCGACATGGCGGTCCTCGAGACCCTTCTGGCCGAGGTGATCAAGCCGCTCCCTGCGGTCCAGAGCACCGAGACGATCTTTGCGATCAGAACACTCAAGGAAACGGCGGAGGTCCCGGTGGCACCCGGTGCGGATGGAGGTTGAGATGATAGAGGTACTTCTAAAAGGGGTCGGTGTCGGAGTTGCCGTCGCCGCCCCGGTCGGGCCGATCGGCCTGTTGTGCATAAAGCGCACATTGGCAGATGGTCGCGCGACCGGCCTGGCGTCTGGCCTCGGGGCAGCAAGCGCCGATGCAGTCTATGGTTTCATGGTTGCCGCTGGCCTTGCGGCCACTGGTCTTCTGGTCAGTTATGCCGGACCGATGCAGATCTTTGGCGGAACCTTGATCGCCATTTTGGGCTTGATGTCCATCCGCGCGTTTCTGAAGAGCGGAGATGCAAGGGCAAAAGCCGCAGACGCAAAAGAGGTGCGTGGCATGATTTCGGCCTACGCGACAACCTTTGCGCTGACAATTTCCAACCCGATGACCATCCTTGCCTTTGTCGCTCTGGTCGCGGGACTTGGCGCCTCGGCCGCCTCGTCACCAAGCGCCCCGTTCATTCTTGTGGCGGGTGTCTTTTTCGGATCCGCACTTTGGTGGTTGTTCCTGGTGACGGCTGCGGCATCGGTACGATCACGCATCACGCCGCGTGCCACACGATGGTTGGACCTTGTATCCGGCATCGTGCTCTTGGTCTGGGGAGCTTGGATCACGTGGGCAGCGCTGTAATGCCGGGCTCTTACATGGCATGTCGCGAAGAAGAGAGCCTTGTGGCCGCCTTGCCCGCAACGCTTTGCCAACCGAAGCTCAAGGCAAAGCGCATTCATCTGCCATCAACTTTAGCCAGCCCGGCTAATGATTGGCGCTCTGCGGCTCGGTAAGCACGTCGACCCGTTTAGTCATAGACCTCCGGCCTGCAGGGCGCGCGCCCGCTGCGCGGACAGTGGACAAACTGGACGTCTGCGTCGGTCAGGTTTCGGCGCAGGAGCGGAAGGGTAAAAACAGGACTGCCGGAGGTCGAAAGCCGGTGGCAGGCGGAACAGCTATGCGCTGGGCGCGCATCGTCCAGCGTTCCTCCTGCTGGCAGTGACGCGTAACGCCACCCCTCCACCTTCTTTTCGGCCAGAAAGACGGCTCCAAGAGCGCCGGAACTTCGGAAGCTCTCCATCATCAGGATCGTGCCCGTGGCGAATGTTCCGCTGGACGCAAAGCGCCGGCGATCTTCGGGGCGGATGAGGATATCCCGCCATGTACCATCGCTGCGCGTCACACGGGCATAGGTATCGAAACCGGCGCGATGCAGGGGCACCGGCGCGTCCTGTGCCATCACGAAGAGAGGAACGAGTAAGACAAGCAGGCCAGCTGTTGCGTAGAGACGCCACATGTTACCTCCGATCAGTCCGGGGAAAGATCATGAAAAGCCGATCCAACGGCCGGCTAGGAGCACCGAGAGCCAGAGGCCCACCGACATGCCCGCCAATGCAGAACGCAACCGCCACCTGGCCAGAAGCACGTAGGTCACCGCGTTGATACCCGCTGCCGCAAGCAGTGCCACCTTCCAGGTAAATGCCCGGTTGTCCAGGTAATCCTCAGGCCGAACCGCAAAGAGCAACAGCCCGGATACAGCAGCCAGCGCAAAGCCGGCAAGAGCAAGCCGTCGCAGCGGGTCTGAAACATCGCGCGCCCAGCCGAAGCCGGGCACGCGCAGAATCCCGAGATCGAGCGGCAGGACAGACCCCAACAGCATGCCAAGCCCCAGCACGTGGCTGGCATTGACGAACGCATAGAGCGGCAGGCTCCGGCGCAGGGATCCGGCCAGAGGCAGTTGCCCCGCGATCTCGGCCAGCAGGTTCATTCCCCTTCGCAGCCCTGAACTTCGGCCTGGGTCGGACCGGAATTGCTGACGACATCACCGGACGCCAGACGAATCCAGCGGCTGCGGTATTCATGCGGCGGCAGACAGTTGCGCAGGGCGACCAGGGCGATGCGATCGCCCTGGGCGATCCGGCCATCCAGCAGCGATACGAATTCCGTCCCCGCGATCTGCAGTTCGTATGATCCTGGCTCGACCACGGTGATGATACCGGGTACGTCGTCGATCCCCAGATTTTCGATATCTGGAAGATCGGCCGGTATCTCTGCCGTCTCGGCGACCTCGACTGTCATTTCCACGTGCGGATAGGACAGGATTACGTTCTGCACCCTACCTTCGATATAAAGTGGGGCCGTTGCATCATAGGCGCCGGAAAACCCGTGATGGGCATTGGCCTGCACCAACGGAAGGCCCAAGGCCAGAAGCGCGGCACTCAGGAATGTGGCACCAATGCGAAGACGAGTCATGCTGAATTTCCTTTCTTGGATCAGGAGAGTACGGTCCCACTTCGCAGGACCAGAAGAACGGCAGGGCAGACCAAGCCCGACCGGGATACGGTTGTTCAGGGATGGATGACCACGTGATGCACACCGTGCGGCATCGGAATGCGCCCCAGCGGTTTCAGTGCAGAACCGTGGCCGGATTCGGGGGTCACGGCAAATACCTCAAGGCCCGCGCCCTTTCCGGGTTCCGCTCCGTCATGGCCCTCAAACACCGTGGCCAGGAAATGCCGGCCCGACGCGTCGAAGCTGCCGCCTTCGGGCAGGACACCTTCAAGCGGGTAGAGGCCCAGCCTGTTCAGCCCGCCGGTATCATCCAGTTGAAAAAGCGCTACTGTTGCGTGCCGGCTGAACCTGTCGCCGGCAAGAACCGTGCCATCCATGTTGACCGTCGCGACAAGGCCACCTGCGGGACTTACGGCCAACCCTTCCGCGGATTCACCACTGTCAACGCTGCCGAGATTGCTGAGCCCATCTTGTCCGACACTCAGGACAGAAAGCGTCGAGGGCCGGTCAGGCAACCGGGCCTCAAGGCTGGTGGCCTCGAAATTCCGCCCCCAGTCTGAGGTGAAGTAATATCGCCCGTCCGCGCTGAACCGGCCGACGAACGGGTCGGTTCCGACCATTTCCGGTGTGCCGACCAGGCGCAATCCTTCGACCTCCGAAAAGGACAGCAAAGCCACGCGGTTCTGCCGGTTGAGGTTGACCGCCAGACGGTCACCGCGCGGATGCCAATGAACATTGGTGGCCGAAAGGGGGCCCGCTACGTCATCAAGTCCAAGCCCGCCGAGCGGAAACTGCTGTGGCGTGCCAAACCCCGCCGCGCCGAAGGGAAGGATGTCGATCCGCGCATTGGCCCCGGTTCCTCCGACAACCGCCAGGAAACGACCATCCGGGCTTAGCGCCAGCGCGTCCGGCAGATCCATCACCCGGGTCTCGAAGGCCAGGCGCGGCGTAAACGGATCCGACAGGTCGATGGCAAGGACCCGGCTACCCGGTGCCAGATCCGCCGCGACGCTGGCATTCGCAGTCCTGCCCTCAAGACGTTCGGCGACAAAAGCCCATCGGCCCGACGGGTCAAGCACCAGGATTTCCGGTGCCGCCGTGACCGAGTTCGATATCTCGACCTCGGCCCGCGTCCAACCTTCGGACCCGCGTGTCAGCACTGTTAACAGATCACGGTATCCTGCCCCCTCGGGTGCGAGGGCGCCATCCGAATAGGTGCTGCTGACGAAATCACCATCCGAGATTGCAACGATCCTGCTGGCGTCCAGCGCGTCGAGCAGCGCCGTCTCTGCAGCAAGCGCCGGAAGCGAAAATAGTGCAATCGACAGAACGGGTAAGATGGTTCTTTGCATCATGGGATCCTCTAGCTACGATACGGGGTTATCCGCGCCTCGCAGATATGCGGGTCCAGGCCGAAACCTTCCAATTTCAACTACCTTGTCTCGTATTGGAAAAACCAATAGCCATCCGCTGGAAAGGGCGACAGATGCAATTCGACCTGCGTAGCCTGCAATGCTTCATCGCGCTGGCAGAAATCCGCAGCTTCAGCCGTGCCGCAGAGGTGGTGCATCTTGCCCAGCCCACCTTCAGCCAGCGCATCGCCCGGCTGGAGGATCTGCTGGGCTTTGCGCTGTTCGAAAGACATTCAAGTGAAACAAGCCTGACCCGCGCCGGCGCGCAGTTCCTGCCCCATGCCCAGGCGCTGCTACGCCAATGCGACGACCTTGCCGTCATGGCGGCGCGCATCCGTGAGGGCGGCGAAGGCCTACTGCGTATCGGCTATACCTCGGTGTCGTTTTTTTCTTTCGTGCCGTTGCTGATCCAGGCCTTCGAAACCCGACATCCCGGCGTGCGGCTGGAACTGACGGAATACCTGTCCGATGGGATTGAAGTTGAACTGGAGGCCGGGCGGCTTGACCTGGGCTTCCTGCATCCGCCGCTGCGCCGGGCCGCCAAACCCCACGTCGATTTGCCGGGCGAGCGATACTTCGCCGCCTTGCCGAAGGATCATCCGCTTATTGCGCAGGAATCGATCGACCCATCGACCTTGGCTGGCGAAAGCCTGATCGTCACCAAGCGCAGCACCGGCCCGGCGATTTTCGATCGGCTGGTCCACATGGTCCGTCAGACGGGGGTTGAACCGCAGATCGCGCATGAGGTGTCGAACTCGGCCGCGGTGATCGGGTTGGTGGCCGCTGGGCGCGGCGTTGGTTTCGTGATCGAGCCCATGGCCGACCTTTCGCGCCCCGGCGTGTGTTTCCGCCCGCTTGAGGGGCAAGACGTCCCGGTATTGCCCTTCGCTCTTTGCTGGAAGGCCAGGGAGCCACACCCTGCCCGCGACGTCTTTATCGACTTCGCAAAGACCTATTGCCAAGGAATCTCTGCGGACGATTTCGGCGACCCCGAGCGATGACGAGATTGATGCGGCAATGACCAACATCTGCTGGTGCGGCACATATCCACGCGTACGCGAGGCGTCCGCTTGCTGGCCGCCGAAGAGCTTGACGCCGACTGGACGACGATCCGCGCCGGGCGGGCACCCGGTGAAAAGCCCTTTGCCAACAACTTTCTCGCACGGGTCTGGATGACGCGGGGCATCGACGTCCCCGAATTTGCCGACGGCGTGACCGATCTGGTTTTTCAGAGGTGGCGCGGTTTATCGGATTACAGATCACGGGCGGCTCGACGACCGTGCGTTTGTCAAGTGACCTGCGAAGCCGCCGGGGTGTCTGCGGCTTCGCGGCTGGTTATTCCGATGCGATTGCGAAACCCAGTTGGCCCAGGATCGTGCGCAGCCGCCCCACACCATACGCTACGGCTGACAGTTCGAAATTCAGCAATCGGGCAAGGTCGGTTTGCGATTCCCGGCGGTGATCCAGTGCAAAAAGGCTTTCATCGGTGCGTTGCTCCGTGACCCGGAACGTCGGCGATGCGGCACTGGTTTCGCGAAACCGGTCAAGATTGCGCACGATGGGCGCCGCATAGGCATAGACGCTCTGGATACATATCCGCTCAAGACCGCTGGCACGGGTGACGTAATCCAGAATACCGGCGACATCGATATTGCCCCGCCCGATGGGTGCGCCGCACACGATGGGGCGCGGCGCGGCATCAGGCTGCACCACGATCTGATCCTTGACATGAACCGTGCGCACATGGGGCGCCATGGCCTGCGCGGCGGCCATTGGTTCTTCGAGCACCATCATCGAATTTCCGAAGTCGAAGAGCGCGCCAATATTGGGATGGTCGACGGCGTCGATGATGCGGGCGACCTCGGCGCCGGTGAAATCCTCGTGATTTTCCAGCAACACGGCGATGCCGTGGTCGGCTGCGATCGGGGCGGCGACCTTCAGATCCCGCGTGGTCTTCGCCAGCTGCTCTTCGGGCGTGCCGGTGTGGGCGGTGTAGGTCCGCAGACGGTCGGCCCCCATCTCCCGGCTCGCCTTTAGTACACGGGCAAGATGCGCGGGGTCGGTGCCCGAGGTATCGACCTCAAGAAACAGCCCGGCGTCGCGCACGGCCTTGCCGACACGGTGCAGCTGTTCGACGGAAGTGCCGCCGACCCATCGGTAATGCTCGTCATTCATGCTGATATGCACGCCAGATAGCTTCAGGAAGCGGGCCAGCCTTATGAAGTCGAAGACATCGAAACCGGGCGCATACCGAAAGTGGTTTTCGAAACTGTAAGTGTGCAGCCCAAGCTGCAATGGGACAGCGGTCATTTTTCCCAAATCCTAGATATTGATGGTGACACCGGCGCCAAAGCGCGTTTCCAGCCAGCGCACGATCCGCAGGACCGGGTAGCAATAGGCCAGGTACATGAGCGCCACGAGCCCGTAGATCACAAGCATGTGGCTTGGGTCGCGCTGGGCGGCCTGCTCGCCTGCGCGCACTAGTTCCGAAACGCCCACGACGGACACGATGGACGTACCCTTGATGATGATGACATAGACGCCGCCCATCGGCGGTATCATCAGCTTCAGGGCCTGTGGCACCACGACATGACGCAATGTCTGCAGCGTGCTCATGCCGACCGAGCGTGCGGCCTCGACCTGACCACGTGGCACGGCTTCGAGCGCTGCGCGCACGACTTCGGCGACATAGGTCGAGGTATAGAGGCTGAGCGCGATGATGGAGGCGGTGATCGCGTCGAACTGCAGCCACGCCACACCGGTCGCGGGCAGCATGAAATAGACCGCGTAGAGATGGATCAGGAACGGCGTTCCGCGCAATGCGTGGATATAAAGCCCCAAGACGAACGACAGGGACCTGAGCGGCGAGGCACGGACCGTACCGACCATCGCGCCCAGCAGGCTGCCGAAAAAAATCGTCGCCAGCGAGATCTTGAACGTCATCCAGAGCCCGTCGAGAAGAAAGGGCAGCGCAGAGGAGATGGCAGAGATCATCGGGCGGTCCTCACTGTGCGCCGCCAAGCCTGCGCTGTGCCTGGGTCGCGAGAAAGAGCAGGATGGCGTAGATGAACAGGTAACAGGCCGCGAGCGTCATGAAGGCCTCGTTGGGCATCAAGCGTTCGCTGAGAATGGCCAGCCCTGCGCTGAACAGTTCGAACACACCGATGAAGCTGACCAGAGAGCTGTCTTTCACCAGAATGGCCGTCTGGCCGAGAAGCGGCGGCACGACCTTGGAAATGGCCTGCGGCAACACGACGTAACGCATCCGCTGGACATAGGACATGCCCACGGACTTGGCGCCTTCAACCTGTCCGCGTGGCACGGCCTCGATGCCGCTGCGAATGATCTCGCTCATGTAGGCGCCCGCGTTCAGGCCCAGCGCCAGCATACCGCATTCGAACTCATCCAGCCTTCGGCCCAGAAGCGGCAGTTCCGGCAGCGCGAAATAGATCAGGTAGATCTGGACCAGCAGCGGGGTCGAGCGGATGACCTGCACATAGGTTGCGCCGATCCGGTCACCGGCCCGCGTTTCTAGCCGGGCGAAGGCCGTCAGCGTTCCGACGACCAACGCAATGGACAGGGCCAGCGCCGAAATCCAGATTGTCGCGACAAGGCCCCTGACCAGGTCAGGTGCAAATTGCGCGACCACGCGAAAATTGTAGATATCGACGAGCCAGTCCATGTTGGCGGGTACCTTCATGATGACGCCCGGCGCGGCGATCCGCGCCGGGCACATGCAACAGCCGGGTGCTAGTGGTCGGCTTTCCAGGCCGGACCGCGCATCCAGTAATCGGCCAGCTCGTCCAGCCGCCCATCATTGCGGATGAGCATGAAGTAATTGTCCAGCCAGCGCAGCAGGTGGGTTTCATCTGGCCGCGTGCCAAAGCTTAGTGGCCAGCGCTTGGGCGCGCCTTCCAGGATGTGAAAATCCGGGTACTCGATCATGTAGCCGGCAGCCGCCGCCTGATCGTTGATTCCGGCGTCAACACGGTCAGCCGCAACCGCCTGGGCAACCGCCGCCCCGCCGCCGGCGAATTCCTTGATCTCGGCTTCCGGGCATTTGTCCTTCAGCAGACCCACGTTCGAGCTGCCCTGGACCACGCCGATGCTGAAACCCGCTGCACAGGCGTCCTGCCAGGCGTCGAAGGGTTTGTCTTTCTTGGCATAAAGCACGACATCGCTGTAGAGGTACGGCTCGGTAAAGCTCAGCACCAAAGTGCGTTTGGCATTGGGCGTCATGTCAGCCGCAAGAAAATCTGCCTTGCCCCCCTGAACCGCGGGGATAAGGCCCTTCCAGTCATAATCTAGAAAGACCGGCTCGACGCCGATATCCGCCGCCATCAGCTTCACGACTTCGATGGCAAAACCGGTGCGCTCGCCATTCTTGTCGATGAAGCTGACGGGCGGTCCCTGGGTCTGCACTGCGACGCGCAGCTCGCCGCTCTTGACGATATCCTCAAGGGCCCCCGCCTTGACAGTACCTGCAGAAAGAAACCCCGTGCAAAGGCTTCCTGCGAGGATCATGATCAACTTGTTCCAGTTCATTACGCCTGTCTCCGTTTCAGTGTTCCGTCCGAGTTGAAATACCCGCGGGAAAAATCCTGCTGGTATATACCAGATGGGATGATGGTGTTCATTCATGACAGAGAGATCACAAAATGCAAGAATTTTTTCCTTTATAATATGATTGACATATCAGTCAGCCAAAGGTTTATCATTGTAAAAGTTTTGGACTAGGCCAGAAACATGAGTATTTCGATCTCTGAAAATGAACGTCGCGCCTGGGACCGCCGGACGCCCTATTACCTGCGGGTTCGCGACCATCTGGCAGGGCTGATCGAAGCGGGCACCTTGGCGGTAGACAGCCGTTTGCCCGCCGAACGGGATCTTAGCGAGGCGTTCCAGATCACGCGCGTCACTGCGCATCAGGCGCTTATCCAGCTTGAAATGGAGGGATTGATCTATCGCCTCAACCGGCGTGGCTGGTTCGTTTCGCCGCCGCGGCTTCGTTATAATCCGTCCGTCAACGTGAGCTTTACGCGCAATGTCACCGCCAGCGGTCGCATGCCCGGCACCGCGGTTCTTGGCCGCCGCGAAGTCGCGTCAACACCCTGGCTACGCGAAAAGCTGGGTGCCGGTCACGACGATACGATCTATCTTGTCGAGCGGGTACGGCTGATCGACGACCGTCCCGTCCTGGTGGAACATATTCACCTCAACGCAAAATATTGCCCCGGTCTGCTGACCTTGCCGCTCGAGGTTTCCCTTACCGATATTCTTGAGCAGCATTTTGGCATCCAGCTCAGGCGCGCCTCGGTGCAGCTTCACCCGACGGCGCTGACAGCGGCGCAAGCCGAGGCGTTGGGTGTTTCCGCCGGGCTGCCGGGTCTCAAGATTTCGCGGGCGGCAAGCGATCAAAACGGTAACATCATCGAGTTTGATCAGGAATATTGGCGCCACGATGCGCTCGAAGTCCATGTCGACGTCGCCGTGGACGCCCTCCCCCGTCATGTCGGATCAGGCGATGATTGAAACGTTGGAAAGCAATCGAATGAGCCAGAGTGATACAATTCTCCAGATCGAAGACGTCTCCCGTACCTTTAACGTTCCGGGACGCGAGCCGGTGCGGGCGCTCGTGAATGTCAGCGCAACCTTTCGGATCGGAGAGGTTGTTGCGATCGTTGGCCCCAGCGGCTTCGGCAAGTCAACGCTCTTGCGAACGCTCAACGGCCTTGAACTGGTCGATCAAGGTGAAATCCGGTTTGGCGACACCACCCTGAATGGCCGGCATACGGATATGAACAAACTGCGCCAGGAAATTGGCATGGTGTTTCAGCACTTCAACCTGTTTCAGCACAAGACCGCGCTGGAAAACATCGTGATGCCACAAACCGTGGTGCTGAAGCGATCAAAGAGCGATGCGGAAGCACGCGCGCGCCGGCTTCTTAAGCGGGTCGGGCTGGCCGGCATGGCAAATTCCTACCCAAGCCAGCTTTCCGGCGGGCAACAGCAGCGCGTGGCCATTGCCCGTTCACTGGCCATGGAACCCAAGGTGATGCTCTTCGACGAGGCAACCTCTGCGCTTGACCCCGAAACCGTGCGCGGTGTGCTGGAATTGATGGCCGATCTTGCGGCCGATGGCATGACGATGGTGGTGGTAACGCACGAAATGGGTTTCGCCCGCCGGGTCGCCGACCGGGTTATTTTCATGTGCGATGGTGAAATTGTCGAAGAATCTGCGCCCGACACCTTTTTTGACGCACCGGAAGATGCGCGCCTGAAGACGTTTTTGAACCAGATACTATAGCCGGCGCTGCAAAATGGTCTGACGCTGCGGTTTCGCACCCCGCAAATAATAAGGTATTTTCCTAAGTGTTATTGACAGCGGCTGCCGCCGAGCGTTACTTAGCTATATGGCTAAGTTTGATTCGACCCTCGATCGATGTTTCTCTGCGCTCGGCGACCCGACGCGCCGGATGATCCTGCAACGTCTGACCCGTGGCGAGGCGAGCGTCAGCGAATTGGCAGAACCGCATGACATGGCGCTTCCCTCCTTCATGGGGCACCTCCGGAAACTGGAAGACGCCGGGCTGGTGACGTCGGCCAAGCAGGGCAGGACACGGATCTGCGCGCTGACGCCGGATGCGTTCACACCCGCCAGGGATTGGCTGCGCGAGCAAAGCGACATCTGGGAGGGACGCCTTGATCGTCTTGATGATTACGTCACAACCCTCATGAAGGAGCGCAGGGAATGAACCTCAACCCGGCAACCGATCTCAGCTTCACCCGCACTCTCGATGCGCCCCGCTCGGTGCTTTGGGAATGCTGGACAACGCCGAAGCACATCATGAATTTCTTCATGCCCAAGCCCCACAGCCTCGACGCGTGCGAGATCGATCTGCGGGTCGGCGGCAAGTTCAACACGGTGATGAATGTCGACGGCAAACAGATCGAAAACAAGGGGGTTTACCTTGAGATCGTGGATGGCGAACGGCTTGTCTTCACTGACGGTTACAGCGAAGGCTGGGCCCCGGCACCCGACCCGTTCATGACCGCCATCGTCGTGTTCAAGGACGACGGCAACGGCGGCACGATCTACACGGCAATCGCGCGGCATCGCTCACCGGAGGCGCGCCAGACGCACGAGGACATGGGCTTCTTCGGCGGGTGGGGCACGGTTGCCACGCAGCTTGAAGAATATGCGCAATCGCTTGCGAAACAGTGAAAGGATCGCCTGATGACACCATCTGACCCCCGACAGCCGGTCAAAGGCCCGGCGTCCTATTTCCCCTCGATCGAGAAGAAATACGGCCGGCCGATCGCCGAATGGACCTCTCTCATCCGGGAAAACACCGGCAAGAAACACATGGAGCTCGTGGCCTGGCTCAAGGCGGAACACGGCCTGGGTCATGGCCACGCCAATGCCCTGGTCGCCTATACGCTTGCCGAAGACAAGAAGCGCGCAGAATGAAACCTGCGGGCATGATCTGGACCGGCCCCTTTGCCATCTTCATGCTTGTCGCGTCGGTCATGCCCGAACGGAGTATAGCCAGTTGGCAAGCTTCGCGGTGTCAGGCCTTCTGAGTTTGAAGAACCGAGACATAGTTGGCCACGGCCGAACCGCCCATGTTGAAGATCAGCCCGCACCGTGCACCCGGCAATTGCAGGCTGCCGGCACCGCCCGTCAGCTGCCGAAACGCCAGCGCGTGCATCGAGACACCGGTTGCGCCCACTGGGTGCCCCTTGGCCTTGAGCCCGCCCGACAGGTTCACCGGCAACGCCCCGCCGCGGTAGACAGCGCCTGATTCAAGCGCCTCTGCGCCCTTGCCCTTGGCGGTCAGGCCCATCGCCTCATATGTCAGCAATTCGGCAATGGTGAAGCAATCGTGAACCTCGGCAAAGTCGATATTGGAGAGTTGAACGCCTGCTGCGTCAAACGCCCGTTGAAAGGCCAGCGCCGGACCTTCGAACGCCAAGAAATCGCGCTGTGACATGGGCAGGAAATCACTGACATGCTCCGCCGCGCGAAACTCGACCGCGCGGTCGAAACCAGCGGCACTTTCGGCCGAGGTCAACACGATGGCCGCGGCGCCATCCGTCACCAGTGAGCAATCCGTCAGCCGCAGCGGCGGCGCGATTTCGGGATTCCTGTCGGATACCTCGCTGGCCTCGGCGAAGGTGAATTCGCGTTGCATCTGCGCCAGCGGATTCTGCATCGCATTGGCGTGGTTCTTGACCGAAATATGCGCCATTGCGTCCAGCGGGCTGCCATACCGGCTGGCGTATTCCCGTGCGGCAATGGCAAAGACCTGCGGAAAGCTCAGGCCGCTTTCGACGGGGTCGTTCTGATACCCCGCACCGGCCAGTGATCTGGTGACATCTTCGGTTGATCGGTGGGTCATCTTTTCGGCGCCGACCACCAGCACGGTCTTTGCCTGACCGGACCGGATCGCATTGATACCGGCGTGTATCGCCGCAGAACCCGACGCACAGGCGTTTTCCGCGCGCATCGCGGGGGTAAACCGCAGTTCAGGATAGGCTTGATGCACAAGCGACGATGCAAAACCGTCCGGCACCATGCCTGAATTGAAATGCCCCAGGAACACGGCATCGATCGCGGCGGGATCAAGATTCGCATCGCTGACCGCCTCGCGGGTGGCATCGATGATCAGTTGCTCGAAACTGCAGTCCAGCCGGCCAAACTTGGTGTGGCCCGCGCCGACGATAGAGATAGTGGTTGTCATGTCATCGTCCTCCGATAGGGAAAAATGGCCTGTTCCGAGCGCTTGCGAAATTGGTAGAATTACGTAATTTCCTACGTAGAGCTACGTAGGTAAGCCAACAGAGCCCGCGATGAGCAACGAACTGACCCCAGAGAATATTCCAATGCTGGCCTTCGCGGAGTCGCCCGTCGCGCATCTTGTGTCCCGCTATCGCCGCGCCGTCGAAGTGAACAGGGCGCTGGAACGATTGTTCGGTGTTCAACGCGATCAGCTGATCGGGCGGTCGGTTCAGCGGCTCTATCCGTCAACCGCGGATTTCATTCGCATCGGCGAAAAATGCGAAAGTCTGATGAAAGAAAGCGGTGAGCTGGTCTATGAGGACGAGCGGTTCATGCAAAGCCACGATCAACAGGTGTTCTGGGCCCGCGCCAAGGGGGTCACGTTATCCCCCGAGGATCCGTTTGCGTTGATGATCTGGACCTTCGAGCGTGTCGGCGAACGCAAGGTCAAATCGGTCAATCTGACACCCCGTGAACGGCAGATCGCGCCACTGATCGGCAATGGTATGACCTCCAAGCAGATCGGCGCGAAGCTCGGGATATCCCATCGCACGGTGGATGTTCACCGTGCGCGTTTGATGAAAAAGTTCAACGTGAACAATGCCGCCGAACTGGTTTCGCAGATCGTGACTGCGCAGTAAGGTTCGCGCCGCCAACCGGTTCTGTCGCAAGCTTCTGACATGCGATTGTTGCGAATTGCCCGCGATTCAGGTCGCAAACCGGGCACATGGCATTGTCCGACCTGACACCCCAAGACCCCTGTTTGGACACCACCGCGAAGTGTCCTGCCTTCATCCTCTGCCGCGTCCATCGGGGAACGGATAGCTACCAGTGCATCCATTGGTAGCGCGGGCCGGGACAAAGACACCTTGAGAAACGGCAAGCGCGCCGATCACCCGCAGGCCCAAGCCGCAAGTGGGGCGACTTTCGCCCCACCGCAAGTGCGATCAACTTGTCTGTGCGTTATGCCCGAAATACAGGAACTCGCGGTCCATGCCCCGGACATCACCGGCCTCCAGTGACAGGCTTGGACTGTCGAGCATCTTGTAACTTTGCTGAGATTTGACCCATTCATCCGCATTCTGAAGGGTTGTCAGCGTATAACTGGTGGTTTCGTTCAAGTAGTGAGTGGGAATGATAATCTTGGGCTTTAGCCTGGCTACGATGTCATTGCCCTGTTTGTAGTCCAGGATATGCTGCGATCCGTCCACCGGAAGGGTCAAGACATCTACCTGGCCGATGGCGTCCCAGAATTCTTGCGGCGGGTTGTGGCGGTTGTCGCCCCAGATCAACGTCCTGATGCCGCCGGTCTCGATCAGATAGACGACCATGTCCATGTGGCTGACATTGTCAGGCGGGCAGGCCTGCACGCCGAATTCGCCAAGAGCATTGGTCCAATCGTACCAGCCCGGCGCACGGCATACATGTTTGTCCGCGAAGCCCGTGATCTTTACATCGGCAAACTCGAAATTTCCGACCATCCGGTCCAGAACCATGGTCGAGACTGGCCGGTGAATCGCGTCATGGTCAAAATGGGTATGCGTCGACATGCAAATATCGACAGGAGTTTCGGGAAATTCGTTCTTGAACCAGAGCCCCCAGGCGCCAGATGGATCATCCCGCCAGGGATCGAACAGAACCGTGGCCCCTCCGGGCGAGGTGATCTTGATTGCGCAATGGCCGAAATAGTCGACACCAACCGCGCCTTCGACCGTGGTGCCGGTCGTCTTCTGCAATTCGATCACGCCATTGTTGTTGCCCGGCTGCGTCCAGTCCGTGGACTGCGCCCTTACGGATGTGCCGCCTAAAAGGGTTGCGGCACTACCCAACCCGGCGGCGCCGGCAGCCATAAAGAACGAGCGGCGCGACAGAGCGGGTGCGATATCATCTTTGTCACCGCGCACAAATGCCGGTTTGAGATGCAGATCTTCTTTTTCCATTGTTTGGTTTCCCTGTTGTCTCGTGATCCGAGATCACCTCGGATGAAGCAAGCGTAGCAATCGCGCCTGCAAACCGGGGCATGGGAAAACCAAGGGGGAAACAAGGGGCATAACCCCATGTTTACTGATAGGACAACAACAGGCTTCGCAGGTTCCGGCCGCTTCGCCTAAGCCCCAGTTTCGCGCGGATGTTGTTGCGATGAAATTCGATCGTGCTTGGTTCGCGCGACAACGTACGCGCAATATCCTTGGTGGTCTGGCCGCGCATGATCAACTGCGCCACTTCCTGTTCTGACGGCGTAAGCGTTTCGAAAACCGTGGTGAGCTGGCCGCTCATTTCCGACGTGATGGATTTCAGGTTTTCTTCGGCCAGTTCCAGATAGGCGCGCCCGGCCGGGTCACCGTCGAGTCTGCCGCGAAGTTTCGCAAGGTGGGGCACAACGAGCCCCTTGATCTGGCGCAATATCTTTTCGTCATATTCCTCGCGCGATGTTTCCACGCTGTTGAGCAGGACGCGAAGCGCTGTATTTGCCTCTTCAAGATCCGCTGTGCGCGTGGCAACGCGTTGTTCCAACTGATCCAGCGTGGCCTGCAGCTCTGCTTCCAGCGCGATCCGGCGTTCGATCTCAACCAGCAATTCCAGGTCGGCCTCGATGACCCTCGCGAATTCCTGCAACCCTTCGCGAAACAGAAGAGCGCGCCGGTTGCGCCGCGTGTCGAGAACGCAAATCGTTCCAAACACTGATCCATCCGGCCATTTCAAAGGATAGCCGATATAAAAACGCATTCCGTGTTCCATATCGTCATTGTCCGACCATACCGGATCACAGGTTGCGTCTTCGACCGTCAGTTCACCGTCGCGCTGCAAGACACCATAGCAATAGAGCTTCTCGTTCAACCTGAACCGGCGGCCCGTCGCATAGGGGTTCCCCTCGGTCTCACTGGTGACAAAAACCGAATGATGTGGGGCGTGCGTGCGCATCACCAGACTGGCCGGCACGTCTGCAACGCGTGCGATCAGATCAACAATCCGTTGCCATTTCCCGATGGTTTCTTGCGATATGGCAGGTTTCAATCAAAGCACCCGGATGTTCGTGGTCTGCAAGTCAGCTCAGTGTAGTGTCGGGAATCTGCATTCTACAAGTGTTCGGCCACAGGGTGCGTCATTGTCTGGGTATCTTGGGCGTCTCGGATGCGGCCTGCGCTGCCGTCGTGTTCCGCTTCCCGGATCGCATCCTGATCGCCACTGCCGCGGTCTACGACAAGCCTGCATGCCCCCTTGTCCACAATCAACCAACTCCGGTCCTTCGGTTCTGACCGGACAAGATCCTTGTCCCCGGGATCCGTCGCTTGAGCAGAGGCAAGTACGATTGCAGCGGGCGCGTTCATCACCGTCTTCCCTGAATGTGCCGGTTTCTGACGACATCATCGCCCCGTCGCAAGACCAGCCCGGCACGCAGCTCACTGATGCAAGCTCGATAGGTCCGACAGATACGGGTTGTCAGCACGGGATTGCGCATAATCCGCAGGCTCGATCCGGGCCGAAATTAACGCAGGCTTGTCCATTGGCGCAAAGGCCAGCCTTTGCCCGTCCGGGGCCACGATGGAAGACATGCCCTGATAGCTGTAACTTTCGTCGCTTCCGGCATGGTTGGCATAGACAATGAACACCTGGTTTTCAAAGGCCCGCACCGGGATAAGCTGTTGGGTAATGAAGGCGCCTGCCGGGCCTGCGGCCATGGCCGTTGGCACGACGATGACCTGCGCGCCGGCCTGCGCAAGCCTTCGGGCATTTTCCGGGAATTCGACATCGTAGCAGATCAGAAACCCCACCTTCAGCCCCTGCATGCAGGTCAGAACCAGAGACCGGTCGGGTATCTGGAAGATTGCTTTTTCATAATCTCCGTACAGGCAGTTCTTTCGATAGATCAGCGGATTGTCCGGATCGGTCCTGTTGATGACAAGGGCGCTGATGAACCGGGCCTCGTTCTCGGCTTCGGGGAACCCGGCGACCAGACCGATCCCGATCTCGCGCACCGCCTGTGTCAGCCGCTTCGTCCATTGCCCGCCGGCCGGCTGCGCCAGTGACCGCAGCGCCGCACCACCGCCATATCCGGTGACTGCCAGCTCTGGTGCGACCAGTAGATCGGCGCCGTCGGCCTTTGCGTCTCGCATCGCCTGTTCGATCCTGCCAAAGCGGTCCTCGGGGTCGCCGCCCGCCTGCATCTGGAATGCGGCAATCTTCATGAAAGAATATCCCCTTTTCAGCGCCGCATGGTCAAATTTTCAGCGCTTCTGCACCGGACCGTAGTTGTCCGGCCGGGTGTTGCAAATAGCACGTTGCAAACCAATACATTCCTCCTCATCAATGCGAGGATGAAAATCACCGGCTCGGACATCCACCTTCTGACCGTTTTCAACAGCGTCGTACGCAATGGCGGCTTTTCGGCTGCACAGGTCGAACTGGGACTCAGCCAGCCCACAATCTCGAACCATATCACCGCACTCGAAGAGCGTCTGGGCGTGCGCCTGTGCCAGCGGGGACGGCGTGGATTCATGCTGACCGAGAAGGGCCAGATGGTGCACCGGATCGGCGAGGCGCTGCTGGATTCGCTGGATGAACATTCCACCCAGCTGGCCGAGTTGAAGGGTAATCTGGTAGGCCGCCTGAAAATTGCCGTGGTCGATGCCACCACGACGGACCGTAATTTCAAACTGCCACTGGCGATCAAGCGGTTTACAGAAGCCGCGCCCGCGGTGCGGATTGATCTTGTGATCTCGGAACCGCAGGAGATCCTGCATGGTATTCTGGACGGCAGCCAGCATATCGGCATCGGTAGTTTCGATAATGTCAGCAACGGCTTGCGCCTGACGGATCTGTACGAAGAAACCCATGCTCTTTATTGTGCGGATACACATTCGCTGTTCAACGCACCCGCCGAAACCATCACGGACGATACGCTTGCGCGGCAGGTCTGGGTGCATCGCGGATACTGGAACAAGCAAAGACGGAAAACGCTGAACCTGTCCGACCGGGATCTGTTCGTGCATGAAATCGAGGCCCAGCTGATGCTGGTGCTGAGCGGGGCCTATATCGGCCTATTGCCACTGCATCTTGCCGCGATCCTGGAAGAGCAGGGTCGTCTGCGGCGCTTGCCCAAGAACCAGGCCGATTACACCTGCACCATGCAGATCGTCACCCGGTCGGGGACAACGCCCAAGGTGAACGAGGTCTTCATGTCGATACTCAAGGAAGTTTATGGCGAAAGATACATTGCGCGTTGAGAATGTAAGAGTTTGCGCAACGGTATTTTTTGCTCAGATCCCGCCCGCTAGGTCTGATGATGTCAGGAATTACAAACCACGGGAGCGGCAATGTCAGGGAAAGGCGGGGCGCAGTTTAACCAGCCACTGGGCGGCAACGAAATGCCCCGCTTCGGGGGTGGAGCCACAATGATGCGGCTGCCGGCGCAGGATACGGCCCAGGGGTTGGACGCATGTTTCGTGGGCATTCCCATGGATATCGGCACCTCGAACCGGACTGGTGCGCGCCACGGGCCCCGTGCGATCCGTGCCGAAAGCTGCATGTTGCGCCCCTTCAACATGGCCACCGGCGCCGCGCCTTTTGCCAATATGCAGGTGGCCGATATCGGCGATGTTGCGATCAATACGTTCGACCTGAAGAAAACCATGGGCATCATTACCGACGCCTACGACGAAATTCTGCGCCACGACACGGTGCCGATCACGCTGGGTGGCGATCACTCTCTGACCTATCCGGTGCTGCGCGCCATTGCGCGAAAACATGGGCCCGTGGCGCTGATCCATGTGGATGCTCATGCCGACACGAATGACGAAATGTTCGGCGAAAAGATCACCCACGGCACCCCGTTTCGGCGCGCGGTCGAAGATGGGCTGCTGCAGAAGGACAAGGTGTTTCAGATCGGCCTGAGAGGCACGGGTTACGCACCCGATGATTTTGACTGGGGTCGTCAGCAAGGGTTCACCGTGGTCCCGGCGGAAGAGTGCTGGCACAAATCGCTGACCCCCCTGATGCAAGAGATCCGCGCCCGGATCGGCGATGCGCCGACCTATCTGACCTATGACATCGACAGCCTGGATCCGGCCTATGCACCCGGCACCGGCACCGTCGAGATGGGCGGGCTGACCAACATTCAGGCGCTTGAGATCGTGCGCGGCTGTGCCGGTCTGAACCTGGTCGGGGCCGATCTGGTCGAAGTCTCACCGCAGTATGACGTCAGCGGATGTACCGCGCTGATCGGCGCAAACCTGGCCTATGAAATGCTCTGCGTCCTGCCCGGGAACCGGGCCAACTGAAAAAACCAACAGGAGATCACAATGCCCACCACTTTGACACGCCGCCGATTTCTGAGCACCACCGCCGCGACCGGGGTAGCCACCTTGGCGGCGCCCTCGATCGCCAAGGCGGCGCAGCCGCTCAAGGTCGGAACCTATGGCGGGTTCTTCGAAGACAGCTTCAAACAGTTCATCTATCCCGAATTCACCAAGGCCACCGGGATCGAGGTGAACTCGGTCGCGGTGCCCACAGGGGAAACCTGGCTAGTGCAGATCAAGAACGCTGCCCGCGCCAAGACCGCCCCGGCGGATGTCTCCCTGATGGCCGGTATCCCGCGCAGCCACGGGGCGGATCAGAACGTCTTCCGGAAGCTGGACGATTCCAAGATTCCGAACCTCGCCAACATGCCTGACCGTTTCCAGGACCGGTATGACGACGGTCGCCTGTTCGGGGTCGGGGCGGTTTCGTGGTATATCACGCTGTGCACCAATTCGGACGAAATCCCTGAGACCCCCGAAAGCTGGGCCGCCCTGTGGGACGAGACCTACAAGGACCAGATCGGCCTGCTGGGACTGGCGTCTAACTCGCACATGCTTGAGGTCACGGCGGCGACATTCTTTGGCAGCACCGACATTCTCGACACCAGGGAGGGTATTCAGCAGGTCTTTGACAAGTTGTCCGAGCTCGTCCCCAATGTACGTCTTTGGTACAAGGACGAGGGCGCGTTCCAACAGGCCCTGCAGGATGGCGAAATTCCAATGGGCCAGTATTACCACGATGTGGCGGGCCTGGCGGCGGCCGAAGGGTTCCCGGTGGTATCGACCTTCCCGAAAGAGGGCGCAATCGTTGATTCCGGCTATTGGATCGTACCCGAACACGCCAAGCCGGTCGAAGAGATCCACGCGTTCATCAACTTCATCGCGGCCCCCGAAACGCAGGCCCTGCTGTCGCGCAACGTCGGCACGGCACCGGTGATCGACCCGGCCCTGACGGATCTGTCGGCGGACGAACTGGCGGCAGTCAGCAGTCCGAAGACCCCGATCGTGCCACGCTATGACATCTACAAGGATCACGCGGACTGGATTTCTGACACCTGGAACAAGATGATCGCCGGTTAATGCTCATAGCGCCGGCCCGTCCTGCGCCAAAGAGGCGGGCCAGCGCCATCGAAGAAAGATTTCGCCCCTATGCCAGGTTTGCGCATCGAAAACGTCACCAAGAAATTTGGGTCCGTGACAGCCGTGAGCGATGTAGACCTTCAGTTCAACAGCGGCGAGATGATCTGTTTTCTCGGCCCTTCGGGATGCGGCAAGACCACCTTGCTGCGGATGATCGCGGGGCTGGATGATCCGACAAGCGGATCGATCCGGTTCGAGGACAAGGATCTGACGGGTGTACCGGTGCATCAGCGCAACATCGGAATGGTGTTCCAGTCCTTTGCCCTGTTTCCGCACCTGAACGTGGGCGAGAATATCAGCTATGCAATGCGCATTCGCGGCCACTCGCGGTCGGAATGCAGTGACCGGGCCCGGCAGTTGCTGGATATGGTGCATCTGCCGGGGCTTGAAGATCGGAACATATCGCAACTGTCCGGCGGCCAGCGCCAGCGCGTGGCCATCGCGCGGGCCTTGGCGCTGAACCCGCAAGTGTTTCTGCTGGACGAGCCGATGTCGGCACTGGATGCCAATCTTCGCGAGGTGATGCAGATCGAACTGCGCAAGCTGCAGCAGGAATTGGGGATAACGACCGTTGTCGTGACCCATGACCAGACCGAAGCGATGACAATGGCCGATCAGATCGTGGTCATGGGCAATGCCCGTGTCCTGCAGACCGGCACACCAATGGATATCTACAAGAAACCGGTCGACAAATTCGTGGCCGGGTTCATCGGCACCAGCAACCTGTTACCGGCCACGCTGTCCGGGCCCCACAGCGTGCATGTCAATGGCGCCGAACTGAAGGTTGACGGGAATACCGACAGGTTTGCCAAGGGCGACGCGGTTCTGTTGATGACGCGCCCCGAGGAGGTGGTCGTGCATCACCGGTCAGAGACGGCCATGGCCAACGCGGTCGCGGGCAAAGTGACATTTGTGCGCGACATCGGCGCCACCATCGAAATCCTGGTGGACTGCGCGGGGCACGAGGTGATCTCGGTCCTGACGCCCAAGGATTGGCCGGGCGTGAAGGTCGGCGATCAGGTGCTTGTCGAACTGCCGGCCGCCGCCTGCAGCGTGCTGGCGGCATAGGGGGCGACATGCAGACAAGCGCCTTGTCACGCTATGTGGGCCTTATCCCGTCCTCGGTGATGATCGGGGCTTTTTTCGTGATCCCTTTCACGTTGATCCTGCTGACCAGCGTTTCAACCCCGACCGAGGATGGTGGTTACGCGACCAGCTTTGACCTGCAGCATTTCCAGCGCTTCCTGACCTGGTTCTATATCGAACGGGCGCTGTTTTCGGCGGGGTTGTGTGCGCTGATTGCGGTGCTCAGCCTGCTGATCGCCTATCCGTTCACCTATTTCCTGACCACCTTCAGCGCGCGCGCGCAGACCGTTTGGCTGATCTACATCCTGGCACAGCTTTCACTGTCCGAGGTGCTGATCGCCTTCAGCTGGCAAATCCTGTTGTCCCGCACGGCAGGCGTGGCCAACATCCTTGTCTGGATCGGCGTGATCGAGAAAAGCTTTGCGATGACGCCCTCGGCGGGGGCGGTCGTGGCCGGCCTGGTGTATCTGACCGTGCCGTTTTCGGTGCTGCTGCTGTTTCCCGCGCTCAGCCGGTTGGATAAGAGCCTGATCGAGGCATCGCGTACGCTGGGTGCATCGCCGCTGCGAACCTTCTTTACTGTCGTGGTGCCCGTCACCCGCCCGGCGATTATCTCGGGCGGGGTGACGGTGTTCGTGCTGACACTTGGGGCCATCATCGTGCCGCAGGTTCTGGGCAAACCCGAACACTGGACACTTTCGGTGCTGATCACCGATCAGGCGATCTTCAACTTCAATATGCCGTTTGCCTCGGCGCTGGCGGTGGTGTTGCTGGTGCTGAGCGCTACGGTGATCTGGTTGGTGACGAAATTCTCGGGGAAAAAGGCATGAAGGGCCTGCGCAGCATCTATCTGGCGCTGTTCGCACTGTACCTGGTTGGTCCGATCCTTGTGATCGCAGCCGTATCGTTCAATGCCAAGAAGTTCCTGGCCTTCCCTCCTCGCGGGTTTTCATTCCGCTGGTATATCGAGGTTTTTGTCGCCAATGACTGGTTCACCGCACTGAAAAACTCGCTGTTTATCGCATTTGCTTCGGCCAGCCTATCTGTTCTGATTGCTATGCCGGTGGCCTATTTCGCGTGGCGATACGGGTTGCGCTATGCCAAGGCGCTGCTGGCGCTTGGAGTGGCGCCGTTCATCCTGCCGCCGGTCATCATGGCGCTGGCCTTCCTGTTGTTCTTCACCGGGATCGGTGTGAATGGTCTGATGATCAACGTCATCATTGCGCACGCGGTGTTCCTGCTGGCTCTGCCGCTGGTGACGATCTCGCTGGGTCTGGAAAGCGTCGACCGTTCGCTGATCGAGGCGAGCCAGACCATGGGTGCCTCGAATGCGGTGGTGTTCCGCACGGTGATCCTGCCGATCGCAGCCCCGTTTGCCTTTGCCGGATTTGCCTTTTGCTTCGTTCTCAGCCTGAACGAATATATCATCGCGCTGATGACGGTGGGCTTTTCGGTGGAAACATTGCCGATCAAGATCTTCAACGCGCTGCGCTATGGCTACACGCCGGTGATCGCGTCGATCGCGGTGATCTTTATGGTCATCAACATTTTAATCTTTGCCCTGATTGCGCGATTTTCGAATCTGGCGCGTATTCTGGGGGCGATGGAATAGGACCGTACCATGCCCCATGATCATGACCCGTTGGAGGAAGGCCCCGCCCTGCGCGTGCGCGCGCTTGAGGCGCTGATGGTGGACAAAGGTCTGGTCGATCCCGACACGCTGGACAGTATCGCCGAATATTACGAGCGCGAAACCGGCCCCCGCAACGGCGCGGCGGTGGTGGCGCGGGCCTGGACGGATCCCGCATACAAGGACTGGCTGCTGCGCGATGGCACGGCAGCGATCAACGCAATGGGGTTCAGCGGCTTTCAGGGGGAACATATCCGGGTGCTCGAAAACACCAAGGCCATGCACCATGTGGTCGTGTGCACGCTGTGCTCTTGCTATCCGTGGCCGGTTCTGGGCCTGCCGCCCACCTGGTACAAGAGCCCCGCCTATCGGTCGCGCGTGGTGCGTGAACCCCGTGTGGTTCTGGCGGAATTCGGGCTCAGGCTGCCGAAGGACGTTCAGGTCAAGGTCTGGGACAGCACCGCCGAGATCCGCTATCTGGTCCTGCCGCGCCGCCCCGCAGGAACCGATGACAGATCAGCCGAGGAGCTGGCAGGCCTTGTCACCCGCAACGGCATGATCGGTACGGCGCTGGTATAGGGGCGGCAGGATGGACGGAATTCACGATATGGGCGGCATGCACGGATTCGGCAATATCCCGTGCGATCAGGACGGGACATTCGACCACGACTGGCAGAAACGCGCCTTTGCCCTGACCGAGGCGCTGGCCTGGTCGGTGCCTTTCTGCGCGGACGAGCACCGCCACGCGATCGAGCGCATCGCGCCGGAAGAGTATCTGCGCCGCGACTATTTCGAGAAATGGGCGATTGCCGCCGCGATGCTGGTGCAAGAGGCCGGACTGGTCGATCAGCAGGAACTGGACACGGGACGCAAACGGTTCGACATCGTGCAGGAAGGTCACGCTGCCGCCGGCCCGGCAGAGGTACTGGCGGCCACCAGAGCCGGGGCCGAGATGACATTCCCTTCTGCGGCGGCCACACCGCGCTTTGGGATGGGGCAACCGGTTCGCGTTCTCGCCAACAGCCCCGCCGGGCATACCCGCGTGCCGCGTTACGCGCGCAAGCATGTGGGCTGCATTACCGCGAATTCCGGCGTGTTCCAGTTTGCCGACAGCATGGCCGCGGGGCGGGGCCCGTGCCCGCAGCATTGCTACACGGTGGAGTTTCTGGCGACGGATCTGTGGGGAAGCGCAGCGGACCCCAACGGGCGTGTCTGCCTGGATCTGTGGGAGAGCTATCTTGAACCCGCTTGATCAGCACCGAGAGGTCATCGCGCAGGTACGCGGCGCGATTCCGGCGATCACCGATGAGGGTCCGCTGTTTCGTGCCCCCTGGCAGACCCGTATTTTTGCCCTTATCGTGGCGATGGTTCAACAAGGTCATTTTCCCTGGACCGCGTTCCAATCCAGATTGGCCGCACTGATACCCAAACGGGAACAGAGCGAACCTGCCGAAAGCGCCGGCGCGGTTGAAGACCGCTACTTCGATTGCTGGCTGCAGGCGGTCGAAGAGACCTTGACCGAGCAGGGGTTGCTGAATGCGCAAGACGTTGGCGGCAAGATCTTGCTCCTGCGCCAGACCATCGCGGATATCAGAGAGGGTCAGACGGCGGATTGAGCTTCTGCCCGGTCTGCCGATCCGGGCGTGTCACATCAGAATACCGCTTTGTTTTCCTGAAGGAATGTTTCAAGGGACTGCGGTGGTGTGCCGGTGATGTCCACGATCGCAGTATTTGTTCCCCCGAACTTTCCGGCGGCATAATCCTTGGCCACTTCGGTCAGGTGCTGCGCAAGGAAATCGACCTCTGCCAGCTTCGCGGTCAGGTAGGCTTCAGGCTTGTCTAGATGTGAATGGAGAATTTGCTGCTTGATCGATTCACAGAAATCCGTCGCGGGGATTTGCAGGTATTTGAGGTTGCGGCCAAGCGTGGCCCCCAACTGGTTTACCATCGCTTCGGGCGTCACCTCTTCTGTGCCGACCAACGTGTATGTCTGGCCGATATGGGCATCGGGTGATCGCAGCAATTCCGCAATGACCCTTCCCTGGTCGGGGCCGGCAATTGGTGCATGGGTGCCACCGCCAAAGGGCAGATAGATGACGTCACCGCGGGTCAGCATGGGGGCCGTTCGCGTCATCCATTCGGCAAAGAAAGTCGGGCGAAGATGGGTGACCGGAACACCGGACCAATCCAGCACGCGTTCTGACAGCCAATGCGCCAACGCGGCTTTGCTGGTTGCGTCCGGGCCTGCCGAGATCTGCGACATGTTGACGATGTATTGAACGCCTGCTTCCCGCGCGGCTTCGGCGAATTGCACCGTGGCGGATACCAGCCCCGGCCGGATCGGGTAAACGAAATAGGCGCTGTCAACACCGGCCAACGCACGGCGAACATCCGCGAAATCCGATATGTCGCCGGTAAAGATCTCGACGCCCATCTGCTCAAGCGCCTTTGCCCGATCATCCGCAGTGCGGACAAGCGCCCTGATCCGGATATCGCCGCCTATCAACTGCCTCAACGCGTGCCCACCGGTTAATCCGGTGGCGCCGGTGATCAGAATTCTCTTTCCGTTCATCGCCGATATTCCTTCTTTCTTGCCAGGTCGCCCCGGTGGCTCAGTTGGAGGTCAGCCAGTCCTGCAGCACGCGGTTCATGCGTTCTGGCTGGTCGTGCTGGGCGAAGTGGCCGGCATCGGGCCAGATCGCAAGCGTCAGGGGCGCCGCCACGTAGTTCCAGCTATCGTTGAGCCCGGACACCAACAGAAACGGATCTTGCGCCCCAAAGATCACGAGCGTGGGCACGGTGATCTTTGCCGGTTCCGTGTCATAGGGGTGGTAGGGACGCTGCGGATAAAGCGTTCGGTAATAGTTCAGCATCGCGTTCATTTCCGACCGGTCCATCGCCGCGTTGTGACGCATCAGGTAGAGCGGGTCCGATATCCAGCTGCTGATCTGGTCACGTGTGATGGCATCGGCCGCGCCCGGACTGCGAAAGAAATCGACATATTGACTGGCCGCTTCCTGCGCGGGATTTGTCGCAAGCGCCTGTGCCACCGACCACGGGTGAGGAATGTTGACGATCGCCAGACGCGAGATCAACTCCGGGCGACGCATCGCCACATGCCAGGCCACGAACCCGCCCCAGTCATGCCCGACCAGGGTGACCGGGCCGGACCCGATATCGTTGATGACCGCTTCGACATCCGCGATCAGGTGGTCGACTTCATAAGCGTCGGGCGCGATCGGCTGCTCGCTCAGGTTAAAGCCTCTCAGGTCCATCGCGGCAACGTGGTGATTTTCCGACAGGGCGTCCATCTGCCGCCACCAGGTCAGCCAGTGGTCCGGAAAGCCATGCAGGAAAAGAACCGTGTCACCCTCTCCTGTCGCGGCGTAGTGAATATTGATGCCAGATGTTGAAACGGTGTGATGCGCCACGCGCTCTTCGAATTCCTGTAACTCGCCCGCGTTGGTCTGCATGCCCGTCAGCAGGACCATAGTGGCGGCAATCAGGGCCCAGACCTTGGGCTGCCGACGGACCGCCGATTTCGGCCTGCGAGAGGTACGAACGCGATCTTGCGGTGAGTTTCTCCGGGTGTTCACCACGTTCCCGACTTTGGCAGGCAAAAGATCTGATCGCATTCACGTGACTCCATTTGGCTCCTATGGGGAGATAAGATTATATTCATAATCTAAACAAGGAAAATCAGTTCAGAGCTCGATGAAAATTACGTGAGGCGCAGTATCTGCGGTTCACGCGTGCCAGGATTGAATGTTCGGATAGATTAAGGGCTTAGCGTGACAGTCCAGAGGTACCTTCAGTCATCGCAGCAACGATTTCCGTCCGCAGATCGCTGTCTCCAACGGCGCGTGCCAGTATCAGCGTGCCGACCAAGCCGCTGATGAGATTTAGTGCCTTTGCCCGATCCATGGGTGCATAGCCGCCCAGCAGGTCGAGCGATTGTTCGATCGCGTCAGCGAAAATCGCCTCTGCTTTCTTGCCCCGACGCGGCGCCTCGCTTGCCAAGGTGGAAAATGCACACCCAACGCCCCGATGCGCGATATGATCCTGTGCAAGATACCATTTGCAGAAGGCTGAGATGGCATCGCCCTGTGCCGTTTCCAGAGTTTCCCGCCACGCCGTCTGGTTCTGCTCAAGCGCGCGCTCGGTTGCTTCCAGCCCCAGGGCTTCCTTGCTTTCGAACTGTTTGTAGAACGCTCCGTTCGTCAGCCCGGCCTGTTTCATCAAGGGTGCGATTCCGATGCCATCGAACCCCTGCTCGCGGAACAGCCGCGCGGCGGCGTCGACAACAGCTTCGCGGTTTTTCCTGGCGGTCTCCCTGTCGACACGCATGGGTATTCCTTTCGGCAACTGCGAGAGAGTCAGCGCGAAATCTAAAGCCTGACATTTTGGATTACAATCACAATCCAAAAGCAAGACAGACCATGAACCGCCCCACCCCCGCGCGCTAGGGGTCATCAAGCCGGTCTATCTGCGCGATCCTGATGTTGGCCTCGTCAAGACTTCGGAAACCCGGCAGTTGACCGAACAGCTACGCTTCATTGCCGTTTTTCGCGTGCTTGAAATGGTCTGCCAGGAACTCGACGAATACTCTGGTTTTAGGGGCCAGGTTGCGCCTGTCCGCGAAGGCAACGGTGATGTCGGCGTGTTTCTGGGTGTATTCCGGCAGCACCCGGACCAACGCGCCCGACGCGATGTCGAGGGTCACAAGGTACGTAGACAACCTCGCGATGCCAAGGCCGGCCAGCGTCGCCCGATAGACAGTATCTGCGCTATTGCCCTGGAAGTTTCCCGTCGCCCCGACATTGTATTCAATGCCCCCCATCTCGGCACGCCAATCGTTGCGGTCGGCGGCGTCAGATGTCCGCAGGCAGTTGAAATTTACCAGGTCGTCGAACGAAACCGGCGAGCCGTGACGCTCGATATACTCGGGCGATGCGCATAGAATGCGTTCGTTCTTCATGATCTTTCTGGTAATCACGTTCGGGTTTTGCTGCTGCTCCGCAAAATTGATGGCCGCGTCAAAGTCCTCTTCTTCGACGTCGATCACCCGGTCGGTCAGCTCCAGTGAAAACGTAATCTCCGGGTAGCTACTCAGGAACCTTGGCAGGATCGGTATCAGCTGCGCCTTGCCGAAAGCCACGCTGGAAGCGACATGCAGCACGCCCCGGGGTCTTCCACCGAAGCCCGAGATAAGTTCCTCGGCCTCACAATAGGTGTCGGCGACGGCGCGGCATTTTTCGTAAAACTCCCTGCCCTCGGCGGTTAACGAGACCCCTGTTTTTTTGCGGTGCAGCAATCGGTAGCCGGCATGATCTTCCAATTGCCGGATCTGCCTGCTGACCGTCGATGGCATCTGTCCGGCGGACCTAGAGACGGCAGAGATACTGCCCATTTCTACAACCTTTACAAATAGTAACATCTGAGATGAAACATCCATGCTTCTGAATTATCCTTTCAAAATTTGCATAGCCCCTTTGCTCGATCATCGGGTAGATAGCGCTATCTCGGCGCGCTATATCTGCAGTGCAGCATAAATTCTGCAGCGCAGCAAGAGTAGGAAGCCAACCCGATGACAATTGCAAGCGTCCACCTGGACGGACGGCAAAACAATCGAGGGCCGTGGTCAAAAAAGCGGCAAATTTGGCGGCCTATGCCCGCAGGAGCGAACAAAGGAGCAGCGATGATGCACCATGTATTGTCGAAGATACGAACAAGGATTCAGATCGCTCGGATGCAATCGGTGCTCAACGGATATACCGACGAGCAACTGACGAAGATCGGGGTTGAACGCAGCGATATCAGGCGCCACGCAGAGACGCTGGCGACCTATGAATACGATGGTCTCTAGTTGCTCCTGCGGAAGCAGACGACTGGTGCACCAAAACAGATTCAGCGCCTTCCCAAACGGATTGGCCCTGAAAGGTGTCGGCTCTTTCTCCTCCCAGAGTCAGCTAGACACCGATGATTGACGGTCCTTCCTCCCGAAGCCGTTAGTTTGAGCCGGCGCCCCTTCCTCCTCCCTGGGGTGCCGGCTTATTCCGTTATTCAGCTAGCCTGAAAAACTGTTGCATGGGCGTTCACGCCGTCGTGAGTTTTTGTTAATGTCCATTAATAAGAGACTGGTCTAATAACGGTGCGAACGCAACGTTAGGAGTTCGGAATGGCGCGCCCGCATGACCAGAAAGCTTATCTTTCCAATCGGGAAAAGCTGCTGGAAGCCGGAGAACAGGCGATCCGGTCAACAAGCTACGCACAGAGCGGTATCAATGGCATCCTTGCCAAAGCCGCCGCGCCAAAGGGATCCTTCTACCATTACTTCGATTCCAAGGAAGCGTTCGGAATCGAGGTTGCCCGCCGCTACCATGAAAGACAGGTTGAATACGCAAGAGACTGCCTTGGTGATCCCTCAACACCGCCATTAGCACGCCTGCGCTCCTTCTTTGACGGCGCGCGCGCGGACATGAAAAGCCGTCAGTACACGCAAGGCTGCCTGATGTGCAACCTGTCAACCGAACTGGCGGACAAGCGGCCGGCCTTCCGGGCGGAGCTGGATCAACATTGGGATGAGCTCGTTGCCGAGCTGACCAACTGCCTAAGCGCGGCGGATCTGTCGGAAATCGGGCTTCAGCATCTCAGCCCTTCCGATGCCGCCGACTGGCTCATGAACGCGTGGAGCGGGGCGCTTACCCGGATGAAGGCCAGCGGCAATGACAAGCCGCTGGCGCTTTTCATGCGCACGATATTCAAAACAGAGGAAACCCAGAAATGACTACGCAAAAGACGATCCTAGTCACCGGAGCCAGCCGCGGCATCGGGCTGCTTACGGCAAAAGTGCTCGCGACGCGAGGGCACAAGGTTTACGCGGGGATGCGCGATGTGAGCGGGCGGAACAAGGAAGCTGCAGATACCCTTGTCGCCTTCTCGAACGAGGTCGCCGGCGGTATTGAACCGATCGAACTGGATGTGACCGTTGATGTGGCCTGCGAGGCGGCAATCGCCAAGATCGAGGCGGCGCAGCCGCTTGATGCGCTGGTCAACAACGCAGGCGTTATGCCGGTCGGCCTGACCGAGGCCTTCTCACTCGACCAGGCAAAGGAACTGTTCGACGTCAACCTCTATGGCATCATACGCATGAGCCGCGCCGCCCTTAGCCATATGCGCCCACGAAAATCGGGGCTGATCATCAACCTCAGTTCGGCCGCGGGACGGTTTGGCATGCCCTTCTTCGGGCTCTACTGCTCCAGCAAATGGGCGATGGAAGCTTATTGTGAGGCCCTGCACTACGAACTAGAACCCTTTGGCATCGAATCGATCCTTGTCGAACCCAGTGGCCACGGGACCGACCTCGTCACGACATCGCCCGCTCCGAACGACACGACGCGCGTGCAGGAATATGGCGATCTGGCAAAGGGCCGGGACCGGCTTCTGGGGATGTTCCAGGGCATGTTCGATCAGGGCGACACCAGCACGGACGCCAACAACGTCGCCGAGCGTATCGCCGATCTGGTCGAGATGGATGCGCCGCGTCCGATCCGTACGCAGGTGGGCCACGATATGGGCGTCACCGCTGTCAATGAAGCTGTCGCGCCGATCCAGGCCGAGCTTATCAAGGGTCTGAAACCTGTCTACATGGGAGAAATGTAAATGTCTGATACTAAGAAACTGTTCCTTTTCGCGACCATCCAGCCCAAACCGGAGCATTTCGAAGAGGCCAAGGCCGCGCTGGACCGGATCGTTCCGCCGACACTGGAAGAAGTCGGCTGCCATGTCTTTTCGGCCTTCGAAAGCAAGACCTCGGACCATACCCTGAACCTGTTCGAGTGCTTCGAAGACGAGGACGCGCTGGATCTGCACTATGCGCAGGATTACACGAAAGAGGTCTTCAAACAGTATGAGGATTGGCTGCGGGCACCCGTCGAGGTCGTAAAGATGTCGGCAACATCGCCCGTGTCTTGGCAACAGTTCCATGAATAAGATCGCCCTGATCGTTGGCGCGGGCCCCGGACTCGGGGCCTCGCTTGCCAGGACCTTTCAGCGCGCAGGATATGATGTGGCGGTCGCGTCGCGGCATCCGGATGCGTTGCAAGGAATGTGCAAGGAGACAGGCGCCAGGCATTTTGCCTGTGATGCGTCCGACGCGGCCAGCGTTCAGGACCTGTTCACGCAGGTTGACGCGGAACTGGGGGCGCCCGATCTGGTCGTCTACAATGCGGGCGCCTATACCCGCGGCCCGATCGCCGAGCTCGATCTGGACGTGGTGCGCTCAACCCTGTCGGTGAACGGGTGGGGGGCACTGGTCGTGGCCCGCGAAGCCGCCCGGCGGATGATCCCGCGGGGCAGCGGAACGATGCTGTTTACCGGCGCCTCGGCAGGTCTGAAAGGTTTTGCGGAATCCGCCCCTTTCGCGATGGGCAAATTTGCATTGCGCGGGCTTTGCCAAAGCCTGTCGCGCGAACTCGCACCCAAGAACGTCCACGTTGTCCATGTTGTTCTGGACGGCATGATCCTGCAACCGGAACGCGGACATCCCTACGACAACCCCGACACCACGCTCCATCCCGAGGAAATAGCGCGGACCTATCTTGAGCTTTCTCGGCAGCACAACAGCGCCTGGACCTACGAAATCGAACTGCGCCCGCTGGTCGAGAACTTCTGACTTGCCTGGCCAGTATCGGGCGAACCCGCGGCGAAGGAGAATACCGTGAAAGTGATAAGAGCAAACGGCCATTCGCGGCAGGATATGTGGCGAGCCCTGTTGGCAGAGGTTGATCGGGTGGGCGCGCAGGAACCGATCCTGCGTGACATCCTTGAACCCCTGGCCACGGCACGCTCGCTGGAGTGGATGCTGGCACAGCAGTTGGCAGCAGTGCTGCGAACCGATAGAGCAGAAGGTCAGGCGCTGTCGGACCTGTTTGCCGAGGTATTGCTGTCAGACCCGTCGATTGCGAACGCCGTGGTTACGGATTTCGAAGCCGTTCGCACACGGGATCCCGCTTGCACCAGCTTCCTTCACGCGCTGGTCAATTACAAGGGGTTCCAGGCTCTGCAGGCGCATCGGATCTCGCACAAGCTGCTGCATGACGGCCGCGCCGAGCTTGCAGCCTGGCTGGCGAACCGCGTCTCGTTTGCCCTTGGCCCGGACATCCACCCCGCGGCAAAGCTTGGCAGAGGTGTACTTGTTGATCACGGTTCCGGCGTTGTGATCGGGGAAACGGCGATTGTCGAAGACAATGTCTCGATCATGCAGAACGTGACCCTGGGCGGCACAGGCAACGAGGTCGGGGACCGCCATCCGAAGATCGCGCAGGGGGTCATGATCGGCGCGGGCGCAAAGATCCTGGGGAACGTGACGGTCGGCGCCATGAGCAAGGTCGCAGCCGGCAGCGTCGTGCTGAAAGACGTTCTTCCCAATTGCACGGTCGCCGGCATTCCGGCGAAGGTCGTGCGCTGGCACCAATCCGAACAGGTGCCGTCGCAATCGATGGACCAGAGCATCTAGCGCAGTACAGGATCAGCGGTATTTCTACTGCCGTTCCGGGGTACGGGCCTGGTCGACATGTTCGCCGGCAAGCAGCAACGCGGCAGAGAGGTATATGCGCGTGTCATCGAACACGTTCGGTTTCTCGCCCCGCCAGCGGGAATAGAACCGCAGGTCCGTCGCGCGACCCTCGGACAGGTCATTCAGGGCCCGGGCGGTCTCTTCCACGAATCCAAGCAGCCGTGCGCGCATGTTGCTGTGGTAGGTGTCCCGGTGCCGGGCCTCCATGCGCAAGTGAAATAACGAACTGCGCGCGCGCGGCGCAATGGTGATGTCGGGCAGCCGCTCTGGAACCCTTTGCCAGAGCGCCCGCGCCCGTGCCAGCCGCCGGGCACCGGTGCCTGTCCGCCCACGGCGCATCGCCATCAGGCCGGCATTCGCCAGGCTGGTCGCATAGCGCGGGTCGGTTCGCGCAAAGCACAGCCATGCCACCAGGTGTGCCAAACGAAATGCCCGCGCCGCCGGACCGGTCCTGCCTTGTGACAGGGCCGCGTTTCCGGCCTCGCTTAGCCGCTCCCAGATCAGATCGGCGCGGCGCCACCCGGCCTGCCGGGCCATGCGCATCTCCGGATCAGATCCCCAGATACGCGGCGCGAACATGGTCATTGTCGTGTAGTTCATCTGCGGGTCCCTCCAACGCCATGTTGCCGGTTTCCAGTACATAGGCATGATCGGCCAGTTCCAGCGCCAGCTCGGCATTCTGCTCTACCAGCACCACCGACAGGCCCTGCGCGTTTATCTCTTCGATGATCTGCGCGATTTCCTCGACGATGACCGGCGCCAGACCCATCGATGGCTCATCCATCAACAGAAGCTTCGGTGCCGACATCAGCGCCCGGCCGATCGCCAGCATCTGCTGTTCGCCGCCCGACATCGTCTTGGCCATCTGGCGACGACGTTCCCTGAGCCGTGGGAATCGCGCAAATACTTTCTCAAGATCGTCTTCGACCGCGTTCTTGTCGCGGCGCAGAAATGCCCCGGTGCGCAGGTTCTCCTCGACCGTCATGTCGGGGAATATTCGGCGACCCTCGGGAACATGGGCAATGCCGCGCGCCACGATCTTGTCGCTGGTCAACCCGTCAACGCGGGTGCCTTCGAAATGGATTTCGCCGCCACTTAGGGGCACCATGCCGGACATCGCCCGCAAGGTCGTTGTCTTGCCCGCGCCGTTGCCGCCGATGATGGTGACGATCTTGCCCTCGGGCACCGAGATCGAGATCTTCCGCACCGCCGACACCTTGCCGTAGTTGACCGAGATATCCTTCATCTCAAGCAACATGCCGCGCACCCCCCAGATAGGCTTCGATCACGGCGGGGTGGTTGCGGATCTCATCCGGGCCACCTTCGGCCAGGAATTTTCCAAAACTCATGCAGGTGATGGTGTCACACAGCCCCATGATCGCCTGCATGTCATGTTCAACGATCAGGATTGTAAGCCCCTCGTTGCGCAGCTTGCGCATCAGCTCCATCATGGCGCGCGTTTCTTCCGGGTTCATGCCGGTGAAGGGTTCATCCAGCAACATCACGTCCGGGTGGCTGGCATAGGCAACCGCCATGCCTAGCGCCCGCTGGTGGCCGTGGCTGAGATCGCCGGCCAGATCATCCTTCAGGTCCGCCAGGCCGAAGAACTCCAGCGCCTCGTTGGCCCGCGCCTCGGCCCCGCGCCGGTCCTCACGGTCCCAGCCGATGATGGCGGCAAAGATATTGGGGCGGAACGGCATATGGGTGCCGACCAGCGCGTTGTCCATGACCGTCAGTTCGGCAAACAGGGTCGAATGCTGAAAGGTGCGGACGACACCGCGCCGCGCAACCTCGTGCATCTTCAGGCCTGAGATATTTTCACCCCGCAGGCGGACATGCCCCTCGGTCGGTTTGTAGAAGCCCGAGATCATGTTGAACGTGGTGGTCTTGCCCGCCCCGTTCGGCCCGATCAGCCCGTGAATCTCGCCATGTTCGACCCGAAAACTCAGCCCGTCTACCGCGGTCAGACCGCCAAAGCGCATGGTCAGGTTATCGACTTCAAGGAAATGGGTCATGTGTTTGCCTCCTGCCGCGGCGCGCTTTCGGCCGTGCGCTTTGTGGTGAACCGCTGAACCACGCTTTCAAGCCCCTTCGGCATGAACAGGATCGACAGGATCATGATTGCGCCGTAGATCAGCGGGCGCATCTGCTCGAACCCCATTTCGCGCAGGATGATCTCGTTCAAGACGGTCAGCACCACGCAGCCCAGGATTGGCCCATAGAACGTGGCGGTGCCGCCGACGATGGCCCAGGTCAGGACAAACACCATCAGGTCCACGTCAAAGCTGTTTGGATTGATCGTTCCCAGGTAATGTGCCTGCAGCGCGCCGCCGATACCGGCAAACCCGCTTGCAATCGCAAAGGCCAGCGTCCGGTAAGCACGCAGGTTGACGCCGGATGCCTCGGCCAGCTTGTCCTGCCAGTGCACCGCGTGGAAGGTCAGGCCAACGGGGCTGCGCTCGATCCGCCAGAGGATCCACAGGCACACCAACACCACCACCCCGGAGAGGTAATAGTAGCTGACCGGCTCGAAGAAATCGAAATCGTAGAAACCGATCGAGAAATCCGGCATCGGGTCGATCCCCTTGATCCCCTTCGGCCCGCCGAACGGGTCGCGGAAACGTTTCCAGAGCAGGCGGATGATCTCACCGGCGGCAAAGCTGCCGATCAGGAAATAGAACCCCTTCATCCGAAACAGCGGAAAGGACAGCAGCACCGCCAGCAGCGCCGCCGTGATCCCGCCCAACAGGATGCCGACGGGCACGTAGATGCCCAGCTCCTTGGTATAGAGCGCGCTGGCATAGGCCCCCACGCCCATGATGACCACGTGACCCAGCGACCATTCGCCGGTCAATGTCAGCAGGCGGTAAGAGGATACCAGCAGGATGTTGATCGTCAGGAATACGAGGATTTCCTGCTGTGAGAAGCTGAGAGCGTGTGGCAGGCCGATCAGCGCGGCCAATCCGGCGGCCAGAACGATCAGGTTACGCACGATCCGCACTCCCGAACAGGCCGGTGGGCTTGACGATCAGGACCAGCAGCATCAGCGACAGACCGACGATATCAGCGATCACCCCGTCATAGAATGTCGTGACGAAAGTATGAACGATGGCATAGGCGATCGAGGCAACGATTGCGCCCTCCAGCGATCCCACCCCACCCACGATGATGACGATGAAGGCCGTGACGATTACCGAATGTCCCATATGGGGCTGAACCGAAACAAGGGGCGCTGTCAGGGCACCCGCGATACCCGCCAGCCCCGCGCCGATGAACATGGCAATCCGCGCGGTTTGCGTGATGGAAATACCCTGCAGCGCCGCCGCCTCGGGATCCTGCGCCGCGGCACGCAACGCCCATCCAAAACGGGTTTTCTTCAGGAAGATCCATAGCGCCGACAGTAGGACGACCGCCGCCAAAATCACATAGAGACGGGACAGCGGCAGCCGAACACGATCGGAGAATTCGATCACGTACTGGGTCACTGGCGGGATATGCTCCATCCGCACGCCGAATCCCATCACCGCCAGCGATTGCAGGATCAGCAAGAACCCGATCGACGCCACCAGCCCGCCCAGCGGATTGCCCCTGAGCGGCCGGAACAGCGCCCGCTCCATCGCCAGCCCCAGACATCCGACGAAAAGTAGCCCCGCGGCGATCGCCACCAGGAAAGGCATCTGAAAATCCGAATAGAAAAGCACCACCGCATAGGCGCCCGCCATGTAGAGCTCGCCATGGGCGAAATTGATCACGCCCATGACGCCGAATATCAGCACCAGGCCGACCGCGATCAGCGAAATGTAGCTTGCGGCATAGATTGCGTTCAGCCCGGTCTGCATCAGTAGATCAGCCATGATCCCTTCCCGCCAGTTACAGAGAAACCCGGCGTTGCCTGACCATCGGTTCCAGGCAACGCCCTTGTCAGCGCATCCGGTTACGGATCAGCTGCGCTGATCCCACATCTGCCCATAGGCAGACATGTGCTTCTTCAACAACTCGCCATGCTTGTCGTACCATTCCGGGATCGAGCGGAATTCGGCGATCGTGGCTTTGCCGTCGCGGATCACGACAACCGGCCAGTCACCGACAAGCGCATTGTCGATCCCAAAGAGGTCGGTGCCCCACCAGTTGGCCTCGCCAAAGGCATGAAGGCCCTTGCCGCCCTCTTTCATCGCCGCCAATACCGCGTCCGGATCGGCCGAGCCGGCCTTTTCGGCGGCGTCTTTCCACAGATCCATGATCGACGCATATTCCCAGCTTACCGCGCCCCACTGTCCGGGGAAACGGTTGTTGAACTCGGCGAAGAACCCGTTGGGATCGTCGAAGTTGATATTGTCGCCATTCAGCGCCGGATCGTCGAAATCCGGGAACTGGAATACGAAGCCCTCCATGAACTCTTTCGACGTCTTTTCGATCATCTGGTCGTAGAAATCCGCCGTGCAGCTGATGATCTGGCCCTCATAGCCCTGCTGGAACAGCTGTTCCGCGATCGGGTGAACATAGTCGGAATAGCAGGTATCAAGGCAGACGATATCCGGGTTGCCCGCGATCAGCTTGGTCACGACCGGCGCAAAATCCGTGGTGGCCGGATCGAACAGCAGCGGTTCCTCCAGCATTTCAATACCGGCGGCCTCGAACGCGGCCAGATAGGTTGCGACCGACGGCAGCCCAAGCGCATCGTCCTGCGCGCACATCACGGCGGTCTTCAGTTCGGGCCGGTTCTCGGCCAGCCATTCGACGCCTGTCACGTTGTAAATCGGGTGGACCTCTGCCGGGGCCAGCAGAGTTTGCGTGTCGGGCGCCAGATCCGAAGGCAGCAGGGTCGAAAACAGCATGCCCGTCTTATCGGCAACCGGCTGGGCGCCCGGCCAGGTATCGCCGCCAAGCATCATGATGAAGCTCACGCCGTCCTCGCGGACCAGTTTGGTTGCGCCGGTTCGTGCCTTGGCCGGGTCATATTCATTGTCGTAGGGCACGAACTCGACCATGTAATCCCCGTCGGCCAGCTTGACGCCACCGGCGGCGTTGACCCTCTCCGCCCAGATCTCGCAGCCGTCAAGCCCCGGTTTGCCCCAGGCGCTGACCGGCCCGGTCAACGGCGCCAGAAAGCCAATTTTTATAACCTTGTCAGCGGCCGAGGCCCTTGACCCGACGGCGCCAAGCAACGCTGACGACCCCAATAATCCGGCCGACCCCCGCAGGAACCCCCGGCGCGTCTGACCCAAGGCATAACGTCTGAACTTCATAACTTGTCTCCCTGTCTGTTGGCGCTGTTGTGCGCCTTGTCTTATTTCTCATCCCAATTGGCAGTTTCGGATGAGCATTAATCTTGTGGTGCAGTACCAGATTAGTGCAATTTAGCACCAAAGATAGACCAAAAGAGATCAATTATAGAATTTTCCCGGCTTAATTGGTTGAAATTGGTTGTAATTGGGATAAACATGTTGTTGCACCGACATCGCCCACGGGGAAGAAGCCACCTGGTCAGGAAGCGTTTTCCTGAATGAGTTCAATGGTCTGGCAACCCGGACAACGGCGCGGCGGCGGTCGGCCACATTATGTCAGAAACCAAAGCCCCTCCGCAGGGGTTGCAGCCCGGCAAGAGGACGAAGGCAACGTAATGGCAACGATTCTGCACCCGCCCTGGGATGTCGATGACGAAATCAGGACGCCCGTTTCCGCCGATGCCCGGCGAATCGCGGATGAGATCTTCGGCGAAATTGCGAAAGGAACACATAGCTACGGCACCCGGCTGCCGTCGGAGCGCGCATTGACGCAAAAATGCGGCGTATCGCGAAACACGGTGCGCCAGGCGCTGGCTCTGCTGGAGGAGTACGGGCTCACGAAACGCCAGGCCGGCAGCGGGTCGGTGGTCTGCTATCGGCCCCGCGCACGGCAGGCCGACGAGCAAACCCAGATCACCCCGCCCCGCAGCATGTTGGACCTGACAGAGCTGGGCGACAATACCAGTCCTTTGGAACTGAGCGTCGCCCGCTCGATCATCGAGCCTGAAATCGCGCGGCTTGCGGTGCTGAGCATGACGCCCAACGACATCAAACAGCTTTTCCTTATCTTGGATGAGATGGACAAGATCGTCACTGATGGAGAGAGATTTGCCGAACTGGATGATGCGTTACGGATGCAGATCGCTTACGGCAGTCACAACCCTCTGCTGGTCGCAACCTACGAAATGATCAACCTGGTCAGCCGGGATGCCGCCTGGGCAGCGCAACGGCAGAAGTCACTCACGCCTGCGCGCATTCGCGAATATCAGTTGCAGAACCGTTCGCTGTGCGAAGCCATCAGACAACGAGATATCGAAGCGGCGGTGGAATACCTGAAACTGCTGCTGACAGACTTCAACCAGGATCTGATGCGTGGTTCTTGACCTGCGTCACGCGCTGCTGTCTTCGGACCTTTGATGCCATGTCTGCCCAAGGTCGCGCATTTCCTGCACCAAGGCGTCGCCGTGGATGTTGCACCAGTCCAGAACCGAGCGAAACTCCACGATCTTCGCTTTCTTGTTCCGGATTTCAACCACAGGCCAGGATCCGATCAGAACGTGATCCATGCCGAAAATCTCGCGCCCCCACCACCGGGCATCACCGAATACGTTTGCAGAAAATCCGCCGAACTTCATCGCCGACAGCACGGCGACCGGATCGGAAGTCTGGATCCGCTCCACGGCCCTGCGCCACATTTCCAGCACAGAGCAATATACCCAGGAATCCGGGCTCCATTCACCGGGAAAGCGGCGGTTGTATTCGGCATAGAACTCGGCGGGTTGCGGAAAGTTGATGAAACCCGCGCCAAGCGCCGGATCATCGAATTCGGGGAAATGAAAAACCGTTCCTTCCATGAACTCCGCGCTCGTCCTGGCAATCAGCGACTGGTAGTTATCCGCAGCATAGGAGAGGATCTGCCCATTGAAGCCCTTGCGATAAGCCGCCTCGCTCAAGGCATGGATGAGGGGCTCACTGGAAGTGTTCCAGCACATGATATCGGGTTGCGGCCCAAGCATCGCGTCCACGATTCCCTCCACGTCATGGGTATCAGCCGCATAGTGGACTTCCTTGACGATCTGTATCCCCGACAGTTTGAACGCCGCCCGGTAGGTTGCCAATGACTGCAGTCCCACACTGTCCTGCTGCGCGCAGATCGAGACGGTCTTTAGCTGGGGGCGGTTCTCGCGCAGCCAGTCCACGCCGATGGCCACATATAACGGATGGCACTGACATGGCGCGATCAGATAGGGCCTGTCCGGCCCCAGATCGCTGGGCGAATTTGTGCTGGCCAGAACCTTGTGACGGTTCAGGAAATCCACGATGCCGGAGACGGTGTCGCCGCCCCGCATCAGGATGAACTTGACCTCCTGCTCCAGCACCAGATGTTTGACACCCAGTACGGCGCGGCCCGGATCAAGCTGGTCGTCAAAGGCGATTACCTCGACCAGCCGGCGCCGGTCGCCGATCTGCAGACCGCCCTTCGTGTTGACCCGCTCGGCCCAGAGCTTGCAGCCGTTCAGGCCGGGAATCCCCGGCTTGGCGGCATCGCCGGTCGGCGACGCCAACAGGCCAACACGCACGGGCTCGCGCGTGGTCAGGCCAAATCGTGGCAACCGGGCGGAAAGCGCCAGATCCGCGCCGAACTTATATATGCTCATGACCCGTTAGCTTTACCAAATGTTCGCTGTTGGCAAGGTCGAAGCGGTAAGAGAGTTTCCCAATTCAGCTGAGCGAAACGGACCGCGCAGTATTTCATCCTGAACCCAGACATCGCGCGCACGAAGGTCAGGGCCCGGGATCATTTCCTGGCGCATGGATGTTTCGAAGGCCGGTTTTATTGAACGCGCTTCAGGGCCATACCCTTCGATTTTTCGCAAGACCAACAGGATTATATCCTGTTTCGCGAGGGTTCGGCCGCCTTTCGGGACCCAACCGCCCGAAATGGTCGATCTTCCAGCGTACAGGATCGGTTCCGTTCGGTCTAAATGAAGATTCGCCTCTGGCTCGGCTTGATGGCTATTGCAGGCACAGGATCCTTTGCCTCAGGCGTCTTAGAAAATTTCTGCCGTGATCGTGCACGGCCTCGCCGGGGCCAAGCTCGGGCAGCAGCGCACGTTTTGCCCGGCTGTTTTCCCGAACGCGAATTATCCGCACAAAATCCTCGAGCGTTTCGGCCTCGCTCAGCTGCGCTTCAGCAGGGACAAACTTCACACGCCCCTGCTGAAGCGAAGGGTATTTACCCAATATACTCATGAAAGACCGACTCCACTCGTTACGCATGCCCGACAACGCGTCGGGTCATGGGAAACCTATAAATGTGAATTAAGACCATATTTGGGCATTACCAGTCCTTAATATGTGACACGCGCTAAAATGCCCATATTCGTGATGTCGGAATAGCCTTTTCCGGGCCTTCAGAGGCCTGGCATGACTATATCTGGCATCGGGAATCGCGACCGGCCGGGCAGGTGCCCGTTCTCCGCTGCGGTCACTGTTTATCGCCGGCAGTTCTCTGGTGGACGGCTGCCGCGTCCTGTCACGCCGGGTTGATACGTTTACCGGTCTGCGGATCGAACAAATGGATATTCTGCTGCTCAAACCCGAATGACATGATCGTCCCCGGCGAGGCCGCCACGTGGCCCGGCAGGCTGACGACGATCTGTTCGTCGCTGCCGTCCAGGGTGCCATGCAGCAACGTGTTGGCACCCAGCTGCTCTTGCAATTCGGTCCTGACCTTGATCGGTCCGGTTTCATCAGGGATCAGATGTTCCGGCCGGAGCCCGAGGATCGTTTCCGCATCCGACCCCGCTGCGATGTCAATCCGGGCGCCATTGCCGAGGGTCAGCGCGCCGCCCCGCGCCGTCGCGGTCAGGAAATTCATCGACGGGCTACCGATGAACCCGGCAACGAAGATGGTTTCGGGCCGGTCGTATAGTTCGATCGGCGTGCCGAACTGCTCGACATATCCGCCATTCAGCACCATCAGACGATCGCCCAATGTCATCGCCTCGACCTGGTCATGGGTGACATAGATCGAGGTGACACCGAGACGCTGTTGCAGTTTGCGGATTTCCAGGCGCATCTGTACGCGCAACTTGGCATCGAGGTTCGACAGCGGCTCGTCGAACAGGAATACCTGCGGGTCGCGCACGATGGCCCGGCCCATCGCGACGCGCTGCCGCTGGCCACCCGACAATTGCCGCGGTTTGCGGTCCAGATACGGACGGATCTCCAGTATGTCGGCGGCCTCTTCGACGCGGCGGTCGATCTCGGATTTCGAAACCTTCCTGATCTTCAGCCCGTAAGCCATGTTCTGCCGCACGCTCATGTGCGGGTATAACGCGTAGTTCTGAAACACCATCGCGATATCCCGGTCCGCCGGTTCCAGGTCGTTCACGACCTTTTCGCCGATGCTTATGTCGCCCGATGTCACCGATTCCAGGCCCGCCACCATCCGCAGGAGCGTGGATTTCCCGCAACCGGACGGGCCCACGATCACGATGAACTCACCATCGTCGATCTGGCCGTCAACATGGTGCAGCACTTCGGTGTCGCCATAGGCTTTGACCAGTTTGTTCAGGGTAATGGACGCCATGTTCTGCTGCCTATTTGTCTGTCTCGGTCAGGCCCTGCACAAAGAGCCTCTGCATCGCGATCACCACGAAAACCGGCGGGATCATTGCCAGCAGCGCGGTCATCATGATGATGTTCCATTGCGGGGATTGCTCGGCCGCTTCCAGCATCTGCTTGATGCTCATGACGATGGTCGTCATGTCCGTGTCGGTCGTGATCAGCAGCGGCCAGAGGTACTGGTTCCAGCCATAGATGAAAAGGATCACGAACAGCGCGGCGATGTTGGTGCGGCTAAGAGGGACCAGGATATCCCAGAAGAACCGCAGCGGCCCGGCGCCGTCGATCCGTGCGCTTTCCAGCATTTCGTCCGGGATCGTCAGGAACACCTGGCGGAACATGAAGGTGGCCGTTGCCGAGGCAATCAGCGGGATCGACAAGCCCCAGTAACTGTTGAGCATACCCAGGTCGGCGACCACCTCGAACGTGGGCAGGATTCGCACCTCGACCGGCAGCATCAGGGTGATGAAGATCAGCCAGAAGAACCCCATTCGGAAGGGAAACTTGAAATAGACGATGGCAAAGGCCGAAAGCAGCGAAATCGCGATCTTGCCCAGCGCGATCAACATCGCCATCGCCAGTGAGTTCAGGAGCATGCGCCAGACCGGGGCAACCTCGGTCCCCGACAGCCCGCCGCCAAACAGCGTCTGCTTGAAATTCTCCCAGAAATAGGGGCCAGGCAGCATCGGGATCGGGGCCTGTGTCATCCGCACCGCGTCATGCGACGCCGCAACAAAGGTGATCCAGATGGGCAACGCCACGATGGCTATGCCCAGGATCAGGACCAGGTGACTGAGAAGGTTCAGAAGGGGGCGGTTTTCGACCATCAGTACTCGACCTTCCGTTCAACATACCGGAACTGGATCACGGTCATGGTGATCACAAGGACCATCAGGATCACCGATTGCGCCGCCGATCCGCCAAGGTCAAGACCCACGAAACCATCGTTGTAGACCTTGTAGACAAGGATCGTCGTCGCGTTTGCCGGCCCTCCCTGGGTGACCGCGTGGATGATCCCGAACGTGTCGAAGAACGCGTAGACCGCGTTGATGACCAGCAAGAAGAAGGTCGTGGGTGAAATCAGTGGAAAGATCAGATCCCAGAACCGCCGCACCGGCCCGGCGCCGTCGATGGCGGCGGCCTCGATCACCGAGCGCGGAATGGATTGCATGGCGGCCAGGTAGAATAGGAAGTTATAGGCGATCTGCTTCCACGCGGCGGCAAGGATAACCAGCGCCATCGCCTGTTTGCCGTTCAGGTAGTGGTTCCAGTCGATCCCGACCATGTCCAGCAGAAACGGAAAGATACCCAAAGTCGGGTTGAACATGAACACCCAGAGCGCCCCGGCCAGCACGGGGGCGACAGCATAGGGCCAGATCAGCAGCGTGCGATAGGTCGTGGCACCGCGCACGACCCGGTCTGCGAACCCGGCCAGCACTAGGGCCACCGACATCGACAGCGCCGCCACCGCGAAGGAGAAGAACATCGTGCGCCAGAACGTGGCCAGGTACTGATCATCGTCGAAGAGCAGCGAGAAGTTTTCGAACCAGACGAATTCCGTCGACAGGCCAAAAGCGTCTTCGATCAGGAAGGATTGATAGATCGCCTGGCTGGCAGGCCAGATGAAGAAGACAAGCGTGATCAGGATCTGCGGCGCCACCAGCAGGTATGGCAGCAGGGACGCGGGGAAATGGACCCGTTTAAGCATCAGCGTTCAGGCGGTGTTTCATGGAATGCCGCAACCCGGCGGAACACGTCCGCCGGGTCGGTTCATTGGCACAGGGTCAGTTCGCAGAGCGTTCGAACTTCCGCAGCAGGGCGTTGCCCCGCTCGGCGGCGGCGTCCAGGGCCTCTTTCGCGGTCTTGTCACCGGCCCAGAGCGCCTCCATCTCTTCGTTGATGATGTCGCGCACCTGCACGAAATTGCCAAAGCGCAGACCGCGCGAATTGGGCGTGGGCGTATTCAGGCTCAGTTGTTTGATCGCCGTATCCGTGCCGGGGTTGCTGTCATAGAAGCCTTGGGTCTTGCTCAGCTCATACGCGGCGGTGGTGATGGGGACATAGCCGGTTTCCTGGTGCCACCAGGCCTGCACCTCGGGCGAGGACAGGTAGGTCATGAACTTGGCCACGCCCTTGTATTCCTCGTCCGCGTGCCCAGCCAGCGCCCATAGGGTCGCGCCGCCAATGATCGAGTTTTGCGGTGCGTCGGCAACGGAGGTGTCCAGCGGCAGCATCGTCTGGCCAAACTTAAACTCGGCCTGTGACTTGATCGAGCCGTAATAGGCGGAAGAGTTCATCCACATGCCACATTCGCCGTTGGTGAACATCGGCAGGCTGTCGCCGCGCCGTCCGCCGTACTTGAACAGGTTGTCCTTGCTCATGGCGGCCACGTCATCCAGCCGCGCGGCGACCTGATCGTTGTTGAAGGTGAACTCGGTGTCGAACCCGGCAAAACCGTTTTCCTTGGTACCAAGGCCGATATCGTGCCAGGCCGAGTAGTTTTCGATCATGACCCAGGACTGCCAGCCAAAGGAAATACCGCATTCCATGCCATTATCGACCAGCGCCTTGGCGGCGGTCTTGACCTCGTCCCAGGTCTCGGGCGGGGTCACGCCGGCGGCTTCCAGCGCGTCGGCATTATACCACAGCACCGGGGTCGAGCTGTTAAAGGGCATCGACAGCAACTCGCCTTCAGGCGTCTGGTAATAGGAAATCACGGCCGGCAGGAAATCCGACTTGTCAAAGCTCTCGCCGGCGTCGTTCATCAGCTTTTCAACCGGATAGATCGCCCCTTCGGCGGCCATCATCGTGGCGGTGCCAACCTCGAAAACCTGTACCAGATGGGGATGTTCCTTGGCCCGGAACGCGGCCACGGCGGCGGTCATCGTTTCGGTGTAGTTGCCCTTGTAGGTCGGGACCACCTTGTAGTCAGACTGGCTGGCGTTGAAATCCGCGGCGATCTTGTCGACCCGCTCGCCGTTGGTGCCGCCCATGGCGTGCCACCATTGAATTTCGGTTTGCGCGAATGCAACGCTGGCACTAACGGCCAGGGCAGATGCACTCATAGATAGAATTTTCCAGTTCATGTCAGCTCCCGTAATCAGTTCCCGCGGATAATCTGACAAGGTTGGCGATAGCTCAAGTGAAAAGCGGTAGCGGTTTTGTAAACTTCTGATTACACAATTCATTTCGCGTTTACAAAACTGTCACAAATACCAGTGGCGACCCAAGGGCGCGAAGGTCCGCCACCTCGGAAACAGCGGTTTTGTGATTCCATAACGCTGACAAAAGGCTGTGCGCAGCGGTCAGGCCTTTGCCACCTTGGCCTCGTCCACTTCGACGATTTCCGCGTCAGCGACATCGTCTGCCACCTCATCGACATCGACGTCATCATCGTCCATCTCGCCGGTCTGATCCTCGATCGACCCGACGATCAAGGGAAGCATTTCCACCCCGGTCGAACTGCTGACCGACGCGGCCGGAGGCGTGGTCCAGCTGAGCGTGTCGAAGGATTGACAATTGTCACAGGCCGGCACCCATTCCGCATGAATATGGTGACAGTTGTCACACACCCATTGCGGGCCGCGGGGGGCCGACAGGGCCCGCGCCAGCCATCCCTTGACCACCGCATCCGACGCCCCTTCGCCACGCTCGACTGCGGCCATGATTGTCAGGGCGCGGGCATCGGGGTCAGTATCCGCCAGATCACCAAGGGCCCGCCGCGCGGCGGGGAAGTCTTCGGCCGCGATCTGCAGCTCGGCTTCCAACAGCTTGGTTTCGCGGTCATCGGGATGGGATTTCAGCAACTTGGCAAATCGTTTGAGCCGCGCCTCCGGCGTCTCATCAGGCTCTATCTCGGCGAATACCGCCGCCAGATCGGGGTGCGGCCGGGCATCCCAAGCCTTTTTCACCACCCGTGCCGCGTAGCGGTTCGAACCCTTCTCGATATAGCCCCGCGCCGCCAGAACCGCCGCCGGCACCAGGTCGGGTGACAGGCGATTGGCCTCGATCGCTGCTTCGCGGGCCTCGATCGTCTTGCCCTCGTCCAGGATGTCGCGGGCCTCTGACAGGGCCAGCACCGCATCGCGACGCTTGTGCACGTCGCGCGGCAACGTCCCGTGCTTGAGCTTGGCGCTCAACGTCCTGCGGGCGCCTGCCCAATCCTCGCTCCGGGCTTGAAGGGTCAGAAGCGTGTCCTGGATTTCGGCATGTTTCGGTTTCAGCGCAAACGCAGTTTCCGCCAGTTTCAGCGCCGTTTCCGTATCACCGTCGGCCAGTTTCTGCTTGAGAATGCCGCGCACGCCGACAAAACGGGTCTGCTCGTTCCGCAAGAGCCGCTTGTAGACCTCTTCGGCCTTGCGCCGGTCTCCGGACATTTCCGCCGCCTGGGCGGTGATCAGGTTGGTCAGTTCGGGCCTGCGCAAAAACCGCTCTGCCCGGCTGGCCTTGGACATCGCCAGGTCGCCCTCGCCCGAGGCCAGCGCCATCATGCCCTCGGACAGTGCCTTGTAGCCCTTTTGCTCGCGATTTCGGTCGAAATACCGTGAAATCGCGGTTTCGTCGCCATTGATGAACCGGAGGATGGCAACCAGCAGCGACGCCAGCTTCAGGAAAACCCAGATCCCGACAACCAGAACCAGAAGCGCCACAACTGCCATCATCGGCGTCAGGTTCAGCTCCTGCCCCGCCATGACAATGCGAACCCCGCCATCAAGCTCCAGCAGATACCCGGCACCGATGGCCGCAACCGCAACGAGGGCGATGAAAACAACGATCTTGGTAATCGACCAAAGCATTATGCTTGCCCTCTCGGTATCAATTCAGCGCCGCGCTCAATTCATGCGCGGCTGAAACGGCTTCCTGGCGGCTTTGAACCTGCGACACCCATTCCGCCAGTTCGGCGCGACCCTCTTCGGGCAGCGCCTCGATTTCGGCCAGCGCGTCAGACATCCGGCCTTCGCGCGCCGCCGCCTCGACACGGGACAGTACCGCATCCGGGTCATTCCCCTCGCGCGGGACCAGCGACCGCGCGCCCAGCTGACTGCGCAGGAATGAGGTCAAACCGCCGGATTCAGCCTCCGCACCGGCATCGCGAGAGGCCGCCAGCGCCGCTCGTGCAGCATCCGGAAAGCTTTCCTGCAGCGCCGTCAGCGACGGCACACCCGTGGCCGCGGCCTGCTGTAGCACCTCGGGCACCGCAACACCCAAGCCCGCAAGATCCGCAACAGCGGATTCAAATGCCACCCCCGCATCCAGCGCGGTCATGATCCGGGTCAGGGCGGCGCGCTGCAGCGTTGCCTGCGCCGCGGCCCGGGCGTTTTCTTCCAGCACGGCGGAACGTTCGGTCATGGCTTCGACAGTGGTCCGCAAGTCGCTCAGTTCCTGCTCATAGGCCGCCAGCGCCGCACCCGATGCGCCGTCGCCCCGGGGCAGGTTCCGTATCTCCGCCAACTCGGATTCCAGCCCCGCCAAGCGATCCGCCAGCCCTGCGATGGTTGCCTGCACATCGTCCCGCGCCGCTTCGAGCGCGCTCAGATCGCTGCCCAGTTCAAGCGTTTCCACCCGCTCGGAAAGCTTGGTAACCGCGCCGGTCTGGCCTTCGACCTTGCGTTGGATATCGACGACAACGGCGGGATCAGCCCCGGTTTCGGGCAACACGAACCGCGCCAGGCCGAACCCGATTGCAGCCGCCACCAGGCCGCCCAGAACCATCGGAACAAAACCACCCTGGCGAATGATTACGGGTTCGGCGGCGGGCGTGGAATTGTCGGCCTGTTCAAGTTCGGGCTCAGCCGCGGCGTCGTCCTCTGCCGCTACGGCCTGATCCGATTCTGCCGCGTCGGTGCCGGCATCTCCTTCGTCCGGGTTATCTGCGTGATCGACCATCTCAAGGGCTTCTGGTCCGGCCGCCGGCGCGGCATCATCCGCTCCGGACGCGTTCTTCGTATCCTTAGCAGGATCTTCCGCCTGACCGGGCACGGTATCTTCGCCCGTTTCGACTTCTTTTGTCTGATTGGTGTCTGAACCCTCAGCCTTCGAAGATTTCTTTTTGTTTGCCAACGTCAGCCACCCTTTTCGAATCTCGCACCGTCACGACACCTGATCGACCTTACTGCGGCAGATTTCATGCCTCAAGCGCCTTCCCGTGGTCAACAATGCCCTGAATCGTGTCCAGCATCGCCTCCGCGTCGGGCCGTTTCGCCACAACCAATTCGCCGGCGAACGCTTCTGGCAAGGCCGCCGCGACATTCGCGCTCAGCGCGGCAACGGTCAGGTTCGCTGTTGTCATGTCACCTGCAAACAACAACGCCGCTGTACGGGGCGAGAACAAGGGGAGAATCACGTGGCATTCCCCGCACAACAGATGTTTGGTGCTATTTGAGATTGGAAGGGCTGCCTGCCGATAGAGCACGACCTCTTGGGTGGGGATACCGGCGGCGCTGAGACGCGCGGCGACATTCCCTGCCCCGTGCTCCCCTCGGATGTGCAAACAGGGGCCCTGCACCCCGTCCGCCACGATCCGGGCGACCAGATCATCGGCGGTACCCGAACACGAAATTGCCGCCATGCCATGTTCTTGCGCCAAGGCTGCGGTTGCGTCACCGACGCAATAGCACCCGATGTCGCGTCGATCGGTTGACCTGACATAGGCCAGAACGCCATTGGCAGAGGTAAAGATCAGCGTTCGTACGCCGCCCAGATCAGGCGGCGTATCGTGGAATTCGATCTGCATCACCGGCGCCAGAACGATCGTGACACCCGGGCCCAGCCTATCCCTGATCCTGTCGGAAAACTCGGCGCCCGCCGGATCGGGCCGGGTGATCAGGATGGTGGGCGTCATCAAAGCTCTGGTGTTGTTTGCGGGACGCACCGGTGATACCTGCCAGAGGGACAACACGCAACGGACAACCAATGAGCGAAGCGCTGACAGTTCTGGGGCTTGAGAGCAGCTGCGACGATACGGCTGCGGCGGTGGTACGGGTCGAAGCAGGCAAGCGCACCCGGATCTTGTCCTCCGTCGTGTATGGGCAGGAGGCGCTGCATGTGGATTATGGCGGTGTGGTGCCTGAAATCGCCGCCCGCGCCCATGCCGAAAAACTCGACATTTGCGTGAAACAGTGTCTGTCCGAGGCTGGCTGCGCACTGCGCAATGTCGATGCGGTCGCCGTCACGGCAGGGCCCGGTTTGATTGGCGGTGTGATGTCCGGGGTGATGTGTGCCAAGGGTATCGCCGCAGGGTCGGGTATCCCGCTGGTCGGCGTCAACCATCTGGCCGGCCACGCGCTGACGCCGCGGCTGACAGACGGCACGCCCTACCCCTATCTCATGCTGCTGGTTTCGGGCGGACACTGCCAGTTGCTGATCGTGCGCGGAAGCGAGGATTTCACCCGCCTTGGCGGTACGATCGACGATGCCCCGGGCGAGGCGTTCGACAAGACAGCGCGTTTGCTGGGGCTGGGCCAACCCGGCGGCCCGGCGGTGGAACGACAGGCGGCTAGTGGTGATCCGGCACGATTCAGATTTCCCCGCCCGCTGCTGGACCGGGCCGGATGTGACATGTCCTTCTCAGGGCTGAAGACCGCCCTGCTGAGAACGCGGGATCAGGTTGTCGCCGGGAAAGGCGGGCTTTCGCCGCAGGATCGCGCCGATCTGTGCGCAGGATTTCAGGCCGCCATTGCCGATGTTCTGGCCGAAAAAACCCGCCGGGCGCTTGATATCTACGCCGCCGAACACCCCGATATCCCGATTTTGGCGGTGGCCGGGGGGGTTGCGGCGAACAAGGCCATTCGCGCAGGGTTAGAGACTGTTACTGCCCAGGCGGGCTGTGAATTCGTCTCGCCCCCACTGGCCCTCTGCACCGACAATGCCGCGATGATCGCCTATGCCGGGGCCGAGCTGTTCGTTGCCGGACGGCGCGATGACATGACGCTGGCGGCGCGCCCGCGCTGGCCATTGGACCAAACCAGCCCGGCACTGCTGGGGAGCGGCAAGAAAGGGGCCAAGGCATGATTACCGTCTTCGGTTCAGGTGCTTTTGGGACCGCGTTGGCCATTTCCCTGGCCGGGAACGGCCCGGTTTGCCTGTGGGCACGGGATGCAGCCCATGCGGATGACATGCGAAAAACGCGTGAGAACAAGGCGCGCCTGCCCGGCGCCGCGCTGCCCGCGCATGTCCACGTCACCGCCCAGATGCCGGAAATGCCCCAAGAGGGAATTGGCCTGCTGGCCGTACCGACGCAGCAATTGCGCAGCTTTCTGGAAACGCATGGCGATGCCCTGCGGGAATGCCACCTTGTGGCCTGTTGCAAAGGCGTCGAAACCGGCACCGGCCTGGGGCCGACGCGGATCATCGCCGAACGGGTGCCGTCGGCCATGCCGGCCATTCTGACCGGGCCCAGTTTTGCCCACGATATCGCCCGCGGGATGCCCACGGCACTGACCTTGGCCTGTGCGGATGTCCCGGCCGGAAAGGCTTTGCAGCAGGCACTGACCACGCGCAATCTGCGGCTTTACCGCACAACCGATACCATCGGGGCCGAATTGGGTGGTGCGCTCAAGAATGTCGTCGCCATTGCCTGCGGCGTGACGATGGGCGCTGGCCTGGGCGAAAGCGCTCGGGCGGCCGTGATGACCCGTGGATACGCCGAAATGTTCCGCATGGCCGCGGCCCTCGGCGCCGAACCGGACACCCTTGCGGGGCTGTCGGGCTTTGGCGATCTCGCTCTGACCTGCACGTCGGATCAATCCAGAAACTACCGTTTCGGGCAGAGTTTGGGCCGAAATGAGCCGTTCGACACGTCAATTACCGTCGAAGGTGCCGCCACTGCCAAGGCGGTGCTGGAACAGGCGAAGAAGATGGAGATCGACATGCCGATCACCGATGCCGTCGTGGCGCTGATCGATGGGAAATTGCGTGTCGGTCAGGCGATGGATATGCTGCTCTCAAGACCATTGAAGGAAGAATGATGCTGATTGCCCTGATTGCCAAAGACAAACCCGGCGCGCTGCAGATCCGACTGGACACACGCGAGGCCCATGTCGCCTATCTGAAGGAAACCGGCGTGTCCCAGGCGGGCCCGCTCTTGGATGACGAGGGGCAGATGTGCGGATCGCTGATCGTGCTGGATGTCCCGGACATGGCGGCGGCGCGCGCCTGGGCCGACAAGGATCCTTACGCACATGCGGGCCTCTTTGCCGATGTGCAGCTCATTCAATGGAACAAGGTAATCTGAGCGATGCAATACTGGCTATTCAAGTCCGAGCCGTCGACCTGGAGCTGGGATGACCAGATGGCCAAGGGCGACGCCGGGGAGGAATGGGACGGTGTGCGCAATTACCAGGCGCGCAATTTCATGCGCCAGATGGAGATTGGCGACCGCGGGTTCTTCTATCACAGCCAGACGGAAAAGGCCGTTGTTGGCATTGTCGAAGTCATGGCCCTGGCGCATCCCGACAGCACGACCGATGACGACCGGTGGGAATGCGTTGACATCAAGGCGACAGGCCCCGTCGAGACCCCGGTAACGCTGGAAATGATCAAGGATGATCCGCGCCTGGCCGAGATGGTGCTGGTCAAGAACTCGCGCCTGTCGGTGCAGCCGGTGACGCCGGATGAATGGCGCATCGTCTGCGAAATGGCCGGGGTCGCCGCCTGACCTGGCGAGAAATCTTGCGCCCTCAGCCGCGTTGGACCGGCCTGGGAACACAAAGGGAGGAAGACATGGAAATTCTGAACGTGCTGGTCGCAGCGATCGCGTCCTATGCCTTTGGCGCGGCGTGGTACATGACCCTGTCAAAACCGTGGATGGAAGCCTCTGGCGTCAAGGTCGGAGACGATGGGCAGCCCGCGAACAAATCCAATCCTGTGCCCTACCTGATCGCCTTCGTGATGGCGGTGGTCGTGGCCGGCATGATGCGGCACGTATTCGCGCTCAGCGGTATCGACAGCTTTGGCAAGGGCCTGGTTTCGGGTTTCGGCATCGGCCTTTTCCTGGCAAGCCCGTGGCTTGCGACCTGTTATGCCTTCGGTGGCCGGCCTTTCAAGCTCACCTTGATTGACGCCGGCTACGTCACTTTCGGAAGCGCCATCATGGGCGCCGTCCTGGCGTTGTTCTAAGGTGCAGAATCGAACGGAGGATGCAGGCAAATACGCCGGCACCCTCCGTTTCCCCACGTGCTCCCTACACACCACACGCGTATCTCGAAATAGGTTCCGGCCATACTGGCCTATCGCAAGAACCCTAGCGCAAACGCGCGGTTTTCACAAACATCAAGTAGTTAGAATTCGTTTCAAACCGGCCTGATCCAGACGCGAAACGCCCGCCGATGGCGGGCGCCTTTGTCCGTAACCGGAAGAAATCAGCCGTAGATCGCCTCTTTCCCGAAATGCTTGGTCAGCATGTAATAGACCACGGCGCGGTATTTGTTGCGCTCGGAACGACCATAGGTGTCGATCACCTGATTGACTGCATCCATCAATTGCGGCCCATCGGCCAGGCCAAGTTTCTTGACCAGAAAGTTGTCTTTGACGGTTTCAAGTTCCTGCGGCTGTCCTGCGGCCACTGTCGATGCGTCGGCGTCATAAATCGCCGGACCGCAGCCGATTGTCACCTTGGTCAGCAGATCCATATCCGGTGTCATGCCGCATTTGTTCCGCAGGTCATCCGCATATTGTGCAATCAGATCGTCACGTCGTCCCATAAATAGTCTCCCTCTTTTCCGGCAACATGCCGGTTCATTCACCTATTCAGCCCCAAGTGGTGCTGGCGTCACGATAACCACTGAGCCGACCCGCTCAAAGGGAAAACTTGGAGAGTTCTCCCCGTCGGCCATCAACGGCACAACCCCCACCCGCTGCCCTGCAAATGAAAGTGGTCAGCATGAAGCGCGTTGTAGCCGGGGCCAAGAGCCACCGGGAACCGCAGACAGGCGCTTGCGAACGCGTCCCGAAGAAACCGCGCGGCGGGCCCAGGCCCCGCCCAATCGCTCTTGAGCTGGATCAGCCTGCCGTCACTGATGCGAAAGCCGGACACATCTATCGCATCGGCGGTGGCGTGGCTGCTCATTCTGCCGCCGGACCCGCCGGGCCTGCGGATTTCGCGGCAGCTGTAGCTTGAGAAATGCCGGATTTCCGAGACCTGTGCACCCAGATGCCGCTCGGCCGCGGCCTGCAGCCCGTGCCGTTCCCACATCGCAAGGCGCAGGGCGGTCTGGCATCGCGTTTCGATCCGTTCCAGCCTGGCGGCGCCCAGACCGGTCAGCGCGACACGGGGCGAGATATGGCATTGCGCGCTTTCGCGCAGCGACTCCAATTGCGCGTAGCGGCTGCCCCGAAGCGCCTGCAGGCAGGCGGCATCATCCGACAGCGCGTTACGCAATTTCCACTTGGTCAACCCCGATACCGGCGCCTTGACATCAAGTGGGGTCAGGGGGTGCCATTCGTCGGGAAGAGGCGATTTGGGGTGAAACAGGGTCACATACCCGCCGAAAAGGATCACCACCAGACTGAAACGCAAAACCGCCCGGCGCAGGGCCGGGCGGAACGCTTTCCAATCATAACGCATGCCGCTCAGTAGCGGTAATGCTCAGGCTTGAACGGCCCTTCGGGTTTGACACCGATATAAGACGCCTGTTCGGGGCTCAGCTCGGTAAGCCTGACGCCGATCCGGTCCAGATGCAGGCGCGCGACCTTCTCATCCAGATGCTTGGGCAGGATGTAGACGTTGTTGCCGTATTCGTCGCCTTTCGTCCACAGCTCGATCTGCGCCAGCACCTGGTTGGTAAAGCTGGCCGACATCACGAAGGACGGGTGACCGGTGGCATTCCCCAAGTTCAGCAGCCGCCCTTCGGACAGCAGGATCAGGCGGTTGCCCGACGGCATCTCGATCATGTCCACCTGGTCCTTGATGTTGGTCCACTTGTGGTTCTTCAGGTTCGCCACCTGAATTTCATTGTCGAAATGGCCAATATTGCCGACGATCGCCATGTCCTTCATCTCGCGCATATGCTCGATCCGGATCACATCCTTGTTGCCGGTGGTGGTGATGAAGATGTCGGCGGTGCCGACAACATCTTCCAGCCGCACCACCTCGAACCCGTCCATGGCGGCCTGAAGGGCGCAGATCGGGTCTACTTCGGTTACCTTCACACGGGCGCCGGCACCGCGCAGGGATGCGGCCGAACCCTTGCCGACATCGCCATAACCCATCACGACGGCGACCTTGCCGGCCATCATCGTGTCGGTGGCGCGGCGGATGCCATCCACCAGCGATTCCTTGCAGCCGTATTTGTTGTCGAATTTCGACTTGGTCACGCTGTCGTTGACGTTGATCGCCGGGAAGGGCAGCTGACCTTCCTCGACCATCTTGTAGAGGCGATGCACACCGGTGGTGGTTTCTTCGGACACGCCCTTGATCATGTCACGCTGCTTGGTGAACCAGCCAGGGCTTGCGGCAAGGCGTTTCTTGATCTGGGCAAACAGCGCCACCTCCTCGTCCGAACCGGGCGTTTCGATCAGGCCGGTTTCTCCGGCCTCGACCCGCGCGCCGATCAGGATATAGAGCGTGGCATCACCGCCATCATCCAGGATCATGTTGGCGCCGCCTTCGGGGAACTGGAAGATGCGGTCGGCATAGTCCCAGTATTCTTCCAGCGTCTCGCCCTTGACCGCAAAGACCGGCGTGCCGCTTTCGGCGATGGCCGCGGCGGCGTGATCCTGGGTTGAGAAGATGTTGCACGATGCCCAGCGCACATCGGCGCCCAGGGCGACCAGCGTTTCAATCAGAACGGCCGTCTGGATCGTCATGTGAAGGCTGCCCGCGATGCGCGCGCCCTTCAGGGGCTTCGACGCGCCGTATTCCTCGCGCAGCGCCATCAGGCCCGGCATTTCGGTTTCCGCGATATCCAGTTCCTTGCGCCCGAACGCAGCCAGGCTGATATCCTTGACCAGAAAATCTTTTGCCATACTCGTGGCTCCTTCGTGAAATCTGCTTGAGGGGCAGATAACACCGGATACCCTGTTCGGCAATGCGGGATTAGCTGGCGCTGCCTTGCCCTGACGGCTTCGTCATCCCCATCCAGTTCTGCCCCGTGGCAACGACACAGCTTTGCCCGTTCGGGCGGGTGATGAACACAGTGAAACTGCCCGTGCTGTCCGAGCTCCAGATCTCCAGCAGCTGCTGCGCGTTCTGCAGCCCGCCGCCCTTGAGCTCTTCGTCATGATTATTGGCAAGCCGCTGAACCAGAACGTCACGCGGCATGCAGTGGATTCCCTGTGCCTGCGCGGGCGGCGCCAGGGCAGCGGCGCCAAAGACAAGTGCCATCGAGAAAAGTCGTTTGAACATGGTGTATCTCCTTTTTGGGGCACACCACGCCATCGAGCGTAGGGCCCGGTTGTCGATACACTATATATGGGGTCTCTCGCGGCCATATGCGACGAAAAACGGGACACAAACCTGTGTCACACCCGTAATCTTTCCGGCCAACCGCCTGAATTGACTGGCCGAATTGGATCAGGTCAGCTTTCCGTGCCTTCCGGAAAATCCACCAGATGGGCCTGGTGCCAGTCGGTGCCGGTCGCCACGATGCAGGCCATGCCCTCGGGTGTCGTCAGGATCACCGTAAATGTGCCGGTTTCCTTGGACGCCCAGACCTCAACCACTGAACTGCGCGTTCGCGAGGCCTGAAGCCCGCCCCCGGCGAAGCTTTCGGAATACTTGGATTTCAGTCTTTCGACGACCCTGTCACGTTGGGCGCAATTTCCTGCGCTGGCCGGCAGGGCTGCCAATGCCAGCGAGATGCTCAAACCCGCCCCTAACAGATGCTTGTACATGGCAAGCTCCTTTTCTTTTTTGATGGGACAGGCACGTAAAACGGAGGGTTACGCGCCCCCCAATGCTGCATTCGTTCTTTCGCGAAAACGGGTCGGTTGTTCAAGCCCCGATCACGAAATGGCAGCAGATCGTGAGGCGAGACTGCGACCGAATTGTGGCAGAAATGTGGCGCGCCGGACCAACCATAGCCGGCTGTGGTGTCCCGGACGCATTTGCACATGCGGATGCCACCGGATAGTCACGCCCGTGACGCAGGAAAGGGAGTTGCCCGTAGATGTCAAGAAACGTGACAATCGGTTTTTCCGGCCCTGCCGCACGGGTTCAGTACTGGCTGTTGATGGCGCTTTTCCGCGTGGCGGTGACGCGCGGTCTCTTTGGCCGGTTCGCGCGCGGGTTGGGCCGGTTGTTTCCGGCCGCGAATGCGGTCTTTGTCCGCCATGACCGCGAACCGCCTTTCAAGATCTATCTGAATGACGGCTACTGGACCCGATTTGCGCTGTTCCATACCGCGTATGAACCCGAGGTTGAACGGGTTTTGCACCTGGCGGCGGGACACACGAATGTGTTTTGTGACCTCGGCGCGAACAAGGGCTACTGGTCGGTGCGCGCGGCACCGCATTTTGCACGTATCCACGCGGTCGAAGCCTCGACCGAGACATTCGCGACCCTGGTCGAAAACACCCGGGACCTGCCCAATGTCACGCGGCACAAGCGGGCCATTCATTCGGAAACGGGAAAGAAACTGCAGTTTCTGAACGTCCCGCTCAGCCATGCGTCGGCGCGGCTTGCCGACGCCACGGAAGGCGCGGATGAGACCGTCGAAACCATCGCCATCGACGATCTGATACCGCCCGGCACTGCCGCGCTGATCAAGCTTGATGTCGAAGGCGCCGAGATCGCGGCGTTCGATGGCGGCAAGCGGGCGCTGCAAGACGGATCGGTATTCATCTACGAAGATCATGGCAACGATCCCGATTGCCTGCCCAGTGCCCATCTGTTGGGGAATGTCAAAAACTGTATCTATTTCGTGGCGAACAAGCCGGAAAACCTAAGCAGCATCGACGCGATCAGGGCGGTGAAGACCGATCGCTACAAGGGGTACAACTTCCTTGTGGCACGGCAGGATTCGGCGTTGTTGAAGGCCATCCTGGAAGGCTTTGCAAACCGGCACGCGGAAGGCTAGGACTGTCCCACCCAACGAATGAGAGGGCACCGTGCCAAAACCCCGCGCCTGGCAGAAAATGTTATCGGGTCGCCGTCTTGACCTGCTGGATCCTACCCCCGTGGATATCGAGATCGAGGATATCGCCCACGGGCTGTCTTTCGTGGCCCGGTGGAACGGACAGACATTGGGCGATTTCGCCTATTCCGTCGCCGAACATTCGCTGCTGGTCGAAATTCTCTATGCGCGGCTCAACCCCAGGGCACCGGCCAGGTGGCGGCTGGCGGCGCTTTTGCATGATGCGCCGGAATACGTGATCGGTGACATGATCTCTCCGGTGAAGAATTCGGTCGGGCCGGGATATGGTGAGCTGGATTTGCGGCTGGCAGCGGCCATTCATATCCGGTTTGGCCTGCCGGCAGCGGTGCCGGTGACGGTCAAGAGGCAGATCAAGAAAGCTGACAAGATCAGCGCCTGGATGGAGGCCACGCGCATTGCCGGGTTTTCCGAGGCCGAGGCAAACCGGTTTTTCGGCCAGCCCGATCCGGCTGTGATCGAGGGGCTGGAACTGCGCCTGCGCCCGCCGATCGAGGCGCGGAACGACTATCTGGCGCGTCATGCGGAATTGTTGACGGCGCTCTGACGGTATCCGCGTCAAAAGAGGCTCTAATTCAGCAAGATTCGCCGATTTACCGGGGTGATCGCTTGGCCAGGATGCGCTGCAAGGTACGCCGGTGCATGTTCAGCCGGCGCGCCGTTTCGCTGACATTCCGGTCGCACAGCTCGTACACGCGCTGAATATGCTCCCAGCGCACCCGGTCGGCACTCATCGGGTTCTCGGGCGGTGGCGGCAACGCGTCATCGCCCGCCAGCAGCGCATTGGTGATGTCGGTCGCGTCCGCGGGTTTCGACAGGTAATCCGTCGCCCCGATCTTGACCGCGGCGACGGCCGTGGCGATTGCCCCATATCCGGTCAGGACCACCACACGGCTGTCCGGGCGGCGTTCGCGAATGACCTCGACCACATCCAGCCCGTTGCCGTCTTCCAGCCGCAGGTCGCACACCGCGTAGGCGGGCGGACGCGCCGTGGCGATCGCCTTTCCGGCGGCGACGGAACCCGCCGTTTCAACTTCGAAGCCGCGTTTTTCCATCGCCTTGGCCAGGCGCCGCAGAAACGGTTCATCGTCATCCAGAAGGAGGATGGATCTGTCTTCGCCAATCTCGCGCAGGTCTTCTGCCATCACTCTCTCCCATTTGGCGCAGGTCGTCGAAAATGGTATCCCGCCCGGAAGGGTGCGTCAAACGGCGACGCTACCCCTGGCTGGCCTCGACAAAGCACTGCACCCGGTCGGCCATCTGTTCGGCCGTGTCCGAGCGGCGGAAGAATTCCACGAAACCCTTGTCGGGGAACATCAGGTAGGTCTGCGTGGAGTGGTCGACCAGATAAAAATCCTCGTCGCCTTCTTCGGCTTCGTGAATCTTGAAATAGGCGCGGTAAGCTTTGCTGGCGGCGCTGATCTGCTCATCAGAGCCGGTGAGACCCAGCATGCGCGGGTGCATGTAATCGGTAAACTCGCGCACGACTTCGGGCGTGTCGCGTTTGGGGTCGACGGTGATGAAGACCGGTTTCACGATGGTGCCGCGTTCTTCGAGAATGGCGGCGGCATCGGCATTGCGTGCGGCGTCGATCGGGCAGACATCGGGGCAGAACGTATAGCCGAAATAGACCAGCGACGGCTGGTCGATCACCTCTTTTTCAGTCACTGTTTCGCCGGTTTCACTGATCAGCGTGAACGGGCCGCCGATTTCCGCCGCACCGCCGGCAACCGCACTTGCCCGGCACTGGGCGAATTCATCATCCGGCGCAATGAACGTCGTTGCCGCGAACATGCCACCCAGGAACAGAACCACCAGAACGGTGGCTAGAATCGCTATGTTGCGTGTCATGGTGTAATCCTTACTCTGGACACTGTTGGCGCTGTTTGACCGCATATCTAGCACCACGATCCAAAACCGCAACGGGACCAAGGCGCGCAGATGACGGATATTAGTTCGGGCCCGATCAAATCACGCGACCGTGGCAACTGGATCCGGTTGCGCACGCTGGTGCTGTTGCGCTGGTGGGCGATTGCCGGGCAGCTTTCAGCCCTTCTGATCGCGCAGCGGGTCTATGCGCTGAACCTGGAGATGGGGCTGTGTTTCCTGGTGATCGGCGTCTCGGTTCTGAGCAATCTGGTCGCGTTCTTCATCTACCCCGAGAACAAGCGGCTGCGCGAGACCGAGACGATGCTCTTTGTGTTGTTCGACATGCTGCAGTTGGGGTTGATGCTGCACCTGACCGGCGGGTTGAACAACCCGTTCTCGATCCTGATCGTGGGGCCGGTCACGGTGGCGGCGTCCGCCCTGTCGTCGCGCTCGACAGTGTTCCTGGGACTGGCGGCGATTGCGATCGTATCGCTGCTGATGGATTTCCACCTGCCGCTGCGTACCGAACAGGGGTTCATCATGCGGGTGCCGGACATCTTCCGCTTTGGCAATTGGGTGGCAATCGTGATTGCGGTGATATTCCTGGGGGTCTATTCCCGCTGGATCGTGAGCGAGATGCAAGCGATGTCCGATGCGCTGGAGGCCACCCAGATGGCGCTTGCGCGCGAGCAGAAGCTGACCGATCTGGGCGGCGTCGTGGCCGCGGCGGCGCATGAGATGGGCACCCCGCTCGCGACGATCAAGCTGACCAGTTCCGAGTTGGCGGACGAGCTGGAGGAGATGCCGGAGCTGCGTGATGACGCGCTGCTGATCCGCGAGCAGGCGGACCGCTGCCGCGACATTCTCCGCTCGATGGGGCGCGCGGGCAAGGATGACCTGCATTTGCGCAAGGCGCCCCTGATGTCAGTCGTCGAGGAGGCCGCCGAGCCGCATCTGGACCGGGGCAAGACCGTACATTTCGATGTCGGCAAGGATCCCTCGGACCTGATGCGGCAACCGATAATCCTCAGGCGACCCGAGATCATTCACGGCCTGCGCAACCTTGTTCAGAACGCTGTCGATTTTTCGGCCGCCAATGTCTGGATCAGCAGCAGCTGGACCAAGGACCGGATCACGTTGCGGATCACCGACGATGGCAAGGGGTTTCCGCCGCAGGTTCTGGGCCGTGTCGGCGAACCGTTTGTCAGGCGCCGGTCCCAGTACGATCCGCAAAGACCGGGATACGAAGGCATGGGCCTGGGGCTGTTTATCGCCAAGACCCTGTTGGAACGGTCCGGCGCCGACATCAGCTTTGCCAATGGATCCGATGCGCTGCGCAGCGATGAAGGTGGCGCGGCCGCAACCGGGGCGGTGGTCGAACTGTCATGGCCCCGGGCAAAGATTGACGCCTTGAACGACCGGAACCGCCGCCCCGAAGCCAAGAACGAACCCTTTGCCGTCTGAGCCGTTCACCCGGCATTTACCTTGGTTAACCTTGCCTTAACCAATCCCGTGCAATCTGCGGTTGAGGCATCAAGGGAACGACGTCGATGGACGCAACTGCTGTCGTGAATTTTGCCGGGGTCTTTGCAATCTCGGTCATCGCCTCCTTTGCGGTATTGTGGGTGTTTGGTGCGGCGCTTGGCAGAGGCCGCCGGCTGCAGATGCGGCCCGCCCCCCGACCAGTGACCGAAAACACGATCCTGTTTCGAAACGGCGTTATCGATGGCCACGATGTCATACGACCCGGGAATCTTGGGCCTGTCGATGACTGGATTGACTTGCGCAACTGGCTCGGCGACCGGTTTGCCGGATTGCCGGAACATCTACCCGACGACCGCACGGAAACTGTGACCTTTCGCGCCACGAACGCGGCGGAGGATCCTGCGACACTGACAATATCGGCTGAAAAAGGCCTGACCTGCGTCACCCTCGAAGATCCGGTCGAATCTCAGCCGGCGGACCGGCACCAGGCGATGCGGCTGAAAACGGCGCAGTCCGAAGACCGTCTGGCGTTGATGACTGCACCCTGTGCGATCTGGAAAACTGACAGGTCGGGCGAAGTCATCTGGCAGAACGCCGCCTGCAGGCGCCTGCTGACCGAACAGCTCGATCATATCCTGGAAAACATCGAAATACCGGCGCATGCCAACGAAAGCACCAGTTCGCGCATCGCAATCGCGCGGCCGCATGGTGGTGGCACCATCTGGTGCGACGTGGACGTGTTCACGACCGAGCGTGGCGTCATACATTATGCCACCGATGTGACCAATGCCGTTCACGCCGAGGCGGCACAGCGTGAATTCGTCCAGACCCTGACCAAGACCTTCGCCAACCTGACGACCGGCCTGGCCATTTTCGATCGCAACAAGCAGCTCGCACTGTTCAACCCGGCGCTGGTCGACCTGACCGCGCTGCCGGCCGAATTTCTCAGCGGGCGGCCCAGCCTGATGAGCTTTTTTGACAATCTGCGCGACCGTCAGGTCATGCCGGAGCCGAAAAGCTATTCGGACTGGCGGGCACAGATCAACCAGATGATCGAAACCGCGTCGGACGGGCTCTATCAGGAAACCTGGTCCCTGCCCTCGGGTGTGACCTATCGGGTCACCGGGCGCCCGCATCCCGATGGTGCGGTGGCGTTCCTGTTCGAAGACATAACCGCGGAGATCTCGCTGACGCGCCGGTTCCGCGCTCAGAACGATCTGCGTCAATCGGTGATCGACAAGCTGGACCATGCGGTGGCGGTGATCGCGGCCAATAACGTGGTGATTTTCTGCAACGCCACCTGGACCGAAATGTTCGGCGTCGATCCCGACACCAGCTTTGCCGAGCTGGGTATCCGCGATCTGGTGACGATCTGCCGCGAAAAATACCCGCACCCGGATTTCTGGCAAAGGGTCGAGATGCAGACCACCAGCAACACCCTGTCCCAGCCGGTCGAGGATATCATCGACACCGAAGACGGGCGGCAACTGATGTGCCGTCTTGTACCGGTTTCCGGTGGGGCCGCGATCCTTTGTCGTCCGGTGGACCATCCCGTCACCGGTGCCGCCAAGGCCGAAGCCGTCAACACCTGATCCCGGTTGCAGGTTGTTCCGGCGTGTGTAGTGTCGGGGCATGGCCGCGAAGATCCTCCAGCTGCAATTAAATTCTCCCGACGACACCTGTGCGCTGGCGCAGTCGCTGGCCCGTGTTCTGGGGCAAGGAGACACGGTGCTGCTGTCCGGCGATGTCGGCGCGGGCAAGACGCATTTTGCCCGCTGCCTGATCCTGTCATTGCTGGAGGTGCCCGAGGATGTCCCCTCGCCGACCTACACGCTGGTGCAGACGTATGATGGCCCGACCGGCGACATCTGGCATGCGGACCTCTACCGGCTGTCAGACATATCCGAGATCGACGAGCTGGGTCTGACCCAGGCGTTCGTCGATGCCATATGCCTGGTGGAATGGCCGGACCGCCTGGGTCAATACGCGCCAGAATCGGCGCTCAGCCTGTCCTTGGATGTGCCCTCCGGCGATGATAGACGCACTGTCAGGCTGGAATGGGATGACGCTCGATGGGACGCGAAACTGCGAAAGGCGCTCAATGACTGATCGCATGGCACTCGCGCGGCAATTTCTGGCGACAACCGAGTGGGCGAATGCTGAATCGTCGCTGCTGGCGGGCGATGCGTCGAACCGGAAATATTACCGGCTTGGCCGCCCGAATTCCGCAGAAACCGCGGTTCTGATGGATGCGCCCCCTGAAAAGGGTGAGGATGTCCGGCCCTTCGTCCACATCGCCCACCATTTGCTGGGCGCCGGCCTGAGTGCGCCAAGAATCCTTGCCGGGGATGAGATCAAAGGGTTCCTGCTGTTGGAAGATCTGGGAGATGCCCTTTTTGCCCGCGCGATACCGGACAATCCCGCACTGGAATCCACGCTTTATGCCACTGCAACCGACGCGCTGGTCGCGCTGCACGATCATGCGCCGCCCCCCGGCCTTGCTGCTTATGACCCGATGCTGATGGCCGATATGGCGGCACTGGCGGTTGATTGGTATGCCAACGGGGCTGGCAAGGCCGACAACGGCGCCCGGCAGGCATTGCACGACGCGATGCACGACCTGCTGGCGGAACACGCTGCCGAGGCAACGGTCCTGATACAGCGGGACTATCACGCCGAGAATCTGCTCTGGCTGCCGGAACGCGCAGGCGTGGCGCGGGTTGGCCTGCTGGATTTTCAGGACGCGATGCTGGGTCATCCGGCCTACGATCTGGTCTCCCTGCTACAGGACGCGCGGCGCGATGTACCGGCCGACATCGAGACCCGGATGATCGCCCGTTACCTGGCAAAGACCGGCCTTGAAAAACAGGCTTTCCAGACCGCGTATCGCTGCCTCGGGGCGCAGCGCAACCTGCGGATCCTCGGCGTTTTTGCGCGGCTTTGTATCCGCGATGGCAAGCGCGGTTACATCGATCTGATCCCGCGCGTGTGGGCGCATCTGCAGATGGATCTTGCCCATCCGGTGCTGGGGCCGGTTGCCCGGATCGTCACGGATGCCCTGCCCGAACCCACGCCCGTTACCCTGAAGAAGCTGAGCGAAAAATGCGCGACCGTCCCGGCTCTGTGATGCTCTTCGCCGCCGGTTTTGGTACCCGCATGGGTGCCCTTACCGCGGATCGACCCAAGCCCCTGATCCCCGTGGCGGGCAAGGCGCTGATCGACCATGCGCTGGACCTTGTGAATGCCTATGGGCCGGACCGGATCGTCGCCAATCTGCACTATCTTCCCGACCAGGTTGAGGCGCATCTGGCCGATCGCGGCGTCGCCTTTTCCCGTGAGGAACCCGAGATACTGGAAACCGGCGGCGGCTTGCGGGCGGCGCTGCCCCTGCTGGGTCACAAACCTGTTTTCACCATGAACACCGACGCGATCTGGCGCGGTCCCAACCCGCTGACATTTCTGGCCGAACGTTGGGACGCGGCCAAGATGGATGCTCTTTTGCTGTGCCTCGGGAAACAGCAGGCGCTTGGACATACCGGCGCGGGCGATTTCATCGCCGACGCCGAGGGGCGTGCGATCCGCGGCCCCGGTGTGATTTATTCCGGCCTGCAGATCATCCGCACAGAAACGCTGGCGTCGTTCCAAGAACGGAAATTCTCGCTCAATCGGGTCTGGGACATCATGTTGGACCATGGGCGGCTGTTTACCGCCACCTACCCCGGCATGTGGTGCGATGTCGGCCAGCCTCAAAGCATTTCGCTGGCCGAACGGCTTTTGGCAGGTTCCGATGTTTGAGCCGTCCGACGCGCCGCGGGTCTTTGGCGTACCCCTTGGGGTGGATTTTCCGCGCGCGCTGGTGGACGGGTTGCTTGAACGGCACAAAAGATCCCCGCCCGAGGCACTGGCGCGGGTGCAACTGATCGTCAACACCAGGCGCATGGCACGTCGCATACGCACGTTGTTCGACACGGGCCCGGCCCTGTTGCTGCCGCAAATCCAACTGGTGACTGATCTGGGCGAACATTGGGATCTGGCACATATTCCGGACGCCACACCACCCCTGCGCCGACGGCTGGAACTGGTCCGGTTGCTGTCGGCGCTGCTGGAACGCGCGCCCCGTCTGGCGCCCCGGTCCTCGCTTTACGATCTGGCCGACAGCCTGGCGGCGCTGATGGATGAAATGCATGGCGAGGGCGTGGCCCCCGATGCGATCGACAGGCTCGATATCTCAGATCAGTCCGGCCATTGGGAGCGGGTAAAGGCGTTTTTGAGCATTGTCAGACACTATTTTGAGTCAAGCACAAATGATCCCGATACCGAGGCACGACAGCGGTTGGTGGTGGAACACACGATCCGCCGTTGGCGGCTTCAACCGCCCGATCATCCGGTGATCGTCGCGGGCTCGACCGGCTCGCGCGGGGCAACGCAGCTGCTGATGCAGGCGGTCGCCGAATTGCCCTTGGGCGCGGTTATCCTGCCCGGTTTCGATTTTGACATGCCCGAGCATGTGTGGACCACGTTGGCGGGTGACACGCGCGGCGTACAAGGCGCCTTGCCGATCGAGGACCACCCGCAATACCGTTTCTGCAAATTCGCGTCCGAGTTGGGCATGAATCCCGGCCGGATTCCCCGCTGGAGCGATGCGAAACCGGCCAACGAGCCGCGAAATCGTCTGATCTCGCTCGCGCTCCGCCCCGCGCCGGTTACTGATCAATGGCTCACTGACGGGCCCGCGCTCGACCGGATCGACAGTGCCATGCAGGATGTCACCCTGCTGGAGGCGCCAACCCCCCGGCAAGAGGCGCTGGCCATCGCGATGCGGTTGCGCGAAGCGGCGGAAAACGGCCAGAGCGCCGCGCTGATAACCCCTGACCGGACCCTGACACGGCAGGTCACCGCGGCGCTGGATCGTTGGGACATTCTGCCCGATGACAGCGCGGGCACACCGTTGCACCTGTCCCCGCCGGGCCGTTTTCTTCGGCATGTGGGCGATCTTTTTCGGCAACGGCTCAGCGCCGAGCTGCTGTTGACCCTGCTCAAGCACCCGTTGACGCATAGCGGCGCCGATCGCGGCACGCATCTGCTGTTGTCGCGCGAGCTGGAGCTTCATCTGCGGCGTCACGGCCCGCCATTTCCCGGCGCCGACGACCTGAAAGCCTGGGGCGAACGTCGCAAGGAAGAGATGGCGCCGGCCTGGATCGGCTGGCTCTGCGACTGTTTCACGGAACGCCAGATCGCAGGCGACGTGCCTCTGGAAACCCGCGTGGCACAGCACCTGACCCTTGCCGAACGGATCGCGCAGGGCTGTCGGGAGGCGGGCACCGGCCAGCTTTGGGAGGGCGATGCCGGGCGCGAGGCACGCAAGGCGACGACCGAGTTGCTGCAGGAATCGTCCTATGGCGGCAGCATCAATTCAAGTGACTATTCCAGCCTGTTTCACTCGCTTCTCAGCCGTCAGGAGGTGCGCAACCCGACCGACCCACACCCGAATATCCTGATTTGGGGCACGCTCGAGGCTCGCGTTCAGGGGGCCGACCTGCTGATCCTGGCAGGGTTGAACGAGGGCAGTTGGCCGATGGTGCCCGCGCCGGACCCTTGGCTGAACCGCAATTTGCGACATGACGCCGGGCTGATGCTGCCCGAGCGACGCATCGGCTTATCCGCGCATGATTTTCAACAGGCCGCCGCCGCGCCCGAAGTCTGGCTGTCGCGCTCGGTCCGCTCGGACGATGCAGAGACCATCGTCTCTCGCTGGGTGAACCGGCTGCAGAACCTGCTCAAAGGCCTGCCCGAGCAGGGCGGGGCGGCGGCGCTGGAGCAGATGCAGGCGCGTGGCGACCGATGGTTGGAGCATGCCCGGCAACTGGAAGAACCAATTGCCGCCGCGCCGGCGCCCCGCCCGGCACCCTGCCCGCCCGCATCGGCGCGGCCCCGGCAGCTTTCGGTCACCGAAATCAGGCGGTTGGTGCGCGACCCATACGCGATCTACGGCAAGCATGTGCTCAGGCTGCGCCCGCTTGATCCCTTGATGCGCGCGCCGGATGCCCTGTTGCGCGGTATTGTTCTGCACGAGGTGCTCGAGAAATTCGTCAGCGAGATCCGGGACGTTGAATCGGATTGCACAAAGGAACGCCTGATGGAAATTGCAGTCTCTGTTCTGGCTGAAAACGTCCCCTGGGCCGAGGCGCGCGCCACCTGGCTTGCCCGGCTGGAACGCGTCGCCGACTGGTTTGTCAGCGGTGAACTGGCCCGGCGTACCCTGGCCGATCCGGCCGCGTTCGAGGCCAAATCCCGCGCCGAACTGCCCGATCTGGGCTTTGCGCTGACCGCGACGGCGGACCGTATCGACCTGGACCGTAACGGCAACCTGCATCTCTACGACTACAAGACGGGATCGCCGCCCAGCAGGGACCAGCAGACCTATTACGACAAGCAACTGCTGCTTGAGGCGGCGATGGCCGAGCGGACGGGTTTCGGCGCGCTGGCACCTGCGACCGTTGTGCGCGCGGTCTATATTGGCTTGGGATCGGGCGGCAAAGAGGTCGACGCCCCGCTGGAAGCCGAACCGACGGATGTGATCTGGTCGGAATTTCACGACCTGATCGCAAAATACCTGGACGACGATACCGGCTTTCCGGCGCGGCGCGCGATGGAAAGCAAGCGGGACAGGGGCGATTACGACCAACTGGCGCGGTTCGGCGAATGGGACATCACCGACAGCCCGGTGAAGATAAAGCTATGACAAAACGGGACCCCGCCAGCCAACGGCAGATTGACGCCGCCAACCCCGGTCTTTCGACCTGGCTGTCTGCGAATGCCGGGTCGGGCAAGACCCGCGTGCTGACGGATCGGGTGGCGCGCCTGCTGCTGGAGAATGTCGAACCGCAGAACATCCTGTGCCTGACCTATACCAAGGCCGCGGCCAGCGAGATGCAGAACCGGCTGTTCAAACGGTTGGGCGAATGGGCGATGCTGGCCGATGCGAAACTCATCAGTCAGCTGCGTAATCTTGGCCTGCCGGATGAAATCGGCCCGGATCGCCTGAGAGAGGCCAGGCGCCTGTTCGCGCGGGCGATCGAGGCGCCCGGTGGCCTCAAGATTCAGACGATCCATTCCTTCTGCGCCGCCCTCTTGCGCCGGTTTCCGCTGGAAGCGGATGTCAGCCCGCAATTTACCGAGATGGACGAACGCACCGCGACCTTGCTGCGCGCCCAGATTGTCGAGGAGATTGCCGAGAGCCCGGATGCCGGGCTGCTTGAAACGGTGGCGCGGCAATACGCGGGCGAGAGCTTCGACAGTCTGACCGCCGAGATCGTCCGCCACCAGACGCGGTTCGAAAACGGTATCGACGCCAAGGAGATTGCGGCGCTGTTCGGGCAATCGCCTGATTTGTCCGCCGAAATGGTGGCGGCCAGCGTTTTTCTGGGGAATGAACAGGAATTGCTGGACACCCTGGTACCCGCGCTCTTGGCTAGCGGAACCAATGATCGGAAAGCCGGTGACAAACTGCGTGATCTGAATGCGTTGAACGCGGCCGCCCTGCCTGTTCTTGAGGCGGTGTTCCTGAACGGGACCGGGGCAAAAGTGCCGTTTTCTGCCAAGATAGGGTCTTTTCCGACCAAGGCGTGCCGGGAAGGTCTGGCCGCGATCATGCCGCAAGTCGAAGCCTTCATGCAGCGCGTTGACGATGCCCGCGAGGCACGGCTGGCGGTCGAGGCCATTTCCCGGACCAGGGCGCTGCACGATTTTGCCACGGTCTTTCTGTCCGCGTATCAGGCGGCCAAGCAATTGCGCGGTTGGCTCGATTTCGACGACCTGATCCTGCGCGCCCGCGATCTGCTGGTTGATCCGCGGGTTGCAGCCTGGGTGCTGTTCCGGCTGGACGGCGGCATCGACCACATCCTGGTGGACGAGGCACAGGATACCAGCCCGGTTCAGTGGCAGGTCATCGAGCGCCTGGCGCAGGAATTCACCAGCGGCCATGGCAGCCGCGGGGACATGCCGCGCACGATCTTTGTGGTTGGGGACAAGAAGCAGTCGATCTATTCCTTCCAGGGGGCCGATCCCGGGGAGTTTGACCGTATGCGGGCAGAGTTCGCCACCCGGCTGAAGCATACCGGCACGCCGCTGTTCGAAACCGAGCTTGAATATTCCTTCCGGTCGTCACAGGCCATTCTCTCGCTGGTCGACGAGACCTTCAAAGAGGCCGGAACATCCGGGTTTTCGCCGCAACAGGGTCACAAGGCACACAAGACCGCGCTTCCGGGCCGGGTCGATCTGTGGCCTTATATCGAACCGGCGGAAGCAGAGGACAACCCCCCCTGGCACACGCCGGTCGACGTCAAGGCCGCCAATGATCCAAGCGTCCTTCTGGCACGGCAAATCGCATCGGAGATCCGGCGATTGGTCGATAGCGGGCACCCCGTCCCCAGCAGCGATGGCAAACATGGCTCGAAGCCCGCGCAGCCGGGTGATTTCCTGATCCTCGTGCAGCGCCGAAGCGACCTGTTTCACGACATCATCCGGGAGTGCAAGGCGCTCGACCTGCCGGTCGCCGGGGCTGACCGGCTGAAAGTGGGTGCGGAAATCGCCGTGCGGGATCTGGCGGCGCTCTTGTCGTTTCTCGCCACGCCCGAGGACAGCTATTCGCTGGCGGTCGCGTTGAAATCACCGCTTTTGGGCTGGTCCGAGGCCGAGCTGTACGATCTGGCGCAGGGCAGGGACGCGACATACCTCTGGCAGGAACTGCGGAACCGCGCCGCCGATTTTCCCGACACCATGGCCATCCTGAACGATCTTCGCAGCCAGGCCGATTATTTGCGCCCCTATGACCTGATCGAACGTCTCCTGACCCGGCATGACGGCCGCCGCCGGTTGCTGTCCCGACTTGGGCTTGAGGCCGAGGAAGGCATCGATGCGCTGCTGAGCCAGGCGATGACATATGAACAAAGAGCGGTGGACAGCCTGACGGGGTTCCTTGTCTGGCTCGAATCCGACGAGGTGGAAATCAAGCGCCAGATGGATGCGGCGGGAAACCGCATCCGGGTCATGACCGTTCACGGGGCCAAGGGCCTGGAGGCGCCGATCGTGATCCTGCCCGACACCGGCAAGCGCAATCTGGTCATCCGGGATCAGGTCATCGTGTCGGATCAGGCGGCGCTGTGGCGCAGCAATGCCGATGCGTCGCCCCGCACGATCAGCGAGGCGGTCGATGCGGCCAAGGCGGCCGAGATCGCCGAGCGCGATCGCCTGCTCTATGTGGCGATGACCCGCGCGGAAAAATGGCTGATCGTTGCGGCAGCGGGTGAAAAGGGCAAAAAGGGCGAGACCTGGTACGAGAAGGTCGACGCCGGAATGCGCGCCTGCAATGCCGTACCGCACGAATTTGCAAACGGTCCGGGATTGCGGCTGCAGCACGGTGTTTGGGCGGAAACAGAGACTGTCGGCGCGGAAAACTCCGCGACGGGTACGACGCCGCTTGCCGCGTTTTTCAACCGGCCTGCGCCGCCCGCACCCGCGCCGACCAAGACGCTCAGCCCGTCTGATCTGGGCGGTGCCAAAGCGTTGCCGGATGAGCGCGGTCTGGACGAAGATACCGCCAAGCGGCGGGGGCGACAGATCCACCGGTTGCTGGAATTCCTGCCGCAGGTTGGTCAGCCGCAATGGGCGGAAACGGCGGGTCATCTTCTGGCGCGGGGGCCGGATGCGGCCGAGGGGGAAGAACTGGAGATGCTGCTGGCCGAGGCAGCAATCATACTGACCGAGCCGTCGCTTGCGCATCTCTTTGCGCCGGATGCGCTGGCCGAGGTACCGGTTAGCGCCAGCCTTGACGCGCTCGGCGGCAAACGCATTCATGGCGCGATTGACAGGCTGGTCGTGAGCCCCGGCGACGTTCTGGCAGTCGATTTCAAGACCAACATGATCGCTCCGACGCGGGCAGAGGATGTGCCAGCGGGGATTCTGCGGCAGATGGGGGCCTACGCCCATGCCTTGCGCGCGGTCTATCCCGAACGCCGGATCACGACGGCAATCCTCTGGACACGAACCGCGACACTCATGCCACTTCCACACGATCTTGCGACAGATGCCCTGATGACCACCCAGATATCTTGACGCGCCCCATCGGCCTACATAGGTTCTGCCAGACCGCTGCTACTCTCAGGAGAATAGATCATGGCCACTGTTGCCGTTACCGACGATACTTTCGACGCCGAAGTCAAGAATTCGGACATCCCCGTTGTGGTGGATTTCTGGGCCGAATGGTGTGGGCCCTGTAAACAGATCGGACCCGCGCTCGAAGAGATTTCGAACGAGATGGACGGAAAGGTGAAGGTCGTCAAAGTCAATGTCGACGAAAACCCCAATGCGCCGTCGCAACTGGGTGTTCGCGGCATCCCGGCGCTGTTCCTTTTCAAGAACGGCGAGGTTGTTTCGAACAAGACCGGGGCAGCCCCCAAGGCCGCCCTGCAGGGCTGGATAGAAGACAGCATCTGATCTTTCGGCTCAGCGCAGGTTTTGGGGTCGCCTCTTGGCGGCGCCTTTTTCATCGCGTGGCGGGATGCGGCGGTGCGGCTATGTGCTGACAAAGCGGACATCCCCGCGGGTCACGATCGCGGCGGTCAGGCGATGGGTGTGGAAGGCCCCGGTGTCGATGGAAATGCGGCCGTCGCGCATCCCCGGTGCGGCCACGATATAGTGGCCATGCACCATCCACAGCCCGTCCTTTCGGCGTTTGCGCCAGAAATCCGGATGCCCCCATAACAGCCCATGGCCGCGCCGCGGCTCGAGGGGGCTGGAGGGATCGCCGCCGGCGTGGGTGACGGCCACGTTGCCGCTCTGCCAGATCAGCGGACGTTCCCTGAGCCACGCGATGAGCGCAGGGCCGGCCCGGTCGATCAGCGCGTCGCGGGCATCGGTCAGAGCATTATCATCCCACGGATCGGCCGGCGCGGGCACGCCGAAGCTCTCCAGCGTCTGCACACCGCCATTCGTCAGCCATTGCGGACCTGCCCGCGCGGGCATGTCGACGAAGTCAAGCATCATCGCCTCGTGATTTCCCCTGAGGCCCACCGCGCCCGAGCGGGTGAGTTCCATGATCCGCGCCAGCACCCCGGCGCTGTCTGGCCCGCGATCCACGTAATCGCCGACAAAGATGACGGGAAGCCCCGGCGCCTCGTGCTCTACCCGATCCAGAAGTTGCGCCAAAAGGCCGTCGCAACCGTGAACATCGCCAATCGCGACAAAATCCCGTTCCGGCGCAGGCGGCGTGTCGAAACCCGACCTCTTGCGCCTCAGACTGCTCAGGTAATCGGCGATCCGGCTCATGCGGATCACCGGTAGCACCTGAAAAGGGCAGTGGACATGAAGGTTTTCGGTTGGCCGAACATAAGTTGATTTATCACTTTCCGCGGACCAGACTATGCTGGAAGTGCATTGATTGGCCAGTTGGGTGTCGGGTGACGCCATGAGGTAAGGGTGTTTTGAAAGGTACGATTTCGCGATGACGGGCCGAAACGATAGCGGCATGACCGAGTTCCGCGTCGCCTGGCGGCGGGGGCGCAGCCTTTTTGCCTGGGCTTTTGTCTTTTCCGTCTTTGTAAACCTGCTGATGCTGACCGGTCCGCTGTATATGCTGGCGGTCTACGATCAGGTGCTGGCCTCGCAATCGGTGGATATGCTGGTGGCGCTGACCGTGCTGGTATCGGCGCTCTATCTCTTGATGGCCGTGCTGGATTATGCGCGTGGCCGCCTGATGGCCCGGATCGGGGCGCGATTCCAGACCCATCTGGACGGGCGGTTATTCGACATCGTGATGCGCCGGTCGGCAGATCCGCGGGCAAGACAGGCCAATAGCCGGGCGCTGCGCGATCTGGAATCGCTTCAGACCCTGTTCCTGTCACCGGTGCTTATTGCGGTGATGGACATGCCCTGGACCCCGCTCTTTGTTGCGGCGATTTTCCTGTTTCATCCGCTGCTGGGCTGGCTGGCCGTGACCGGCGGCGTGATGATCGTGATCCTGACGTTGGTCAACCAGATCGTGACCGCGCATCGCGTACGTCTGGCGCAGATTGCCACCCAACAGGCCCACACCTTTGCCGATCAGACCCAGGCCGCCAGCGAAACCGTCCTGACACAGGGTATGCGCGGCAGCATGACCAGCCGCTACAAGCTGCTGCGCAATGACGCCCAAAGTCAGAATGTCAGCGCAAATGACCGTTCGGGCATCTTCACGTCGGTCACCAAGTCGTTTCGGCTGTTTCTGCAATCGGCGATCCTGGGTCTGGGCGCCTATTTCGTGATCCGCGGAGAGTTGACGCCCGGCGCGATGATCGCGTGTTCCATCCTGCTGGGCCGGGCGCTGGCCCCGATCGAGCAGGCAATGGGCAACTGGCCGGTGCTGCAACGCGCGCGCGCCGGTCGGCGGTCACTTGTTCAGCTGCTTTCCGACATGCCCGACCATGGCCCCGAGACCCGGTTGCCGCGCCCGCGGGCGCGCCTGTCCGTAGAGGGTGCTGACATTCTGCCCCCCGGCGCGAAAACCCCGGTGCTGCGCGATCTTTCCTTTTCTATCGAACCGGGTCAGGCGCTGGGCGTGATCGGGCCAAGCGGGTCGGGAAAATCATCGCTGGCGCGTGTGCTGACGGGGTTCTGGCCGCTGGCCTCCGGTCAGGTACGTCTGGACGGGGCGACGCTGGATCAGTACCACGCCGACGATCTGGGCCGGTACATCGGATACCTGCCGCAGACGGTCTCGCTGTTCGCCGGCACGGTGGCCGAAAACATCCGCCGCATGGCGCCCCAAGGCGATTCCCGCCAGGTGATCGAGGCCGCCAAACTGGCCAATGCCCACAAGATGATCATGGGCCTGCCCAAGGGGTATGACACTTACCTGGACGGCGATGACTGCGCCCTGTCCGGGGGTCAGCGGCAGCGCATCGCGCTGGCTCGCGCGCTTTATGGCGACCCGGTCCTGCTGGTTCTGGACGAGCCGAATTCGATGCTGGATACCGAAGGGTCCGAGGCGCTGAACCGCACCGTGGGGCAACTCAGGACGCTTGGTAAATCGGTCATCATCATGACCCACCGCCCGCAGGCGATCGCCCAATGTGATCTGTTGATGGTGATCGAAAACGGCGTCCTCTCGGGCATCGGACCGCGGGACGAAATGCTTGAGAAGACCTATCCGAATATCCGTCGCATCCGAAAACTCGTCACGAATAGGGCCGGGTCATGAAGGCTGGGACACCGCAAAATGACGATCCGCGCTGGGGGGCCGCAACGCCGCTGACGGCGGGCATTCTGGCCCTGCTGGGTTTTTCTGTCTTCGTCGGGTTCTGGGCGACCCGGACGCTTGTTCCGGGAACGTTTCCGGCGGCAGGAACGCTGGTCATGCAGACCGACGAAGACCCGAACAGCAATCGGCCCGACGAACCGCTGCATGTTACGGCGCGGCTCGATGCGGCGTTTGCGGACCGCGTGTTCGGGGGGCAGCCGGCACTGTTGACGCTTCGATACGCGCACGGGGGGCCGCCAATGGAGGTACCCGCGACCGTGACCAGGATTGCCATGAACGGTGGGGGCGTCGTGGTCGAGATCGTGCCGACGACGCGCGAGTCGCTGCAGTCAGACGGGTTTTCCCTGGTGAATGGCTCACCGGTCGAGGTGGTTCTGTCGACGGGGGATCGCACGCCGTTGGCGTTGCTTCTGGATCCGGTGACAACACATTTTCCCGGCTAAAGGCACGTCACGGGCATAGACCGCACCTGACGCAACTGGGCAACAGATTTTTCGAATTCCGCGTTTTCCCGTTCGAATGTGGCGACAAACCGTTAATTTTGCTAGTTTTCAGCCAAGGCCCGCGAAAAAGGGCCAAACGAGGCAGAAAAAGAGCAGTTCAAATGCGCATTGTCCTAACAATCGGGGCAGGGTTGTTCCTGTCGGGCTGTAATGTTGGCCCGTTGTACAAGTCGCCCGAGATTGAATTGCCGGACCGCTATTCACTGGTGGCACCGGTAACGAAAGCCAGTACACGTGACCTAAACTGGTGGACCGATTTCAATGACCCGGTGCTTAATACGCTGATCCGCCAGGGTATGGAGGGCAACCTGGATGTCGCCGAGGCGCGCGAACGCGTGCGCGAGGCCGAGGCCAATCTGCGCCGGGACAGTGTGGCCCTGTCGGGGAACGGCCAGGTCGAAGCCACGGGCAACAGCAATGCCAGCGAGTCGGCCGAGGTGAGCGTGACCGGTTCGTTCGGTCTTGGCGGCCGGACGCAATGGGCAAGCCGTGCCGCGTCGCAGCGGCTTGAGGCCGCCGAGATTGGCGTCGGAGAGGCGCGCAGGCTGCTGCTGTCCAACCTCGGAACGGCCTATGTGGATATGCGGTTCCTGCAGCGTAACCTTGAAACCCGGCAGCAGGACCTCAGATCGCGCCGGCGAACGCTGCGCGACCTGAACAAGCAGCTTGATGTGGGCGCGGCGACCAAACTGGACGTGTTGCGGGCCGAGGCGCTGGTGTCCGAGACCCGGGCCGAAATTCCCGGGATCACCGCGGATATCATTCAGCAACGCAACAGAATTTCGACCCTGCTGGGCGTTCCGGTGGGCGAACTGGGCGTTGATCTGGGCTATCGCGGCAGCCAACCCATGCCGCAGGGTGTTGCGGAAATGGGCGTGCCGGCCGATCTGTTGCGCGCCAGGCCGGACATCCGGATTGCCGAGCGCAACTATGCCTCCGCGGTGTCGGATGTGGGGGTGGCCGAGGCATCGCGCTATCCCAGCCTCAGCCTCAGCGGGCTGATCACCGCACCGCTGAACCGCGGGTCATGGAATGAAAGCATCGTTGCGGGCCTGTCTGTGCCGGTCTTTTCGCAGCCCTCGCTTGCGGCCTCGGTCGACGCGGCCGAAGCCCGCGCGCAACAGGCGTACCTGACCTGGCGGCGGACCGTGCTGGTCGCCGTCGAGCAGGTGGAAACCGCGCTGGCGGATCTGCGCGCCGCGCATCAGGCGGTGCGGGCATCGCGCCGGGTGGTTGACCTGAACCAGCGGTCGCTGGATCTGACCCGGCGATTGCTGATCGAGAGCGGGGAAACCACGGTTCTGGATCTGATCGACCGGGAGCGTTCGGTGTCGAGTGCGCGCGCGACGCTGGCGGCCAATATGCGGACGCTTGCCAATGCCTATATCGCACTGCGCGTGGCATTGGGTGTCGGGCACGAGGAGGTGGTTGAGGATGTCAGCCGCGATGCGGTGATGACCGCCGCGCAGGTCGCCTCAGAATAGCGCCGCGGGCTTTCTACTCACGGCCCGCTAATCGCTGAATTCGCCATCCTCGGGATCGCGAAAGAAGAGGGCCACGGCAACACCGCCGACGAAACCGCCCAGATGGGTTTGCCATGCGACGTTCTTGTCGAACCCGTAATACATCAGGACATTCAGCAGGGTCAGGATCGTCGCGGGCCACAGGACCGAGGCGGCCTTGACGGCAATTGTCGTATCCTGGCGGAAGGTAAAGCGGATGTTCCACCAGACCAGCGCGCCGGCCAGACCAAACAGCGCGCCCGATGCGCCGACCATGGGCTGGAATGACGTTGCGGTGATCGCGAAAACCAGCGCACCGGCAAGGGTAGACACCAGGTAGACCAGCAGAAACCCGATCTGCCCGGCGTCCCGGATCACGGCCACGCCAAGGGATACCAGCGTCACCATGTTGAGGATCAGGTGCGTCAGGCCGCCATGCACAAACGCATAGGTCAGGAACATCGCGTAGGGCTGTACCGCATAGTTCGGTATCCAGCCCGACAGCAGCCCGGGCCAGAATGCCGTGTTCTGGTAAATCACGATCCGAAGGCGCGTTGACCCCAAAAGCCCCGCATCCGCCAGCTGCAGCACGACCTCGATCAAGGTCGCGCTCAGCACAAAGAACAGGATCGCGGGGGACCAGATGCTTGCCTTGGCGTCCCTTTGCATCATCGAGCCCCGGTTTGGCGGCCCTGTTCCGGCCCCCGTCGGCAGCGCCATCGCATATCAGCGCAGAAGATTGAAATCGCGGTTCAGCGTCAGGAAGATCGAGGTGGAGTCGGATTTTCCGCCGATGTCCTCATCGCGGACCCGGTAGGCCACGCCGGTCGTCATGCTCCAGTCACTGGTGACCTGGCGGCGATAGCTGGCCGACACATCGGTTCTGCGGGTGTCATCGTTGGCGTTACCGCCGGATGCCTCGGACAGGCCGAAGGACAGATCAAACCCGATGCTGGAAAGGTTGTTGATCTCGTGGTCATACCCCAGGTCCGCAGTGGTCGTGATCCGTTCGTTGTCGTCGCTGTTGGTCGAAACGCCCCGGTTCAGCCCCACGCTGAAACTGCCGGTCGGAAGCTGCTGGGTATATCTGACGCTGCCGATTAGGTCGGCGTCGGCGCTTTCTTCCTTGGTCGCGCCGACATCAATTGCGAACATCCCGCGCGGCAACTCGAACGAGCGCCCGACATTGATGGTATGGCGCGACCCGTCCTGATCCACGGTCGTGGAATAGGACGAGGTTATCGCGCCGTCAGGCATGAGATAGTTGAATGAAAAACGCCCGGTCAGCCCGGAGGTGGACATGGAGAAACCGTTCAGCTCTTCCTCGACATCGGTAAAGCCGATTGCCGCCTCGAAGCTGGCCCGCTCCGACAGTTCCTGCGCGACGCCGACTTCGATCGCATTGGTATCACGCTCGGTATTCTGGGCGTCGTCGGATTCGAAGTGATCGAAATTGTAGGCTGCGAAGCCGGTGGTGACTTCGGTGAACCGCAGATTAGCCCGCACCCCGGCCCCATAGCGGAAATTGTCGTCCAGGTTCGCCGATTGCTGGTCATAGCTGATGCCCCTGACATTGGCGTCAAAGACAAAGCCCAGCGGGGCATTCCGGCCGGTTTCCAGGCTCGTACGCAGGCTGTAGTTGCGGCGTGTTCCGGATCCGTCGAGGTTCTGAAAATCCTCCGGCAGGACGATGACACCGGTTTCATCGGTGAAATCGCTCAGCGCAGAGGTAAAGGCAATATCGCTTTCGCGGTAGCTGCCGTCGACGTTGAATACTGAATCGTATCCCTCGCGCATGTAGTTGAAGGTGAATTGAGGCTCGACAAAGCCGGTTTCGGTATCACTGGATGACGGCACCTCGCCGGCACGCAGGCTGAAGCCCGCCGTTGCCGACAAGGACTGGTTGCTTGTTGCGGTGTCGAGGCCAAAGGTCAGCGATGTCGTGGACAGGGCCGAGTTGCCTTCCTCGGGCCTCTCCAGTCCCAGGTTGTCGCCTGCTTCGAACCGCTGCTCGACACCAAGTGTCAACGAAAGGCCGCCCTCCTCCTGCGCAAGCGCCGGAAGGATGATAAGCGTCATCCCACCCGCTGCTGCTGCGCGAACGATCTGTTGTTTTGCCAATACTGCCCCCTCAAGATCGGGTTGTTATTCGAACAATCGTCTTTGCGGAACAATGATCACGTCGCCCGATTGCATGACCGTCGTTCCGATGCTGGTCTTTCCTGCCAGTATTTCCTTGTAGTTTACAGTGTAAATCCGCTCTCTCTTGGATTTATCCGTGCGGCGCAGCTGAATGCGCTTGGTCGCGGCGAACCTCGAGAAGCCGCCAACCTGCGCCAGGGCCTGCAACATTGTCGTGCCACGCTCGATCGCATGGGCGCCCGGGTTGGCGACCTCGCCCAGGATGTAGATGGTGTTGGTTCTCACCGATCCGCCGGATGCGACAGGTGCGGCCAATTGCGTCAGCGACACGAATACCGTTGGTTCGGTGGCAAAGTTCGGTGCCAGACTGGAGATGACCTCGCTGCGGACCTGTTCGATGCTGCGGCCACCGGCCTTGACCGAGCCTGCCAGCGGCAACGAAATACGCCCGTCGGGCAGAACGATGGCGTCACGATTGAGAGTTGCATCTTCAAGCACTTCAACACGAACGACATCTCCGGGTTTGATCCGATAGCTGTCCTGTGCCGATGCCGGTGCCGAAAACACGGGAACAAGCAGCAAGATTGCCAGGATGTTTGTGATGATACGTTTCATGATGAACTCTCGATTCTTTGAATATCAATACGCTTAACCTTAAAAATAGGCGGTAATACGAAGTTACGGAAGAGTTTTCTGACCGATGGGCGTGAATCGCCGCCGTTCTTGCCTGGCGCGTGCCAGACACGCAACAATTCCGGCGGCGCGATCGTGATTGTATCAGTTTTTCCCGGTTTAATGCTCCGTTCACTGTTTTGCCCCAATTATGACCAACAATAGAACGCCTCCAAGCGCAGGCTGACAGAATCAAGCTTGGGTTCGGGGGCCGTTTGTCAGGAGCTGACTGGAAATGGTTGTCTTTGTTTTTTGCAGCATGGTCATTGGAATGGTCGCGGCGGGCATGATGCTTCTCTCGGGATTTTCAATTTTGGTGGCGGCTTCGGTCTATGCGGGCGTCGGCACTTTGACGATGGCGCTGGTTCTGATTCGGGCGCTGATCTGCCTGCATCTCAACGGTTCACGCGACCTGCCCTCCCAATCGACCTGAGATTTCTCGAAAGTTATATTTTTCAATCGCTTGACCCTGTTCCTTGGCCACGTTCGGGCAGTCGCTTCCGAATGCACATGACATCGCTGGCGCCTCTGCCGATTCGCCCGTTAGCGCGACCATTGTTTCTGATTTAGAAACGAACGCGGTATTTACGGCAAATGTCGATGAATTTGGCGAAGTCCGCCGGGGGCAAATGGTTAATTTCCAGCCCATTTTCCAAATTTTTTGAAAAATCTCTTAAAAAATACACGCTTAAGGTGTATAACGTGATATGTGGCTTTTTTTTGGCGGCCATATGTATTAAAAATGAAACTGATTTCGAGCTGAACCAATTAGTATGTGCTTTGGGGGGCAGGTCGAAACGAGTAACCATATTGTGGGAGTTTACAATGAAACTAGCAATAAGCGCTGCAATCAGTTCGCTGTTTTTGGCGACAGCTGTAAGCGCAGCATCACTTTCAATTGTTGGCGGTACGGACCGGGTTCTTCCCGGCAACCATAACCCGAGCTATGCGGGCCTCGATCCGGCACTTGTTCCGACAATCGGCGCTGGCGATTCGGTGAAGGCATTCAGCGGCAGTGCTGCTGGCGCATGGGAACCGTTCGACGGAACCAATGGCTTGCATCTTGATGTAGCGAGCAGGATCCAGATCACTTATCTGGGCGAGGAAGCCAATGCAGAGAATATCTCGCTGAACAAGGCGGGTGGTTCGCTCAACAACAACACAAGCACTCCGGGCGACTTCATCGTTTCGCTGGACCTGCCCGACTGGGTCGAGTTGGTGTTCGAAACCTACAGTGCTGATGGTCTGACCTTCCGCGGTGACATCGAGAACAACACTGCTGGTCAGAACGATGACTTCCTGAGCATCGCCTTCTACCAAGAGAACAGCAAGAATGTGCTGGCGTTCTTCGGCGATGGTCGTGGCGACACAGACCATGATGACATGGTGGTCCGGATTTCGATCGTACCGCTTCCGGCAGGTGGTCTTCTGCTGCTGAGCGCCCTGGGCGGCTTCGCAGTGGTTCGCCGCAAGAAAAAAGCCTAAAGCGCGCTACAATCCAAGAGTTCAGGAGGGGCCGCAAGGCCCCTCTTTCTTTGGCTGACACAGCCGGTGGACTGATCCCGTGTCTCCACCACCCCATGGCAACCGGAAGTTCGGCACATCTCCGTGCCCAGGCGCCAACCACTCTTGCCCATGAGGTCGCGGCCGCCGCCCTAACCGTGGCTACCGAGGCAGGCTGTCGACCTTGGATCAATATCATTGACCTGTGGCTTCCCACCTGCACGATCCGAAGCGAACGCGCTGACCCTTTGGTAAACCGGCGTCACGTTCTACAGGCTTGTCCCGCCGTCGATAGGCACATCGCCAATCACGGCAAAAAAGGGCGCCCAATCTTGAGCGCCCTTTCCCGTCAGTCTTGCAGATTTGTTTATTCGCTGGCGGCTGCGTTGAGCTCTTCGAGGGTCTCGCGCGCCTTGATGATCTGCGGCAGCGGATTGTCACCGGCGATATCGACAGCGCGCTGCAGCAGCTTCTTCGCATCTTCGTTCCGCTCCAGCGCAAGGTATGTCAGGCCCAGATGGTACTGAACGAGGGGATCGCCAGGCAGACCTTCTGCCGCGGGCTCCAGATGCTCCAGAGCTTCTTCGTAATTGCCGCGGCGGTATTCGATCCAGCCATAGGTGTCCTGCAGCGCCGGCACCTCGATGCCGCGCAGACGGCGCGCCACCGCATAGGCCCGGTTCAGGCTTTCCTCGGATTCCTTGTGCGTGGCGATCAGGCTGGCCAGGTTGTTGGCAATGATGATGTTGTTGCTGTTGCGTTCATAGAGATCCTCGTAAATCGCGATCGCTCCGTCGAAATCACGGTCCCGTTCGAGGATTTCTGCCTTGAGCAGAAAGGCGTTTGCGGCCGCAGGAACTTCGTCGGCAAGCGCAATCTGTTCATCAACCATCTTCCGCGCTTCATCCTCGCGGCCGCTTGCCAGGTAAAGGCTGTAGAGCGTGCGCAGCACCCGGTCACTGCCCGGAAAATCCTTGAGCAGGGCGACGTACATGGCCTCGGCTTCTTCGCGTTCGTTGTTCGCCAGATGCAGCGCGGCGCGCAGATTGCGCAGGTTGCCGTCCTCGGGGCTTTCCGCAAGCCGATCGTCGACCAGTTTCACCGCCTCTTCGGTGTTCCCCGCGCGCATCTGGGTCTCGACCAGCGCGGCGAAGGCCAGCAACCCATCTTCGGCGTCGGAAAGTTCCCGAAGGTACTCGATTGTTTCCTCCACACGATCCTGCTTCAGCAACATCTCGGCCTGAGCACCGTTCGCGATGGTCTGCGCTTCTTCGGTTTCGATGGCACGCAGTTTCCAGATGATCCGCTGGACCTCGTTCCACTCCTCGTTCTGAAGCTGCAACTGCACCATCGCCTGCAACAATTCGATATTGTTTGGCGATTCGACCAGCGCCTCGTCAAGCACCGCCTCGGCCGCTTCGATGCGTTCGATTTTGACCAGGTAGTTGGCATATCTGAGCGATTCCGCCGGGGCGCGTTCGGAAAGCTCAACCGCCAGTGAATAACGCTCGCCGGCAAGTTCCCGGTCACCGGCACGTTCATGTGCGGCGGCCATCAGTGTCATGATTTCGGGATCACGCGGCGCCTGCGCCAGGGCCGTGCGCAGGTCGATGATCGCGTCGCCGGTCAGGTCCTCTTCGATATTCCAGGCCGCGCGCATCTTCAGAGCGGCGACGTGGCTACCGTCACTTTCGATGATCTCTTCGACAAGTGCGCGCGCGCCGACGGGGTTGCCTGCCGAATTTCGCATCCGCGCCAGCAGAACCTTGATGTTGTTGGTCACGTCATCGGGTTCTTCGACACCTTCGACAAGCTTCTCGAGCTTGGCCATCGCCTCATCCTGCTTACCATCGCGGTAATCCATCTCGGCCTGCACGGCGATGAACCGCCGCGGGTTTTCCTCGGTCTCGACCAGCCGGTCCACCTCGGCCCGTGCGGCCTCTTCACCCGAGGTCAGCCGCAGAAACTGGATGACGGCCATATGTGCGTCATCTTCGGCATCCGGCCGTTCTGCCAGTTCGCGCAGGAATGCTTCGGCACCGGCATTGTCGCCTTGCTGGACATACCAACCCATAAGCATCTGGCGCGCGGCGTCGTCTTCGGGGAAGGTTTCGACCATGGTGCGCAGGGTATCGCCAAGCTCTTCCGTCCGGCCCGAATTGGCCTGAACACTGACCTTGGTCGAGTGCAGATCGTAATTCTCGGGCTGCTGTTCCAGACCAACATCCAGCACGGGGATCACTTCGTCATAGCGCTGGTTTCGGATCAGGAAATCGACAACCAGACGCCGCGCAATGAAATTCTCGGGGTTCTCTTCCAGCGCCTCGAACGCCTCGAGCGCCAATTCGTCTGCGGTTTCGGTATCCTCTGTCCTGATGGCCTGGGCGTATTTCAGCGCGGTGTTCGCCACCTTGATTCGCGGATCTTCGGGCGCCAATTCAAAGGCCGCCTTGACGTGGCGCTCGGCTTCGTCCCAATCGCTACCTGCGATCGCCATTTCCGCCAGTTCGGTTCTGGCCTCGATGTTCTCGGGATATTGCTCGACGACTCGCAGAAAGTTCACATAAGCCTTGCCACGGTTGCCATTGTCCAGATGCGCCCTGGCGAAGGCCATCCTTGCCTCTTTGTGCTGAGGGTTCAGTTTGAAGACATTTCGAAATTCGATCAGCGCGCGGGATACATCCCCATCCTCCAGCAACTCCATCCCGGTTTTGAAGTGTCTTTCAGCTCTTTCTTCGGAGCTTTCGCAGGCGGCGAGCGCCACGAATGCTGTTAACAAAAGAGCGGACCCAAGGGGAAATCGCAGACGCATGTTGATGTCCTATTTTCATAACAGAGCCACCACCGGCCTAACGGGGCAGCCTTACCAAATTGATAGATAACGCTTGCGGACAAGCGCAAGCGTTATCAATAGTCAGCAATTGTGGTGAAATTTAGCAACCGGTGCCGCGCAGCACAACTCCAACTGTCGACAGGACGATGGACGCGTCGGTAGACAGGCTCACGTCCTCGAAGTAGCGATTGTCAAATTTCGCACGCGCCGCAAATGTCGATTTGTTGCGGTCGGAAATCTGCCAGTAACCGGTAACACCGGGGCGCAACGCATAATAGGCGCGACCCGGGTAGAGATCGCGTTGCTCGGGCATCATCGGGCGCGGTCCCACGATGCTCATGTCGCCGATCAGCACGTTCCAGAGCTGGGGAAGTTCGTCCAGGGATGTCTTGCGCAGCAACTGTCCGCTTGGCGTTATCCTGGGGTCATCCGTGAGTTTCTGTTTCTCTTCCCACTCTTCGCGCGCGCCTTGGTTATTCTCAAGGTGGTTTTCCAGGCGCTCTTCGGCATCATGCACCATCGTGCGAAGTTTCCACATCGTGAAGATGCGGCCGTTCTTGCCGATACGGGATTGTTTGTAGAACGGGTTATGTCCATCGCGCGCTACCAGCAGGGCCAGGAACAGCACGGTCGGCACCACGATGGGTGCAGAGAGAAGAACAAGAGCGCAATCGAAGACACGTTTGAACACATGTCTGTAGGCGCCTTTTTGCAGATTACCAAAGTCAGTTAATGGTGCGACTTTTTCAGCAAATGCAAATCTTGTTTCAAAATCATTGTCTTGGATGCTCATCGTACACAGCGTCCCTAAATCATTACCACGTTTCATACTCACAGCCCGAAAACACGGGCCACACAACTTCTGCTCAATCCGTCTAGATTTTTATTATAATCAACGCGCGTGTCGTCGATTTTCTTCGTTAGGTATTTTCTACCATTCGCGGCGCAACATTTAAAGCTTATTCCGATTTTAAGAAAAATTGTACACGTTGGGATTGCATTAAACAACCCCCGGGTGCTGATTGTGCACACCAAGCGACCAATCCGCGCAATTTCGCCAATTGTGTAGAAATTGTGGCCATCTGAAACCAGGATTGTGGCGGAAATCGGCCAAGTTTGCCGAATCACTGCCCAGATTACGCGTGGGCGCGCCGCCGTTTTCAAAACCACGAATTCACCATCGGGCTGTCTTGTTTTGGACATAGCCCGCTGATTTGGCTGCTACAGGACGCAGGGATTTTCCGTTGCCGGAACGGAAAGGCAGCGGCGCCAACCGTTTGGAGGTAGAGATGAGCGGTAGAGTATCCGGGCCTGTCCGTTCCGCGCCGCCACCGGATATCACCAACATATTCTCAGGAACGGAAACTCGGGCAGCCCGGAAAACCGATGCACCGGGAAAAGGGGCCGCAGATCACGCGGGGCCCGAAGCAACCGGCACGAACCCGCCGCAGGGGGTGCCATTCTCAAGCGTTCGCACCTCGGGTGCCAACAAACCGAAACGCCAACAAAAAGAGTGCGCCATAGTTCATCATCCCGCCAAGAAGCCTTATATGGCGAAAAAACGTGCTTCTTCACTGCTTGTTAAATTAATGGAAGGTCCACGCAATTCGAGTTACACGAAATCCATGAACAGTACGATTGAAATTTATACTCAACATTTCGAGCTGAAAGAGCGACCATTCACGCTTTTGCCCGATCCGGATTTTCTGTTCTGGTCCCCCGCGCATCAGCGCGCATTCACCATGCTGGAATACGGTACCCTCACCGGATCGCCGATCACGCTAATCACCGGTGAGGTCGGCGCCGGTAAAACGACTTTGCTGCATCACTACCTCAAGAATCTCGACGACAATTTCAAGGTGGGGCTTGTGTCAAATGCACATGGCTCCCGAGGAGAACTGTTGCGGTGGGTTCTGATGTCCCTGGACCAGCCGGCCAGCGACACGGCCACCTATGTCGACCTTTTCGACCAGTTCCAGGAATACCTGATCGCGGAATACGCCGCCGGGAACCGGGTCATCCTGATCTTCGACGAAGCCCAGAACCTAAGCCAGGAATCGCTCGAAGAACTGCGGATGTTCACCAACATCAATGCGAACAAGGATGAGCTGCTTCAGCTGGTTCTGGTCGGGCAGCCAGAACTGCGCGCGATTGTTCAACAACCCGAACTTCGTCAATTCGCGCAACGGGTTGCGTCAAGTTTCCACTTGAACACTATGGATGAAAGCACAACTTTGGCCTACATTGGTCACAGATTGAAAAAGGCTGGCGCACCGCGCAACCTGTTTACCGAAAGCGCCAGCAGGCTGGTCCACAAGAATACGCATGGCGTGCCAAGACTTGTGAATCAGCTTTGCGACCTATCTATGGTCTATGCTTTTGCGAAGAACCAGAAAACGGTAACATTGCTGACTGTTGAACAGGTTCTCGAAGATGGCGCCTTCTTCGGCGCGCCCGCACCTGAAAAGAACGACGAGACCGCGTAATGATGCTTGATTTTAAATTTTTCCTTTCGCTGTTCCTTCGGCGGCTGCACTATTTCCTTGTGGTCGCGCTTGCCGTGTCCGCCTTTGGCGTGACCGTCGCCTATACCCTGCCTGCCGGCTACGAGGCGAAGGCGAAACTGTTGGTCGAATCGCCCCAGATCCCGGGCGACCTGGCCTCTTCCACCGTGCGCACCGGCGTGGCCGAACTGCTTGAAATCATTGCTCAGCGGATCCTGGCCCGCGCCAACCTGCTGGATGTCGCGCGCAAATTCGACCTCTACGAGGATGACAGAAAGATCAGCGCCGATCAGATCGTCGCGGATATGCGAAAACGCATCAAGATGACGTTGCCAGGCAGGCGCGATGCCGCGTCTTTTGTGCTGGTATCGTATCTGGCCAAGACCGGCGAAACCTCTGCCAAGGTCACGAACGAACTGGTCACGCTGATCCTGCAGGAAAACCGGACGCTCAGAACCGCGGTCACCGGGCAAACCCTGGATTTCTTCAAGAACGAGGTGAAGAATCTGGACGAGGAGCTGGCAGAACAGGGTCAGAAAATCCTGGCTTTCAAGAGCCAGAACCAGGGCGCGTTGCCCGACAGCCTGGACTATCGCAGAAACCGTCAGGCATCGCTGCAGGAACGGGTATTGCAGATGGAGCGGGAGCTGGCCAGCCTGCGGGACCGCCGCACGCGTCTGGTTGACCTGTACCAGCGCACTGGAGAGGTGGTTGTCACCGGCGAGTCACTGTCGCCGGAGGAGCTTCGCCTGCAGGAACTCAGCAATCAGCTGGCGTCGGCACTGGTACTTTATTCGGAAACCAATCCCCGGGTGAAAGCGCTGAAAGCGCAAGTGGATGCCGCAGAGCAACAGGTCGCGGCGCTGCGCAGCGGTGCGGGTGGCGAGGCGATGACCGCCTATGAGGTTCAGCTTGCCGATCTGGATGGCCAGATGGAATTCCTGCTGCAGGAGAAAAAGACCGTCGAGGAAGAGCTGAAGGCGCTGGAGGAATCGATTGATCGCACCCCCGCGAACGCGATCACCCTCGGCTCGCTGGAACGAGACTATGACAATATCCGCCTGCAGTATAACCAGGCGCAGGCCGACTTTGCCGCGGCCCGGACCGGAGACCAGATCGAGGCCCAGTCACGCGGGCAGCGCATTACCGTGATCGAGCAGGCGGTCGTACCGCTTCAGCCAACAAGTCCGAATCGCAAGAAGATCGCGTCAGCCGGTGTTGCCGCCGGCATCATGGCGGGGCTTGCCGTCGTTGTGCTGATCGAGCTTCTGAACAATTCCGTCCGCCGCTCCGTCGACCTGACCAACAGGCTGGGCATCGCGCCCTTTGTCGCCGTACCCTATATCCGGACGCGGCGTCAGGCGAACCTGAGAAGGTTCATCATCTTCATGGCGCTTGTGGTGGTCGGCCTTGGCATACCCATTACATTGTTCCTGTTGCACACGTATTATCTGCCGATGGATCTGCTGATCGAAAAAGCCCTGAACAAGACGGGCATTGCCGATCTGGTCAAGCAGTTCCGGCAGTCATTTGGTAACTAGTTGGAGGCGTACAGATGGAACGGATTCAGTCAGCGCTGAACAAAGCCCGCAAGGCAAGGCAGGAGCAGCGCGAAAACCAGCAACGTGACGTCAGCGCCGCCAGCGCCGAGGGCACCACGGATCCCGAACTGGGTACCTATGTCATTCCCCGGGACATGTCCGTCGCCAGCCGCGAAGAGGTCTGGAAGAACGTGCCGGCCTTCCACCCCAAGGAAAAGCAGCTGGCCAGCAGCCGTATCGTTGCGTATCGGTCCAGCCACGATTCCGTACCCTATGACGTGATGCGCACCAAGCTGCTGCATCAGATGCGCGCCAACAAATGGACACGGGTCGCGATCGTGTCACCGTCCCAGGGGGCGGGCAAGACGCTGACCTGCGTGAACCTGGCTTTCAGCCTGGCCCGGCAAACCAATTTCTTCACGGCTTTGATCGAGCTCGACATGCGCCGGCCTGCCCTGGCCAAAACGCTCAAGCTGACCGACGAATGTCAGTTCTCGCGCGTGTTGTCCGGCGAGGACACCGCCGAGGCGCACATGCGCCGCTATGGCAAGAACCTTGTCTTTGCCTATAACAAGACCACGGTGCGCAACCCGGCAGAGCTGTTGCAAGGCGCAAATGCCGGCAAGGTCATCGACGATCTCGAGGCGAAACTGCAGCCCGACATCATGATTTTTGACACACCACCCGTCTTTTCGGGCGACGATACGCTGGCGTTTCTGGATCAGGTCGATTGTGTCCTGCTGATTGCCGAGGCTGAAAAATCATCCATCGACGAGATCGACAAATGCGAGCAGGAACTGGCCGCGCGTACAAATGTGCTGGGCGTGATCCTGAACAAGTGCCGCTATCTCAGCAAGCATGAGGAATACGGCAAGGAATACAGCTGACGCCCGGCAGCGATAGTTATCGGATCAGCCGTTTCAATGCCGTGAAAACGGATTTCACCGGCCCGCCTGATGATTTGTCATGCGCCCAATGGGTGACGCCGGCGCTTTCGAGGTCTTCCATGTAGCCCTCGTATTTTGTCAGCATGACGGTTTTTCCGTCCGATTCCACCCGGCGCGGCTGCCCGTCCGATGCGGCGCATTTCTTGATGATCCGGTAGGTGACCGGCCCGGCCTGATGTCCGCCAATCTCGTGCGGGGCATGCCCATCCCGGCCGATACACAGGTTCAGCGCGATGCCCAATGCGCCGGGTCCGGCCATCATGTAGCCCTCGAAGCTCTTGGAATTCAGGATCGTTTCGGTGGCGTATTCGATCGCCTTTTCCAGGATGGGATGTCTTGCACTACTGCAGATGAAGGCGTTGAATACAGCATGCGGCACCGTGCCCGTGTTCGGCACCACAAAGGCATCATCAGGCCGCAGCACGGATTTCAGTCTGGCCCGGCAAACCGTATCAATATCGGCGTAGACGCCGCCATGTTCGAAAAGCGCGCAGTATCGCCAAAGGTCGGCCCGGTGTGCGCCGCGCGGCATCTTGTGATAGGCCGCAAGGACATCGCTGCCGAACTTCTCTGACAAGAGCGCGATCTGGTCGTCATCGTCGTAGAACCGGTATTCACATTCGGGGTTGTGTTCGATCCAGCTCTGCGCTGCGTCGAACGTGCGGTCCGGCAGTGCCGTCGACAGGAAAGTCTGATGGATGATGGCGGGAATCTTACCGGCAACGCAACCGTCCGGCGCTCCGTGCGATCTTGCCGGAATTCTCTTCTCGATATGACGCAAACCGAATTCTCCAAACACCTGACGCTAATGCAACGGATAAACAGGGAAAGAAAGCGGCACCGGGGCCTGCCGCGAAAACGCACTGTTCACTCAACCGGGTCAATGTCCATTTTCAGAACCCTGTGACTGCCTCTGTCATTCAGGGTGTAGCTGACCTTTTTCCCATCCGCCAGACTGTCAGGCGCATCGAGCACGACCGTGTGCTTGGGAAATTGCCTCGTGATCTCCAAACCCCCGGAGGCGTCGTCATAGGTCAGGATGTCGGTCCAGGGCGCCGACCAATAAAGCACCGGGTCGTAGAACGACTTTCGCCGCTTGGCATCGTAGTTGACCGATGTCAGCCGCATGCTTTCGCCATCGGGGCCGGGCTGGTATTCACGTTCCTGATGGCCGGGAAAGGTGAACGAGATAATCGCCGGCGCGCTGTCGTTGAAACCGTTCCACGCAAACACGCCAATATCCACGCGGTTTGACAGCCGCTTGTTCGTGGGCACGATCTTGCGGGTATTGTGCCAGTCTATGCTGATCTCCGCCTTGGCGCCGTTTTCACCGATGGGCGTAATCCGCACCCGTTCCGGGTCACCGCGCAGCACCACCCAGTTGAAACTCAGCGCGTGGCCATTCGGGTCGGCGGTCTTGCCGGCCGAGACGACCATCCGCTTGGTGTAATCGGTGCTGCGCCATATGCGCGCGATGGCGGATGGCGTGTTGAACATCTTCTCCGACAGACCGGCAAGCCCGGCCATGTCGGAAAAATCCTCTTCCTCCACTTCCATGAAGACCATCGGCGGGATCTCATCCGGTTTCAGCGATGCCGCCAACGTGACCATGCGTTCCGGGGCAAGCTCCTTTTTCGAGAACACCGGCGGGTGCGCCAGCCCGGACAGGTATGATTGGCGGGTATATATCGTTTTCATGCTGCGCCGCATGATCATCTGCAGGGTCGGCGCGATCAGGTTCTTGTCCTGCAGTTTCTTCTGCGTTTCCGGGCTCATCGCCGCAAGCGACATCAACAGCGCCCTGATGAACGGTTTGTCGTTATGAGACGAACCCTCGGCGATGACCATGTAGGGCCAGTTTGCCGGAAACAGGTCCTTGTCATCATAGTCGCGGTGTTCGGGATAGATATAGAGATGGTTGGTCACATAAGTCAGGAACGCCCGCGCCGGACCCGCCGGGGTGGTCATGGCCAGACGCGGCTGGCTGCGCTTGCGCTGCCCCTTGGTGATCGCGGTCGAGGAATTGCCGATGACGATTGCGGGCAGGATGATCTTGCCGGCAAGCCCATAGTCAAGGTTCAGTTCTTTCAGCTCATCGCTGAACTGCAGCTTGGGCACGCGGGGAAACGATCCCACCTTTGGGAGGGAATGGCCGCGATCGTGGTTGTCATAGACCACGTTCTTGAACCCGGCCGCCCGGCCTTCGTTGTCCAGCCGCCGCAGCAGCGTGGCCTCCGGGGAATTATCCGCAAGATCCAGAAGCGGCAAACCGGGCGAGGCGATGGGTATCTGGAAATTGGGTGCGCTCCAGGCCAGCTGCCCGAAGGGCACAAGATCCTCACGCGCGACAACGCCGGGATCGGCCTTCGCGACAACGGGTGAGATCAGCAATGCCAGCGAAATCGCGGTCAAACGCGGCGCGACCAAATCTTTAAAGCACTTCATGGGGCAAATTTTCCTCAAAAACGCGATGTTTGACCAGCAAAATTATTCCAGCATCGGTGCAGGGCGGGCCGGCTCCTTCTCTGCCGCCTCTCATTCGGCCAGATTACAGCAGTTCGGACAAGCGCGCGGGAAATCCGCGGAATTTGCTATAAATCTTTGAACTTAATGGGTTTAAGTGTTGGAAATTCCTCTGCGATCCTTGGCTCCAGCTCATCCAGAAACGCGAATCTCTTTCGATAGAGCGACCGCTTTTTCGGCTTGATCTCGTCCAGCGTCTTGCGCACCGGGTCTTGCGGGAACTTGTAGAGGCCATTCGGCTCCAGAACACCGCCCCGTTCCTGCCAGGGGATATCGTAATCCTGCGGAAAATCGCCCGTCTGGTTGAAAAAGGGATGCCGCCGGTGGCGTTCCCGGTCACTGACCGCATAGGCGTGGCGCACGTCGATGATGCGGCACAGGATGCCGAAACATTCCATCAGGAAATCACGCGGCCGCAATCCGTGCAGCGCTTTCGTCAGATCCCGGTAGACATCAAGAATCCCGTCGACATTGCGGCCCTGGCAGCCCCCGATCAGGGCGCAGCGGTCGCCATCCGCATCGCTGTACAGGGAAAAGGTCAGGGCGAATATCAGCGTGTCCTCGTTGAAGAGGCTGATCGTCAGCCCGCCTTCGCGCATCAGCCATAACGGCTGGTACAGCACGACGCGCAAACCGGGATATTGCGCATCCAGATTTGCCAGGACCAGCTTTTCGTCCAGACCAAACTTGAGCGGCGCGCCGATCCTGTCGATCTCGGCATAGTGCGCCTGAAACCGCTCCAGTCGCTTGTCGGTATCCCAGCTTGCGCATTGGTAGGGCCAGATCAGAAGCCCCAGCATCTGCGCCCGCGCGTCCAGCGCCATGCGCAGGGCGGAATCCTGCGGCGCGTTCCTAATCCGCGTCAACGCCTCGCGATGCCGGATACCCGCGGCGAACATGCGGGCCTTGAGCCAGCGTTCTCTCAGGGAAGTGCCCTTGAAAGCCTCCGAAACACCCCGGCGAAGAAGCGGTATATAGCTGGCAGTCGAAGTTTGTGATGTCACGGCACTCAATGCTTTCTCTCACCAGCCCGGCTTGTAAAATTGACCAACGAATTTGCCCGCACGCACCAATTTCTAGCACGCGGATAGGTCCGGTGTAGAATATATGAGCCTCGTCCAGTCAAGCGGCAACGCGGAAACAGCGTGTCTTCGGGCCGAAACCGTTGGATATTTACCAAGCCGGGCGGAGCTATTGGCAAAACGCCGATATAGTGTGAAAAGGCTGGGGTTGATCGGTGTCGACGCCGTGCATGACAACACCATAGTGCCAAGGATTTGCCCTATCGCCGCCTTTGAGGCAGACCAAAAAGCGTTCGGAGTATGAGATTCGCGAATGATTGATGTTTTCAAGAAACTGATGGCGCTGTTTGACGAGCGTGAGCGGCGGCGGTTCTACGTGCTTGTTTGCCTGATGGTCTTCGTCGCCTTTGCCGAAGTTTCCGGCATTTCCACCTTCCTGATCCTGCTGCGGGTCCTGTCGAACCCATCTGCCATCTTTGAAAACGAATATCTGAACCGGGTTTACGAGTTTCTCGGATTTTCGGACACGTTCTATTTCCAGGTCTTCATGGCCAGCATCGTCCTGGTCATTCTGATGGTCAGCCTGATCATCAAGGCGGGGGGCAATTACGCGATCATCCGGTTTTCCACCATGCGCGGCTTCACGCTGTCCAGCCGGCTTTTGCAGGCCTATCTTCACCAGCCCTATACATGGTTTCTGGAGCGCAACAGCGCGGACGTGTCAAAAAGCGTGCTGGGCGAGGTTCAGAACCTGATCAACCAGATCGTGATCCCCGGCAGCCGGCTGTTGTCGAACGTGATTCTGGCGGTAACCATCATCTGTTTCCTGGTGATCGTCGATCCCGGTGTCGCGATCGTATCGGCGCTGCTGCTGGGGGGCGCCTATGCGGCGATCTACGCCAAGCTGCGGGTAAAGCTACTGGTGTTGGGAGAGCAGATTCTAGCCGCGAACCAGGAACGGTTCCGCCTGACCCAGGAAGCAACCGGCGGCTTCAAGGAGGTCAAGCTGATGGGGCTCGAGGAAAGCTACGTCACCAGCTTCCGGAAACCGGCAAAACGTCTGGCTCGCAGCGTCGCGCTGGCACAGGTCATCAATCAGCTTCCGCGTTTCGCGCTCGAAGCGCTGACCTTCGCGGTGCTGTTGTCGGTTATCCTGTTCATGATCTTCAGGAACTCGGGCGACATTACCACCGCCATTCCAATCCTTGGCGTCTTTGCGATTTCGGTGATGCGACTGCTGCCGGCGCTGCAACAGATCTACAGCGCCATGTCCCAGATCCGGAATGCCAAACCCGTTCTCGATCATATTCACGAGGATTATGCCGATGCGGTGAAACACCAGGCCGACGCGCCAACCAATGCGGACGGCACCGACAAGCTGCCATTGGAACGCGAGATTGCCCTGCGCGACATCGTTTTCAGCTATGCCAAGGCCAACAAGCCCGCTGTCAACAGCCTCAGCCTGACATTCCCGGCCTTTTCGACGATCGGCATCGTTGGTGGCACCGGATCCGGCAAGACCACGGTGGCAGACCTGATCCTGGGCCTGTTGCGGCCCGACAGCGGTGACATTCAGGTGGATGGCGTGACCCTTGATCGCGACAACATGCACGCCTGGCGTCGGTCATTGGGATATGTACCGCAGAGCATCTACCTGACCGATGCCTCGATTGCGCAGAACATCGCCTTTGGCGTGCCCCGTGACGCGATCGACATGGCCGCCGTGGAGCGCGCGGCGAAGACCGCCGTGCTGCATGACTTTGTGATGAACGAGTTATCCGACCAGTATGACACGATCGTCGGCGAACGCGGTGTGCGCCTGTCCGGAGGCCAGCGGCAGCGGATCGGGATCGCGCGGGCGCTATACCACGATCCCTCGCTGCTGATTCTGGACGAGGCGACGGCGGCGCTCGACAACTTGACGGAAAGCGCCGTGATGGAAGCCGTGCAGAATATCCAGAACGACAAGACCATCATCATGATCGCCCACCGGCTGAGTACGGTCAGAAACTGCGACCAGATATTCCTGCTTGAAGAAGGCCGCCTGGCCTCGGCCGGGACATTCGATGAGCTGGTCGCAAACAGCGACACGTTCCGCAGAATGGCGGCAAATGAATAGCAGCGGACCAGTGCGCGCGCCTGGCGCCGTACGAGGTGTCGCCGCATGAATTCGAAACCGCAGCCCAAGCGCCGGCGCCTTGCCGGGCTAAGGCGAATCGCCCGCCCGTTCAAACCCGGCCTGATCAGGCTTGGCTGCACCCTGACCGAGCGTCTGATTTCCGCCGGGCGGTCCTATGACATCCTGGTGCTTTTCGGGATGCGGCGTTCGGGCAATCACCTGGCGATCAACTGGATCCTCGGGCAGGTGCCGGGATCAGCCGTGTTCTACAACAACATCCGGCAGACGGCGCACCCCTTCGATGTCGGCATGCGCGAGTTCCGTCTGCGTTTTCCCAATACGCGGCCCAAGATCATTCTCAGCTATGAGGATCTGAAACCGTCGGAAATCATGAACGGGCCCTTGCCCGAATTCTTGGCGGACCGTGCCGCGCGGCATGACGCGCATATCCAGTCCGGCGTGATCCTGCGCGATCCCTACAACCTCTTTGCCAGCCGCCTGAAAAAATGGCCGGAACGGTTTGCAACCGATACGGATATCCGGCGGCAGCAGGAACTCTACACCGACCATTCGGCGCTGGCGCTGAACCCGGTCCCTGTGTTTGGCGAGATGCCGGTGGTGCCGATCCTCTACAACCCGTTGGTGAGCGATCCCGCCTATCGTCAAGATCTGGCGGGCCGGCTGCGCATTCAGGATGGCAGCACAGGTCTGGATGATGTACCGTTATATGGACATGGCAGCTCTTTTGACGGGTATCAGACCCAGGGTGCCGATGTCAGGGCCGGGGTCTTTGATCGCTGGCGAAGCAGTAGTAACGATCCGAGTTTTCGTGCGGTGATTGACAACAAGCAAATTACAAAGGCAGCCCAGACCCTGTTTGACATGGGGCCGCCGGACTGAATTACGGGCCTGTTTGTCACTTCTCCAATCGAAGGTCGGTACGGCGGAGGACAAGGTGGCAACACTACCCAACACGATCCTGGTCGGGGCCGCAAAAGCGGGGACGACCAGCCTGTGCCGTGATCTGGAAATCCACCCCGATATCTACCTCTACCCGGCAAAAGAAACGCATTTCTTTTCGTTCAACTACGACAAGGGCATCGATTACTACAAGTCACTGTTCCGCCCGACCGGCCAGAAAATCGTCATGGAGGCATCGCCTGAATACAGCGTGCGGGGCAAGACGAAGCTGACCGTTGAGAGAATTCTGGAACATATCCCGGATGCGCGCATCATCTACATGGCGCGCAGCCCGCTGAAACGTCTGGAATCGGAATATGTGCAGGAACTGGCAAACGGCCGGAAATCTCTGAGTTTCGAACGCGCGCTGTTCGAATGGAACCTGCTCGAAGGCAGTCTGTACGAAAAGAACTATCAAATTCTGTCCCAGGCTTTTTCGCCCGAGAGCGTTCATGTCGTCTTTTTCGAAGATTACCTGGCCAGAAAACCAGAGACGCTTTCGGCCCTGTTGCGGTTTCTCGACGTGGATGACGATCCGTCGGTCTACGTGGCCCGAAAGGCCCGAAACACCAGGGATGAGAAAATCGTCGATCCGCCGCTGATGAAAAAGCTGCGCGCATTTCGGAGTTTTGAGCGGCTCAAACCCCTTGTGCCGGATCGCATCAAGCTGCTGCTGAAAAAGAGCATCAGCAACGAGGTCAAGGCAGACATTGTCTGGAACGACGCGTTGCTGCAGAAGGTGATGCCGGAAATCCAAAGCGATGCCGAGTTGTTCCTCAGACGGCACGATAAGCCGCTGGATTTCTGGTTCTGAAAACTGCAGGCAATCCGCGCCGGCAGGAAACTGGTGTGCGTGGAACACGCATCGGGGAAAAATCCCCCGCCGTTTAGCCAAAACCTGCCAATGGTGTTCGTATGACCTATTCTTGCCACAAGAACCGGTGCATCAGGGGTAATGGCACCATTTTGAAACAGTAAGGAATTTGGCGAATGTCGGACCGGTATTACGGATTGATCAGAGATGAAATTTTTCCATTCGTGCCGATGGACAACAAGAAACTGCTCGATATCGGCGGCGGCTTTGGCGGCACCAGTTCCGAGCTCAAGCGGATGGGCAGGGCCGAATATGTCGTGCTGACCGACCTGGTCGCCGACAACCATGATCCGGATGTGGACCGGGCCTTTGCCGGCAACCTCGACGACCCGGCCTTCGTTCAGCAGATCATTGACGAAGAGGGCCCGTTTGACTGCGTTCTGTGCCTTGACGTGCTGGAACATCTGCGCGAGCCATGGGACGTCATTGCCGCCCTGCACAAGGGCCTGTCCCCGAACGGCGTGATCGTCGCCAGCATTCCCAACATGCGCCATGTGAACCTGGTTGGCCCGCTTGTCCTCAAGGGCAAGTTCGAGCTCAGGGACAGCGGTATCCGTGACCGGACCCATCTGCGGTGGTTCACCCGCGAATCCGCGATCCAGTTAATGGAATCGTCGGGGTTGACGGTCGAGAAGGTGACGGGCAGGCAATCCAAGGCCCGGTGGCACAAATGGACAAATCTGTTCACCTTCGGAATCTTCCGGGCGTTCTTTGAAAAGCAATACATGATCGTCGCCCGGAACACCTGAACCGGGTGGACGCGCCCGTCGTGCCATCCGGCATCGCTGGACGGGAATGCGGCGCTACTTCTTGGCGAAAGGGTCGCGATAGAGTCCCAGGCGCTGCAGCAGGATTTTCCACAGGAAGGGCGGTTCGTGCACGATATAGCGGTGCCACCGCTGTTTCGGCTCCTTGAGCAGACGATAGAGCCATTCGAACCCGGCCTCGGTGATCCAGGCGGGCGGGCGTTTGAACGTTCCCGCCTCGTAGTCGATCGTGCCACCCAGAGGCAGGAAGAGTTTCACGTTCGGCAGGCGGTCCCGGTGGTTGACGATGAACTTTTCCTGACGGCCGCCGCCCAGGCCGACCAGCAGGACCGTCGCGCCCGAGCTGTTGATGAGGTCGATCATATGCTCGATCTCGTCGGGTTTCTGGTCATAGTCAAAGCTGGGCGCATAGGTGCCGCAGATGAATTCACGCCCCACCTTGGCGTTGATCTTTTCCGCCGCGATGTCGGCAATCCCCGGCTTGCCCCCGCACATGAACACGGTGACATCCGGGTTGTCCTTGTGGTGCATGTAGAACTTGGGGAAGTAATCCGAGCCCGACACCCGTTCCTTGACCGGCGTACCCATGAATTTCGTGGCGAAATACATGATCTGGCTGTCACAGGTGATCAGGTCGAATTTCCTGAAGATCTCGTAGAATTCCGGATCCTGCTGCAGCTTCATGATCATGTCGACATGCAGCGTCAGCATCAGCCCCTCGTTGAAGTCGCGGACGACCTCATCCATCGTTACATCATGCACAAAGGCGTTGAGCAGAGGCACTTTCTTATAGCCGACCTCGCGTGTGGCGCTGTCACCCCCGGGCGCGATCATGCTGTCATCCTGCGCGGCGATAAAACCACCCTCCATCTCTCACTCCTTCCACATATACTGATTAACTAGGTCACATGTATTGCGAATATTGCCCGCGCTCGAGGCACCAAAAACGATCGATTCGACATTCGGCAGCCCGGAAATCCACGAGATCGCCTCTTCGGCCGAGATCGCCCCGGAGGCATAGACCGACATGGCGATCGCGCGCACCCGGCCGCTTTCGAGGGTTTTGACGTAGGCATCCAGCCCGCCGCACATGCGGAACCCCAGCTTGTTGATGTTGGAACAGACAACCGGGTTGGTGATGCCGATCTCTTCGAGCGTGTCCACCAGCAGCGGCATGTTCATGGTGATGAAGGCGGGTTCGGCGTTGTATTTTTCGCGGATATGATCGTGGAACACCCGGAACGCACCGGTAAAGCCCATGCCAAGCAACAGGTCGGTAAACACGTTCTGCATGAAGATCACGGGCGTCTTCAGCCCCTTGAACATCTTCATCTCGGCGTCGATCAGAACCTTGGCGATGCCGTCCACATCCTTGGTCGCCAGCGCCTTGCCGCCGGTGAGCGCGGTCTTGAAGAACCCGTCTTCGGGCATGAAATGCGAGATCGCGCCCAGCATCCCGTAATCGGTGACTGCATTGGCGTATTTATGGGCATAGGGCATGCAGGGGTAAAAGGTGAAATCCGGGTAACGATCCGGGTGCGCGCGCACGATCTCGCAGATCTCGGCGATCCGGTCATGGGTGGTGCACATGAAGGTCTTGATACCCTCGGCGTAGGCGGTATCCAGCACATCCATGATGGCACTGGTTTCCTGGAAACGCATCGCCTGCGCGCGCGCCTTCTCCTCGGACATGTGGTTGATGCCGAAAAACTGGTTATCCCCGAACAGCAAACGGTCCATCTTGGTCTCATTCCCCATTGTCATGACCGCCCGAACCAGCCGCGTTTCCGCGCCGGTTGCTTGTCTGTTGCCTGCGGTTTCGCAGGGGTCACGCCGTCACTGTCGTCAAGGATCATCGCCAGTGACCGGTCGGTCATCGCGGCGGAACGGAAATCGTTCTCGCCAGCCGACTTGCGGCCATCGCGCACCGCCTGGATGAAATCGTCGATCTGGTTGGAATATTCCTCGCCGCGCAGATAGAACCACGGGTCTTCGGTCAGCTCGGTCGTGTATTTGACGGTCCAGCCCTTGCTATAGCCGGGCAGGGCGGCGACGGGCTCGCGCAGGTAGACCTGGCACTCCTGCCGGTCGACATTCACGCGGCCATTGGTGCCGATCAGGCTGATCTTGGTGGTCATCTTGCGGTGCGATTCGTCGCTCCAGTTGACCGAAAGCTGCGCGGTGGGACCATCGGGAAATTGCAGCGTGCTGAACACTTCGTCGTCGATCCCCTCGGAAAAGACCGAGTTCAAAACCGATCCGCTGACCCGTTCTGGCGCGCCGAACATCCAGTTCAGCAGGTTCAGCGGATGCGCGGCGTAGTCATAGAGGCATCCGCCGCCCTCGGTCTTCTGCGTGCGCCAGGTCTGGCGTTTGGCACGCAGGACAACCGGGCCATAAGCTTCGGCCAGCACATGGGTGATCCGGCCCAGCCCGCCGGCATCGACGATCTCTTTCATCTTGCGGAAGGCACCGACATAGCGGTTGTGATAGCCGACCTGGTTGATCAGACCCTTGCTATCGGCCAGATCGGCCAGCGCCTCGGCATCCGCGGAGTCCAGGCAGAACGGCTTTTCGCAGAAAACATGAATGCCCTTTTCCAGCGCCGCGCGTACCATCGGCGCGTGCAGCCGCGAGGGCGTGGCGATCACCACCGCATCCAGCGGCTGCGTCTCCAGCATCTCGTCGTAGTTCTTGTAGATCTTCGCCGGGATGTTCTTGCTGAGGACATCGACCATGAAGCCGGTCGCATCGCAGGCATAGGTTTCCGTATCGGGATGCGCATTGACCAGCGCGAAATGCGACAGGCCCATCTTTCCCAGACCGACAACGGCAATTTTTACTTTTGTGCTCATAAACGCTCGTGAGGTGAATTGATTGGATGCTAGGTGCCGTTTTTTTGTGTCTTTAGTTTGACGGGGACGGTGCGTAGCGGTGAAAATCTCGGGCCTTTTGTCAGGATTCGATAACTGCGTGTTCTTTAAGCGAAAAATCTACGGGGCAGAAGTAAGGAATAACACCATTTTGGCGGAACCGGGCCGATTGCCGCCAATTTGGGCAAGAACTTTCTCAATTGGGCCAAATGCGGGTTTACCGGCGCTCAGGGGCTCTTGAGGCCCAGTGTTTCCAGTACCTTGTAGAGCAGCATCTTTTGCTTCTTGATGCCACGCCGGTTGGCGTGCGGCCAGGGAATGGTTGGCACCGGTTCACCCAGAAAGCTGCAGATGTTTTCCCAGTTGACCTCGCCCTTTTCCAGATCGAGCGAGATGAAATCATCGGGCCGGTCCTTGAAATACGCCTTCACGTCGCTGTTGTGCTGGTCATAGCGTTCCAGCCAGATTGCCTCGTTGTGGCGCGGATACGGGGCGCCATAGATCAGCTTGCGCATGGCGTTGGGGTTCGTGTCGAAATCCTTGAGCGCGCTGTTGATCCAGGCATCGCGGTCGCGGGTGATGTGGATAAAGCGGCTGCCGGGAAACGCCTTGTCCATCTGCCGGTAAAGAATGGGCCAGGGGCTGTCCTGTGCGGCGTCGTAGTCGGCGGCGACCTCTATGGCCAGCTTCTCCAGCTCGGGCAGCGCCACCTCGTCCTGTTGCGCCAGCTCCCGGAACGGGTAGTAGCCGGTCACCCGATAGCCCAGCTTTTCCAGGGCAACACCCAACGAGGAGGTGCCCGTCTTGTGAAACCCGATGCAAAACACTTTTCTTTTCGTCACCCAAGCAGCTCCTTCATCAGATCATCTCGAACGCCAGTTCGAGCGAGGCAAGATCCACCTCGAACGATTGCAGGGAATATTCCAGAAACGGCTTGTCCAGATCATAGGCCGGCGCGATATGTTCGGGCTTGATCTTGCCACGCACACCGATCCAGTTACAGCCGACCTGATGCGCCATCACCCGGAATACATCCGTCATGTGGCCGCAGGGAAAGATCTCGACCAGCTGTTTCAGCCTTGCCGCATCCGAAAGGTACAAAAGCGGCGCAAGCCCCGCGCCGTGGATCGCGACCATGCTATGCGCATGTTCAAACAGGCGCAATTGCTCGGCAACGGGCAGGTCTTCGGGATAGATCGTCACATATCCGCGCGCGGCAAGATATGCCTCGACCTCCGCTTCATTCTCCAGATTGCGGGTGCCCCTGCGCGAGAGAAAGACTTTTTCCGGCTGGTCCGCGGGCGCCGCGTCGTGAATCTTCTGCTGGGCCAGTATTTCCCGGACGCGCGGCAAGCTGGCCCATTCTTCGCGCACCGAACGAATTCCGATCCAGGGCTCGGAGGCAAATGTCACGGCGTCGCCGCTGATCGTGGCGTCGCTTGGCAAGGCATTAAAACCAAAAAATTCGGCGGCCTTGACGATATAGCCCGGTGTCCGCGCGGGCAGGATCAGCGTGACCTCGGCGGGCGTCAGGCCGGTCCGGTCCATTAGCGCAAAACAGATGGGCAGGTGGTTGTTGAGGAAATGCGCCCAGTTCTGCGGGTTTCTCAACCGGAAATCAAAGAATACGGTATCGCGCAGTGTCTTGGTTTCGGCCGGTTTCCGGAACGGCATCAGACCGCGTTTTCCGGTGTCCGGCGGCGCGGCGGCATGCTGTTTCCGGGCATATTCCAGACGGCCACCGCCGACCTGTTTCTCCGGCAGGCGGATGATCTCGCAGGCGGCGACGATCCGGTCGATCAGGTGGGACCGGGCGGTGATCAGATGGTGTTCGGGGCATACGGATGGTCCGAATTCAAGAATGCCAGAGGTCTGCACCGCCATTACCCTGCCTTTGTCCCGGGGTCGCGATCACCGCCCAAGGCGGATCGCATTGTTGAGGTTGTAACGATTGTCATCCTTCACGTGGGCGCCGCTGATGCAAGGGCCTGTCCCGCCCGCCGCGCGGGGGGTGCTTTTGTACCACCTGGCCGGGCCCGTCCGCTGCTTCGGCCGGGTCGCTGCGCCGCTGGCCCCGGTCCGCGGCCGCCTTTCGGACATTGGTTTCCCTGGCGACCGCCTCGGCGGTCTGATACCGGCCCATCAGCGCGCCGGCCATCATCCATACCACCGGCGACGTGGTGGCGTTGGGGATGAGGTCGATCAACGCCGCCGCCATGACCATGGCCAGCCCTGCCGTCGCCGGGGTGACACGCAATCGCCTTCGGTTCAGGGCCAGCAGAATCGTTGCGATCCCCATCAGGCCGAACTGCGCGATATAGCCCAGCCAGCCATAAACGCCGACGACGATGACCCAGTATCCGTCGGTCGCGGCGATATCGCCGCCCTTCTCGTTAAAGACCCTGTTCCGGCCCCAAGTGCCCCATCCGGCCAGCGGCTTTCTGTTCGCATGGGCCAGAAGCTCGTCTTCGTTGTCAAACCGGTACAAGAGCGACTCCGCGCGCTTGGCGTCAATCTGGGCGGTGGCGTTGTAGATCGCCTGGGTCGGCACAAGACCCGAGCCACGCAGCATCGGATAGAGCAGGATAATGACCGACACGAGCGCCGCCAGAAACAGCTGCATCCCCGGGCCGAAGAGGAACACCAGAGGCAACAGCAAAACGAGGATTATCAGGGCGCCCAGCGAGCTGCACAGGAACAGTATGACCAGCAGATAAATCGACGCCAGGAACCATTTGGCGGCATCGGACGATTTCAGTTTTTCCCGCCAGAGGGCCATCGCCGCAATCGAAGACATGCACAGCAGGATTGCCAACCAAAGACCGTGGTTCATAAAGACGATGGGACGATAGCTGTCACCCCGGACCGCCTGTGCGAACTTGTGCGTGCTGAACCCGTAGAATTGCTTGTTGAGCTGCGGGCTCATCCGGATTTCCCACAGGGCCAGCACCGAGTAGAGCAGGCAGCCAACGACAAAGACCTTCAGCAATATGACGTGCGATTCAGGGGTCGCAAGGTACCGCCGCGCCAGCAGAAAGGGGGTGATCGTGATCAGCAGCGCCAGGTCGATCGACAGGACGTCGTAAGGGCGCAGGCCCGACAGGAACCGGGTACCGCGGATCAGCGGTTCACTGTTGTTCGTGGCGGTGATCATGGTGGCACCGAACATCAGCGCAAGCAACGACCAGAACAGGAGCCGCCCGCGCCGCACGACAAAGCGGCCATCGGCAGCAGGATCCTTGCCCGCCGCGCCCGCTGCCGGCTGCGCACGTGTCATTCCCGCGTTCTGCTTCTGCAGGTTCGCTACACCCACAAGGAGGCACATCACCGCCGCCCAGACATTGACCACCAGTTGCTTGTCATAAGGTGGCACGAGCGGCAGGTCGAAACCGACAAATTGCGGGACCAGCAGATAACCGGCCACGACCGATATGCACAGGGCCGTGGGCCGATCGAACCGCCGGAAAATGAAGAAAACCACAAGCGGCCAGCCGAACAGAACAAGATGTGCTAATTGAGACGCCATAGAAGAAACAGTAACTTATTTTGCTGCCGTAGTATCTATTTTGTATTCCGCAAGAAACCACTAAGCCGGGTTTGACGCGCAAAAAAACCCGATTGCAACAGCCTTTCCCAACAATGTAGCACGATCGGCGCTATTGTTTCCCTCTGTTAGCGAAATGTGAAATCAGCGGTTGGATTGGCCCCCGCTTTGACGCATGAAGACGTGACTCTGGCCCGCTGTCACCTGGAACCTGGAACATTGACGATACCACCTGCCACACCTGCCCGGATCGCCAGAATCGTGGTTTCGGTCATCAACTACAAGACGGCCGATCTGACCATCCAATGCACGCAATCCGTTCTGGATTGCCTCGGCGGTGTGGATGGCCACGTGGTGATCGTGGACAACCGATCGGATGACGGCTCGGTCGAGCGCATTTCCACATGGATCACCGAGAACGATCACGGCGATCGCGTGCACCTGGTTCAGTCCGCGACAAACAGCGGATTCTCGGGCGGGCATAACCAGGGCATGGGCGCAATGCCCGCTGAATACTACCTTATACTCAATTCCGATGCGGTCTTGTTGCCGGGTTTCATCGACCAGATCCTCAGCGCTGCGGATGCCGAGCCCGCTATGGGGTTCTTCTCGCCAAGGATCGACTATGACGATGGCGGCCAGCAGATCAGCTGTTTCCGGTTCATGTCGCCGCTGAGTGAGCTGATCCGGGGCGCCGAGAGCAGACCTGTCGCGCAGCTGCTGGCACATCGCCGCGTCGCGCTGGAGATGCCGCCGGAACCGGATCAGGTGGAGTGGGCCAGTTTCGCCTGTATCCTGTTGCGCGCCAAGATGACCCGTCAGCTGGGACCGATGGACGAGGGGTATTTCCTCTATTTCGAGGATGTCGAATATTGCTGGCGCGCGCGTCAAGCGGGATGGCGCATCCGCTACGTCCCCCAGGCCAGGGCCATTCATTTCCGTGGCGGCAGCGGGCCGGTCAAGTCGCTGGCAAAGGCGAAAAAGCGTTTGCCCGCCTACTATTACGCCTCGCGCACGCGCGTACTGTACCAGATGTACGGCACCGGCGGATTATTGCTTGCCAACCTCACGTGGTTTTTCGGACGTGCGATTGCCCTTATGCGCGTGTTAGCTGGTAAGAAAGTACCACCGAGCAATCAACAGGAATATCGCGATATCTGGATCAACTTCTTTTCACCGCTTGGCGACAGCCGCCAGTCGAAGAATTAGGCTATGGCACTACCGGATTTCATTATCGTCGGCGCCATGAAATGCGGCACCAGCACATTGGCGGCCCAGCTGGATGCGCAGCCCGGTATTTTCATGACCACGCCGAAGGAACCCAACTTCTTTTCGGATGACGACGTCTTTGCCCGCGGTGCGGAATGGTATCGGGATCTCTTCTCCCCGGCCGCCCCGGGTGACATCAGGGGCGAAGCCAGCACGCATTACACCAAGAGCCCCCTGCATCCCGATGCCCTGCCACGGATGCAACAGATGCTGGAGGCCCCGAAAATTATCTACCTGATCCGCGATCCGGTCGCACGGGCGGTATCGCATTACATTCATGAATGGACGATGGGGGTGATGTCGTCGGACATCGAAGAGGCATTTGCCGCCCACCCGGAACTTGTGTCCTACGGTTGCTACGCCGAACAGATCGCCCCTTATATCCATGCTTTTGGCGCCGAAAACGTGCTGGTCCTCAACCTTGAGACGATGAAGGCGCAGCCGCAGCAGGTGCTGGAACAGGTCTGTGGTTTTCTGGGCTACGATCAACGGCCGGTCTGGTCGGACGCGCATGCGCGGGTCAATGTCTCGGCCGACCGCATCAGAAAATTCCCGCTGCACTGGCTGGTTTTCGGCAACCCGGTCGCCGCAGCGCTGCGTCGGACGCTGGTGCCGCAGTCGATACGTGACCGATTGAAGAAGAAACGCCAGATGCAGGACAGGCCTGAACTGCCGGGCGCGATAAGGGCCGAGCTTCAGACCGTCTTTGCCCGCGATTTCGAGCACCTGCGCGCATTGTTCCCGGACCGGGATGACCTGCACGCCAGCTATCCGTTTGTTGCCCATGGATAGGGAACCGGTCATAGGCGCGGTCATCATCGGCCGGAACGAAGGCGACCGCCTGGGCCTGTGCCTTGTCTCTGTCGGCAAGCAGGTATCGCATATCGTCTATGTCGATTCCGGGTCCGACGATGGCAGCGTCGAACGGGCCCGCATGGCCGGGGCCGATGTGGTCGAACTGGACATGACCCGGCCCTTTACCGCCGCACGGGCGCGCAATGCCGGGCTGGAGGCGCTGACCGCCGGGCGCGACGTGGATTTCGTGCAGTTCATCGACGGCGATTGCGAGCTGCAGGAGGGTTGGGTTGCCACCGCCAGCGCGTTTCTGATCCAGCATTCCGACGCGGCTGTCGCCTTTGGACGCAGGCGCGAACGCTTCCCCGAAAAATCCATCTACAACCGGCTTTGCGACTGGGAATGGGATACGCCGATCGGCATGGTTAACTCCTGCGGCGGTGATGCCCTGATGCGGGTGCAGGCGCTGAAGGACGTGGACGGTTTCGACCCGTCGCTTATCGCCGGGGAAGAGCCCGAGCTTTGCGTGCGGCTGCGCGCCTGGCGCTGGCAGATCTGGCGGCTGGATCACGAAATGACCCTGCATGACGCCGACATGACCCGTTTCGCGCAGTTCTGGAAACGTACCCATCGGGCCGGCCACGCCTTTGCCGAAGGCGCCGCGCTGCACGGGTTGCCGCCCGAGCGGCATTGGGTACGCGAAACCCGCAAGGCGATCTATTGGGGCCTGCTGATCCCGCTGCTGATTGTGCTGTTGGCATGGCTCTTTTCGCCCAAGGCACTGTTGCTCTTTCTGATCTATCCGGCGCAGATCGTTCGCCTGGCGCTGCGCGACGGGCGGGATAGCGCCGCGTGGGAAAGAGCGGTGCTGCTGGTGGTCGGCAAATTCGCCGAGATGACCGGCGTGATGGAATACTGGCTGCGCCGCCTGCTGGGGCGGCCGCGCGGGCTGGTGGAGTACAAGTAGCTCAGGTCGCGCCGCGTGCCGCCGCCCGCTGCAGCAGCTCTTCGTGCGGTGTCCCGCGCACCGCCGCCACGCATTCATCGAAATTCTCGATCACCTCTTTGACCGGCCTGCGGATGATCTTGACCATCCTTTCTTCGGTGCGCACCGGTTCGACCCCCAGAAAGGCGAAGATCGCGGCCATCGTCTGATGCCGCAACTCAGGGTCGGAAAACAGGTCTTCATAGCGGATGACCAGCTTGCGCGCTTCCGGCAGACGGCCCAGCATCGCCTCCAGCTCGGTGTTTTCAGTCTCTATATCGGCCAAAAGTGCAGCGACTTGGGTGGGTTCGATCCGCAGGGTCTTGCGCCCTCCGCTGCGGGCACTGGTCGTCTTGATGACCCCTGTCGCCCCCAGCATCGCGTTCGAGATCATCCGGTCCACCACGTCCTGCCGCAGCAAACCGATCACTTTCAGATCGGCGCGGTTATCCAGGTAATCCGACAGGCCGAAGCGGGTGAAATTGAGCGAGAAATCCTTGATCCCCCAGCTCTGGATATCGCGTATCGGCTTGGCGGCGCCGCGCTGACCCGCAAGCGTCTTGCGCAGCGACCGGACGGCATTGACCATGCGCAGAAATGCCCCGGAATACAGCACCCAGTCCAGAAACGCCTCGTCGCCTTGCGGGATCAGCGGCAGCCTGCGCTGCAGTTTCCGTACCGCGTTCCACTCGCCCAGTACCTCGCCGAAATTCAGCACCGCGGGGTTCTGGTTCAGCATGTCGCATAGCGTGTTGCTGCCGCTGCGGCCAAGGGTCAGGATCACGTGCCTTTCCATGCGCTAGCGCCCCCTGTCCCAGCCATCGCGCGAACGGCGCAACCGCACCGCGACATGCACCAGCGCATAGACGGCGAACGGCACCGGCATTTTCAGCAGCAACCCGATCAGGTCCGCGCCCGTGACCGGCGCCTTGGCCTCGCGGTCCATGATCTCGGGGTAGAGGCGTTGGATTTCGCGCACCCCGTCATCCTGACGGCGCCGCACCCGCACCAGGTTGGCGAAACCTTCGACCATCGGCCAGTGATAGCGCGCGGTCACTTCGATGCGTTCGCCGGGGGTGAACTGGAGCCGCACGAAGGTATCGTCGGAAATGATCGCGGGAAACTCTGCCCAGCGGTCCCGCCCCGCGCGGTTAAGCGCAAAGAGGCCCGCGCCAACCGCACCACCTTTGACAAATGGCAGCTGGACCCAGAGCCTGGCATATTGCCGCGTCACCCAGCTGCGCGCCGGGGCCACCTGCAAACGGCCCGTGGCATATAGGGGACGGTCGGTCATCAGAACGTCGCGCAACTGTGCCAGCAGATCGGGATCAAGCCGCACATCGGCGTCCAGAAACACCAGCGCACGACCCGCCGCCAGCTGGTCCGCCGCGTTCAGCGCGTTGACCTTGCCGGGCTCGGGCACCTCGACGATGTTCAGTGTCCAGCCACGCGCCGCGAACCGGTCCGAATAGGCGCGGGCAACCTCGACCGTCCGGTCGGTGCAGGCGTTTGCGGCCAGAATGGTCTCGACCGCACCGGCATCGTCCGATTGGCCCAACAGCGATTCCAGGCACGCGCCAATATAGGCCTCTTCGTTGCGCGCCGCGATGATCACGTTGATCAGGGCTGTCTCGCGCTCCTGATTGTCCTGATCCGCCGCCGCTGCCATGGATTTGCCCGTTCCTCGTGCCCTTTTCAGACCGTTACCCGTTTCTTGGGGCATTTGTCGACAATCAAGCCGCATCGCGGGTGAAACGGTGATTTCTGTTGGCCCCGCGTCACATACGGCCGCCCAATGCGGCCCGCCAGAACGGATTGCCATGGACAAATCCGCCCGCGGACGGCACCAGAGAGCCCAGAGATGGTTGAATTCCCCAATCGGGCCACATTGCTGACAAGAGAGACCGGCAGGACACCCCTATGATCAAGGTTGGCATCATTGGAACCGGGTTTGTGGCCGATTTGTACATGCGGTCATTCGCTCTGGGCACCGATTTCGAACTGATCGGCGCCCATGACCGCCGGCCCGAGCGGCTGTCGCAATTCTGTGCCCACTGGGATCAGCCCGCCTTTGCGACGTCGGAGGCGTTGCTGGCGGCGATCGGTCCCGGTGGCATATTGCTGAACCTCACCAACCCCGCATCGCACTACGAGGTCGGGCGCGCGGGGCTTGAGGCTGGCTGCCATGTCTACACCGAAAAACCGCTGGCGATGAACGTGTCGGACGCGCAGGCTCTCTGCGATCTGGCGCGCAAGAAAGGGCTGATGCTGGCCTCGGCGCCCTGCAGCTTTCTGGGCGAGGCGGCGCAGACCGTGGGGGCCGCCATCCGCGCGGATGTGGCAGGCCCGATCCGCGCGATCTATGCCGAGCTGGATGACGGGTTCATCCCCCAGGCGCGCTATGCCGATTGGATCAGCGAAAGCGGTGCGCCCTGGCCGGCGGGAGATGAATTCGAGGTCGGCTGCACGTTGGAACATGCGGGTTATTACCTGACCTGGCTGATTGCGATCTTCGGCTCGGTCCGCACGGTTGTGGCGGCCTCGGCGCGGCAGGTCAGCGACCTGCTGCCGGTGGATGATCCAGCGCCGGATTTCTCGGTTGCGACCCTGTTCTTCGACTGCGGCGTCGTGGCGCGGCTGACCTGTACCATCATCGGGCCGCATAACCATTCGCTGCGGCTTGTCGGGGATCGCGGCGTGATCGAGCTGGACGAGGCATGGAACAATGCCGCAAAGGTGCGGTTTCGCCGCCGGTTCAACCTGCGCCGCCGGTTGATGGAATCGCCTCTTGCCCGGCGGCTGAAACTGGCCGGAGAAACCCACCCCAAGGTCGGCCGGTGGGGCTCTGCCTCGATGAATTTCGCGCTGGGCGTAACCGAGATGGCAGAGGCGATCCGCGATGGCCGCCCCTGCCGGATGTCCATCGACCTGGCGCTGCACCTGACCGAGGTGACGCTTGCCATCCAGGGGGCGGGCGAAACCGGTGGCGCCCAGCGGATGACCACGCGCTGCGATCCGGTGGAGCCGATGCCCTGGGCGCAGAGATTGGGATGAGGTGGTGATGGCGGACCAGATCAAGTTGGGGATTGTCGGCACCGGGCGCATGGCCTCACGCATGATGCAGGCGCTGGCAACCGTGCCTGAGTTTGCCGTGCAGGGCGTTGCATCGGGATCAGGCGAGCGCGCCCGCGCCTTCGCAGAGGCGTTCGGCATCCCCCACAATTGTGCCTCCGCCGCGGAACTGGCCGGAAACGCGGATGTGGATGCGGTCTATATCTGCGGACGCAGCGGCAATCACACTGCCGACGCGCTGGCGGCGATCGAGGCCGGCAAACCGACCCTGCTGGAAAAGCCGCTGGCCACCGGTATCGAGGATGCGACCCGCCTGACCGATGCCGCGCGCGGGGCGAAGATCCTGCTGCTGGAAAACCTCTGGTGTCTGGCGCTGCCGACCTATCGCCGCCTCTCCGAGGGTCTGAACAGTCAGAGCTACGGCAAAGCGGTGCAGCTGCAGTTTTCCTTCGGTTACCCGGTCACGCCACAGGCCTACCCATCGCTGTTCGATCCCACGGATGGCGGCGCGCTGCTGGATCGCGGGGTCTATGGCGTGTCTCTGGCGCTGCACCTGCTGGGGCCGGTCAACCGGGTCCAGGCCAGTGCGCAGCTGAACGGCGATGGCGTCGATCTGACGACCGACATCAACCTTGAACATTATTCCGGCGCGACGTCGCAGATTTCCGTGTCCCTGAACGCGCTGATGTCGAACACCGCCACGCTGTCCTGCACGCATGGGTCCATGCAGCTGGGGGCGCCGGTGGTGGGCTCGGAATCTTTCCTCGGTCAGCAGATGACGCCCGAGAGTGGCGCGCCTTCGGACGGGATACATGTGCCCTCTGCCGGCCTGAAGGACAGGCTCAAGGCCAACCGCGTGCTGCGCAAGCTCAAGCGGCTGAAGGATGCCAGCGCGGCGCAGTTCCTGCCGCACGGGGCGGATCAATATGCACCGATGCTGACCCATTTCCGCGACCTGATCCGCCAGGGCCTCAGCGAAAGCGCGCTGGTGCCGCTGGAATTGTCGCTGAACACCCAGGGCGTGCTGGCCGAGGCGCGTCAACAGATCAAGGGGACGTGACCTGATGCGTATCGGCTATCTGATGAATGCCTATCCGATGACCTCCACCACCTTCATCCGGCGCGAGATTCACGCGATCGAGGAACAGGGGGTCGATGTCAAACGCTATGCCATCCGCCCCTGGTCCGAGGCGCTGGTGGATGCGCAGGACAAGGCGGAACAGGACATCACCTTTTATCTGCTGGTGGGTCGCCTGGGCGGGTTGCTGGGCGATTTTGGCAAGGAACTGGTCTCTAACCCGGCCGGAATGGCCCGTGCGCTCAAGGCCTGGTGGCGGCTCTGGCGCAATGCCGGGCGCGGGTTCGTGCCGCATGTCGCCTACTTGCTCGAGGCGGTCTCGCTGAAACGTCGCGCCACTGCCGACGGGATACGTCATCTGCATACGCATTTCTCCACCAACTCCGCCGCCGTGGCGATGTTGTCGAAACGGCTGGGCGGGCCGGGCTACAGCTTTACCGCGCACGGGCCGGATGAATTTGTCGATTGGGGCCGGTCGTCACTGGGGCTGAAAGTGGCCGAAGCGCGGTTCGTCATCGCCATTTCCCATTTCTGCAAGGTGCAGCTGGCGCGCGCGGCAGGCATGGAATTCTGGGATCGGCTGCATATCGTCGGTTGCGGCATCGACGTGGAAGAATTTGCCCCCAGCGAGGCACCTTTCGATGACACCGCGCCCTTCGTCTCGGTTGGGCGGCTGTGTCCGCAAAAGGCGCAGACGCTGGTGGTCGACGCGGTGGCCCGCGTCGCCAGGGATCATCCGGGGGTTCGCGTGACCCTGATCGGCGACGGCGAAAGCCGGGCCGAGGTTGAGGCGGCGATTGCCCGGCACGGCATTGCCGGGAACGTGACGCTCATGGGCTGGCAGGACAACCAGACCGTCCGCGCCGAGCTGGGCCGCGCCCGCGCGCTGCTGCTGCCCAGTTTCGCCGAAGGGCTGCCGGTGGTGATCATGGAGGCGCTGGCCCTGGGTCGGCCGGCGATTTCGACCTATATCGCCGGTATTCCTGAACTGGTCGATGAGGGCTGCGGATGGATCATACCGGCGGGTTCGGTCGATGACATTGCCCGCGCGATACAAGAGGCGCTTGCCGCCGAACCCGCCGATCTCAAGGCAAAAGGGATCGAGGGGCGCGCCCGGGTGATTGACCGGCACGACGTGCGCAAGAACGCGGCCCGGTTGTTGGAGCTGATCCGCGGCGCGTCCTGATCAGCCGAAATACATCCGCCGCAGACGCCAGCCGGAATAGCCCATCAGCGCCAGGAAGGCCGTAAGCGGAATGAGCAGGGCGATCGCGCCCGGCAGACCAAGAATTTTCAGGATGTCCTTGGCTGGGATGACCACGCCGTGAAACGCATAGATCGGCAGGGCCAAACCGCCGATCACGATCATCACCTGCAAGATACCTCGCGTGACCCGCCCCAGCCCCGTCCAGCCACGCAGCAGGATTTCGAACCCGCCTACAAGGAAGATCACCAGGAAGAAATAGAACACAAACCCGATCAGGCTGGTGAAGAACGGCGATCCCCGCGTGACGAAGGCCGCCTCGGGAAGAGCATCCGCACCGACGATCATCGCGAAGGCCATGCCAAACGCGCCGCCCAGCGCAAAGACGCGGCTGGCCTTCTGGCTGTCTGCCTGCTGGCCGTACCAGTGGCCCGCCGCGATGCCGGCAAAGACAAAGGCGGATATCTTGAAATAGCTGTAGCCCGCGACCGCCATCAGGCGGGGCCATTCCAGGATGCTGTCCAACCGGCCGGGTGCCACGATCGTTGCCAGCCAGTAGACCGGCATTCCCAGCACACAGACCAGAAGCGCGCGAAAGATCACGTTGTCACCCGCGCTCAGGTAATCCAGCCAGTACCGCGCCGTCAGAAAGGCCAGCACGTAATAGGCCAGGATATTGTAGAAGGACAACGCGACCCCGAGGCCGGTGATTGTATCGCCCCGCAGCGCGAAATGGGTGAGGTGAAAGACCGCCATGATCGTCAGTCCGGACAGCACCAGCCAGAAGGACAGGCGCAATCGCTTGCGCACCGCGGGTTTGTTCAGGGCGTAACCGGGCAGGAAAAAGATCGCCAGGCCAATGCCGAAAATCACCGCAAAGCCCTCGGTGCCCATCACGTAGATCCATCCCAGGTAATTGCTTGCCAGATCACCGATGCCCAAACGCTTGAAAAATCCCGGCCCCCAATGGGACAGCAGCACGGCCAGCACCATCAGCCCGCGGGTGACGTTGATCGACCAGGTCCGCGCCGTCCGTTCGGGCAGCTGCGACGGGGCAGTCCTGGCATCGGCAACCGGTTCATCCCGCAGGGCGGCGACATCGCGCAGCGTCTGACCTTCCAGCGTGGCCCGCACGGCGGCACGGTTGAATTCCTTCTCCATCACCAGTCCGATCTGAACCGCGCTCAGCGAATCGCCGCCCGTATCGTAGAAACTGTCACCGGGGCGGATGGCCACCGGGCCGACCACCTTGCGCCACGCATCCGCCACGTGCTGTTCCGCCTCGGAAAGCTCGGCATTTGGGACGCTGGCGGCTCTCTCGTTCGCGTTGTCCTTTTGCGCCAGGTAGATTTCCTGGATTTTCCTGCGCTGGACCTTGCCGGTTCCGGTCACGGGGATGTCGTCGACGGCAAATATGTTCACGCCGCCGGGCTGATTGACCCCTGCCTTGGCCATCGCGATCTCGGCGGCCTTTTCCACCATCGCTGCGCGGTCCATCGCGTCGCGTCGGATGGCAATCAACACCGCATCGCCCCGCAGCGGATCATCGGTGCGGGTCACGCCGATCTGGCCGCTGCCGCCGCAGATGCGGATGATCTCCTGTTCAAGGTTATCGGCGTTCAGGTTTACCCCGGCGATGTTCATCTGATCGTCCAGACGCCCCTCGTAGAAGAGCATCCCGTTTTCGATCCGGCCCTTGTCCTTGGTATGAAGCCAGCCATCCTTGTCCGTCAGCGGCGCAACCTGCCCATCCTCCTGCAACAGGCCCAGCGCCACGTGGTCACCGCGAATGCAGATCTCGTCCTCGCGGCCGATCATGGTTTCCGCCGGGCTGGTTGCCGCGCCCACGCTTTCCAGCGCGTCGGCAGGGCTCTGGCCGATATCCAGGAAGGTCGTGCGCGAGGCCTCGGTCAGGCCATAGTGCTGCACGATCCGGGCCTTCGGAAAAAGCTGCCTGAGCGCCAGTTTTTCGGGGCCGGACATGTATTGGCTGCCAATCTCGATCCAGCGCACCGCCTCGCCCGCCTGGCCGATCGCATCGGGCGCCGACAGGATCACCCGCCACAGCGTCGGCACCGCGGAAATGGCGTTGATCTCGCCGCGTTCCAGCATCTCGCGGATCTCGATCGGATCGAAACGTGCGGGCAGGTAATACTGCCCCCCCACGGCTGACACCGCGCGGATCCGGCCAAGGCCAAAGGAATATGTGGCCGGCACGCCGACATATTCGCGGACGCTGTCATCCAGCGCCATCGCGTCATTCAGCCGCTCTACCACATCCGAGATGTTGCGCTGGCTGAGTACAATCGGCTTCGGCAGGCTCTCGGTGCCGGAGGAAAAGAGGATCTGCGCCGGCGCATCCGATGTGCCGGGGGTAAAGCGCTGCCGGCCCCAGCCCAGATCGCTGCCCGCGCTCAGGGTCTCGGTCACCTCCAGGCCCCGATAGCGTGTCAGGTCCAACCCGGGCCGCTGCACAGTAAAAAGCTGCCCCTCATCGTAGAGCCTGAAAACATGATCCAGAAAACCAAGCGTGTTCTTGCCTTCGACAGCGACGGTCCTCAGGGGGTTACTCATCAATATGGCCTTTGTTCAATATCGTCCTGCGCCGGGCTGCCTGCGCATTTCTTGTTCCATGCCGCCAGAAACACCGCATTTGTGGCACTGTTATGTTTCAACTGGCACCAAAAAAGAAGAGATTTCGAGTGTGTCCTGCCTCAGGTGGCGAATTCTGCCCGGCAGCGACGGGCGCGCACGGCATTCGCCAATTTGCTTGTCATTGAAGGCACGGCGGATAGTATCCGCGGCAAGAGAAATGTCCCTGCCGTGGCGTGGTGTGGGTCTGGTGGTTTTTGGGTCGGTCATTTGCTATTGGCCACGCGGCGCGGAACGGAAGCATGAACAAACCATCTGGTCCCAATGTCCTGATCGTGGCGCCGAACGCCTCCTCGCGCATGGGCGGCGAGGCATTTCTGCCGTTGAAGTATTTTCAGATCCTCAGACAGCGGGGCCTGGGCGCCAGCCTGATTGCCCATGCCCGCAACCGCGCCGATCTTGAGGAAGCGCTCAGCGATTATCGGGACGATATTCATTACATCGAGGACAGCCGGTACCATCGCTGGATCTGGAAGGCGGGTAGGCGCCTGCCCGACGCGATCCGCACCCCACTGATCGGCAACCTGGTGAACCAGGTCAACGAGGTCTATCAGAAACGCCTGATCCGCAAGCTGCTGGCCGAAGGGAAGGTCGACCTGATCCATCAGCCCATCCCCGTATCGCCCCGTGCCCCCTCGCGCATCTACGGCCTTGGGGTGCCCGTGGTGATCGGGCCGATGAACGGCAACATGGATTACCCCGAAGGTTACGAGGAATATGAAAACCGGATTGCCCGGATGCTGATCCCGCTGGGACGAATGATGGCCAAGCTGGTGAATGTGGTGATTCCCGGCAAGCGCCGGGCCGATGTGTTGCTTGTGGCCAACGATCGGACCCGCGACGGGTTGCCATTCGACGATCGTTCGCGGGTCATCACCCTGACCGAGAACGGCGTTGACCTGTCGATATGGCAAAGCCCGGATACGGTCGAGGCCTCGCGCGAACCGGGCGTGCTGCGCCTGGTCTTCATGGGCCGGCTGATCCCGCTGAAGGCGCTGGACGTTTCGCTCAGGGCGATACGGCTGGCGCGCGACAACGGCCTGGATGTCAGTTTGCAGATCATGGGCGACGGTCCCGAACGGCCGGATCTTGAAAATCTGGTCGCGGAGCTGGGGCTGAGCGCGCATGTCACCTTTCACGGATTCCTCCGGCAAGAGGAATGTGCGCAGATTCTGGCAAGATCCGACGCGCTGTTGCTGAACTCTTTACGAGAATGCGGCGGTGCCGTGGTGCTGGAGGCGATGAGCCTTGGCAAACCGGTCATTGCCGCGGACTGGGGCGGGCCCGCAGATTACCTGGATTCCAGCTGTGGCATTCTTGTTCATCCCGTGCCTCGACATAGTTTCGCCGATCGGCTGGCCCAGGCAATTTCTGACTTGGCCAATGACCCACAAGCAAGGTATGGTATGGGCGAGGCAGGCAGACACAAGATCAAGCACGAATTTGACTGGGAAAAGAAAATCGATCGGATTCTCGAAATCTATCAGGACGCCCTCGCGTCCCGGAACTGAGCTTTCTTGCCGACGGGTCCGACAATCCTTGCCATGCGATCCATGTGACGGCGGACCCAGCCCGTTCAGAATATTGAACCTAACCTGCCATTTTTTAGCCCGCATTAACTGTTCTTTAATGATTCCCGAAACGCTCACATCGGGCTCAAAGAAGGCCGTTAACTGAATGTCTGCAGACACATCCACAAACCGGGTGCCCAATCATCTTGTCGGTACCCGCCAGGGATTGTTCCACGTGCTGCGTGGCTCAACCATCATTCCGCAGGAAGATCCGATGGCGCGGGCCGAACTGCCCAGCATGATCCAGATAGATGAGGCAATGCTGCAGTCACCCGCGCTGCAGAACTCTCCGGTGTTCCTGAAATCACAGCGCGACAGGCTATCGGCCTTCCTAAGCAAGGACGAGTTCTGCTTTAACATCTGACAACCCGCGCCGGGTTTCCGGATTAAAACCTGACCATTGGTATAGTCGGCAGCGATTGGCGGGAAACCCCCATCCCAAAGAGCCGTTTCAGCAGGAAAATGCCAACTTATGGTTGTTTCCGGTTTCTGAATTGTCCCGGAATCATGAACAGCCTTAGGGTCCGCGGCAGAAAAGAGGTGGTGCGAATCCACTCGTTGAGGTGGCGGCAGTCCACGCAGTTCTGAATGCCCGTCGCTTTGCGGTTTGAAACTCACTCAAGCCGCGCGTTTTGTTGTGATGTACAAGTGATTGTTTTCGCAAGGCAATTCGCCGCGCGAAAATTATTCTGTTTTGGTTCAAATGTGAAGGTTTTCCGTAACTGAGTATCAATTGTGCTGGCCCTATATTGCCGCGCGTTGGCCTCAAAAATGTCCAGAATGTGAAAGAAGGATTGACCAAGATGGGTATGAAACACGGGAGAAGTCCGCGATGAGAAACCTCCAGAATGGGGTATTCCAGTTGTTTTTTCCTGGATTCCAGAATGATTCCTTCCTCGGGCAATTCCCAAGCGTCTGGATTTTCCAAAACAACATCGCCGCGCTGATGAAAAGACATCAAGAAGCTGTCAGGAAAGCCGCGCAAAAGAAGAATGCGCCGGCGGACAGCGATCATGCTGACCGCGACGATCATGAGGATGCCCGCGGCGGCTTGCATGATGGTATGGACGGTCACGATGACGACCAAGGTGTGGAGGTTGCGGGCCTCAAGGCCGAGTATTTCATCCTGTCGAAAGAGACGACTTCGCTGGGCCGGGTCAATTTCAACGAGACCCCGGACACGGTCGAAGACGTCGACGACCTGAGCTATTACCGCACCCGTGAGTCTTTCTGGGAAGATGGCGCGATCAACCACTTCGCTGCGCGCTACAGCGGACATCTGAACGTGGAAGAAGGCGGCCGGTATAAACTGTACTTGTCTTCGGACGATACTGCAGCAGTCTATGTTGACGGCAAGCGCGTCCTTTTCAACAAACATTCGGATTCAAACGACCCCCGGACAACCGCCAGGTGGATCACGCTCGAAGCCGGCTCGCATGAGATCGAGATTCGCTATATCGAAAACCGCGGCACGCAGACCCTGCAGCTTGAGTGGCAAGGGCCCGATTCAGGCGGTCAGAGAGAGCTGATCGGTTCTGACAACCTGTCGCATATCGGATCCAGTGACGATCACGACCACGGTGACCACACCGACGGGACTGGCGACGACCACACCGGGCACGACGATACCGTCGATAATGGCGGTGATGACCACACAGGCCATGACGACACCGTCGATAACGGCGGCGACGACCACACAGGACATGACGATACCGTCGATAATGGTGGCGACGACCATACAGGACATGACGATACCGTCGATAATGGCGGTGATGACCATACAGGCCATGACGACACCGTCGATAATGGTGGCGACGACCATACAGGCCATGACGACACCGTCGATAATGGTGGCGACGACCATACAGGACATGACGACACCGTCGATAATGGTGGCGACGACCATACAGGGCACGACGACACCGTCGACAACGGGCATAATCACGGCGACGACGATTCATACATTCCGCTGCCTACACATCCTAGTGAAGTTGAGGCCTACGTCATTGCAGTAAAGGCCGAAGCGGATCATTCTGCTCATATGGACGACTCGCAAAAGGCCA